>DATJWZ010000485.1:0-3456 GCA_035500795.1 Candidatus Eiseniibacteriota bacterium | reverse complement strand
TCGAGGCGAATGAGCCGTTTCCTTCGCAGGGTAGTAAGCAATCGCGTGACCGTTTCACGCGAAGCACCAATGCGCTGCGCCATTTCTTCGTGAGTCATGGGTAAGGTGGGGCAGCGGCCTTCTGTCTCAGCCTGGTTGGCGCATTGAGAAAGCAACAATCTCGCAAGCTTTCCGGCCGACGAGCGCGTCAGAATCAAATCGTGGATGTCGCCATAGGCCGACTGATAGTCACGGCTCAGACATTGTGCCGTATGTAGCCCAACCTCGCTCTGGGCGAGCATGAAGTCGAGAAAGTGCTTCCGATCGACAAAGGTCACCTGACACGGCGTGGCGGTTTCGGCCGTGGTTTCGTACCCGGTATTGGAAACCGTTGCGCTGAGGCCCAGGACCTGCCCCATTTCTGCTGATTTGAGGATCAGGATCTTGCCTTCGCGTGAGCTGGTCGACAGGTTCACACGGCCGGAGCAAACGATGAAAATTCCTCGGGGAGTCTGTCCTTCCACGAACAACAGCGCGCCCGGAGGCAGCGTCATCTTATGGCTTATCTCATCGAGATCCTGCAAGAGTTCAGGGCCAAAATCGCAAAAAGAGCCGCAACCCTGATTCGTGCACTCGGCGCAGTGTTCGATGATCTCCAGCTCGTAGGGCGTTTTCATATCGTCATCCTTTTCTGGGATTGGTCGCTCTTTCCGGGAAAGTATCTCTGTCGAGGGCGCGAGGCCCGATCCGCCGCAGTGCCGCGAGCTGGAGAGTAGACCGCGAGCGTGTGCTCTGGTATCGCTATTCGCGCTATTCGCGGCGGAGATCAGTTCCCATCCGGCACTCGGTTCTTCGTGACGCTCCCACGCGAGGTGGCAGGCGAACAAGTACAGTGGATCGATTTCCTTCGGTTGGGAGCCCGGGTTCGGTTCGGGCTGGAAAGCCCTGTCAAAAGTAATCCACGAGTGCGAAAGCCGGTTAAATCCAATATCCTTGTGCGGACATGAGATGTTGCCAGAATTTCGGCAACGCCAACCTCTCGTGGAAGTAGCCAAACCAGGAGAACTTCGGAGCGGCAAATCAAGAGCGGGATGCGTTTCTCTCTTTGTTTGTAACACTCGACAACTCCACGGCAACGGAGCCAGGTCTGTTACGACCGAACAGTCCGCTACCAACTGCAAAATGGGATGTGTCTGTTTCTCCAAAGACGGGCGGAGGGAGGCGCCGGCCAGAGGCGAGAACGAAAGACAAGAGGCAAGCGGAGTTCCAAAACGGCAAATGGAAAAGGGTCTGCAAGTTCCCTGAATGGAACGGCTTCGGGATAGCGGCGTGAGTCGCGGTTTCGTGGGCCGCCGTGGTTCCGTCAAAATGCCGAGCATTCGGCAGGCGCCATCGGCAGCGGGATGTGAAGGGTCAGCTTTTGTACGGACCGAGGTAGTCGTCGCGAGTGATACCAAGGCGGTGCATCTTGGATTGTAAGGTGGTTCGTTTCAATCCGAGGCGCTGTGCCGCCCCGCGTGGACCCGAGATGACGCCGCTGGTTTCCCTCAAGACACGGATAATGTGTTGCCGCTCCGTATTGTCGAGAGTATGGCTCGAACGAGCAGAAGACATCTCATCGTGGACCTGAATTTCTTCCAGCGGAACCCGAAGGACGGTTCCTTCACTGAGGATGACGGAGCGTTCCATGAGGTTCTCGAGCTCGCGAACGTTTCCGGGCCAGTTCCACTGCGAAAGGGCGCCCATTGTCTCCCTTGGAATAGTTTCGATGTAACGTCCCATACGGCTGGCAAACTTGTGCACGAAATGGCGGACCAGAAGGGGGATGTCTTCGCGGCGCTCGCGCAAGGCCGGCATACGGATGGGGAATACGTTCAGCCGGTAAAATAAATCGCTACGGAATTCCCGATGAGCGACTCGTTCCTCCAGGTTGCGGTTCGTAGCGGTCAAAATGCGCACATTTACCTTTTGAGTGTGTGTGCTGCCCAACCGTTCAAATTCCTGGTCCTGGAGCACGCGCAGTAGCTTGGGTTGGAGTTCCATCGGGATCTCGCCGACCTCGTCGAGGAATAGAGTGCCGCCATCGGCAACCTCCATCCGCCCGACTTTACGGGTTACCGCCCCGGTAAATGCGCCCTTTTCATGGCCGAACAGTTCGCTTTCGAGAAGACCCATCGGAATGGCCGCACAGTTAACTTTCATGAACGGCGCATTCTTGCGACGGCTCATCTGGTGGATGGCACGGGCGATCAGTTCTTTGCCAGTGCCGGTCTCTCCCAGGATCATGACGGTGGCGTCGCTGCGGGCGACGGTGAGCACCTGACCAAGGACCTGCGTGAGCGCAGCGCTGTCACCAAGAATTTCAGGGAAGTCGCCACGCCGAGGCGGCCCTCCTTCCAGGTAGCGCTTTTCTTCGTTAAGCCGTGCCTTGAGTTGCTGCAACTCGACGGCGGCACGGTGGTTTTCGATTGCCAGGGCGAGTTGAGCGGCAACCTGTGCGAGAAGACTCATATCCTCTTCGCGAAATGCTTTTTGGCGCGTGCTCCCGACCACCAGTACGCCAAGCGCTCCGCCCGGCCGCATCATGGGAATACAACACACTGACTCCAATCCCTCCGCCGCCATGCTGGTCGCGACTTCTTCTTCCATACAGACCAGCTCTTCCCTGGAGAAAATCTTGATCACGCGCTCCTGCATGGCCAAACCTGAGGGACTTCGCGGGGTCACGACTTGCACGGCATCAATGATGCCTTTCCCGAGCGGAAAATCGATGGCCTGGCGTACGAGGAGGTCGGTTTTGGGATCGTGCAACACAAAACTTGCGAACTCGTGGCACAAGGCGCGGCGGATGCTTGCCGAGATTCGGGGGAACACCTGCTGAAGATCCCAGTTCGATGAAAGTAGGTCGCTGACATCGCAGACCGCCTGTAGCCGCTCGGTTTGATTGCGAAGGCCTTGCTGCGCTTCATCGAGGATCCTCTGGAGGTCCTGCTTATTACTCTCCATGCCGGCTCCAGGCGCCGGGAATGGCGCGATCGAGATCGCTCGAGAGTGATCCGGACGCGAAGCCTCGTCTTTCGTTCACGCTCCGGAAGGTTGATCGACACAAGCAGATACGAAAGACACACGATCGTGACCGGGAAAGATGCCGAGCTGTAATGCGAGGACGGCAAACGTGGCGACGCCTTATCGGTGAGAGCCGGCTGCAGGAATGCCTGCTGATAAGGGGGTACAGAAAAAACACTCAAATATCCGTGATTTACCGCCTCCCCCTCAAAAGGCGGACATTTATCCGGAAAGCTGGACCAGGTTGAATCTCAAACAGACCGCCTTGATTATAAAGACGATGTCAAGACTATCTGCTCGGCTCTAACATGGAAGTTAGCGAAAGAGGCTGGATGAACAATATTGGCTGATGATGTTGAAGATTATCAGTTCGCCTATTTGGGAAATATAATCTCCATATATGGCGCGAGG
>DATJWZ010000484.1:0-6865 GCA_035500795.1 Candidatus Eiseniibacteriota bacterium | reverse complement strand
CGTCGTTAGCCGTTGGTCGCTAGTCGCCGGCCATCAGGACCGAAGTTGCCGAACACGAATCATGAGGCAACGATAAAACCATCGATTTTGTCCGACGCGGAGAGGTGCGTGAGTGGTTGAAACGATCCGCCTCGAAAGCGGACATACCTTAACGGGTATCGGGGGTTCGAATCCCTCCCTCTCCGCCAGTTTTTCGATCTGACGCTTTCTTCTCTCTCGCAATCCACCCAATTCCCGGCCACTCACTTACAATTCGCACGCATCTAATCAATTGAAGGTGGTGTCGTCGTGCGGGCACAGATCAAGCTTGGACATATTGGTGGGATCGAGATCGGCCTCCACTATAGCTGGTTGCTAATTGCACTCCTGATTGCCTTCTCGCTCTCGTCTCATTTTCATGCAGTAGCGCCCGGATGGAGTCCCGGCGTGGTGTGGGCCGCGGCGATCATCACTTCCGTTCTGTTCTTCGTAACGCTTCTGCTTCACGAACTCGCGCATTCCCTAGTCGCAAAGTCGCGGGGACTGCGCGTACGGGCCATCACATTGTTCGCGCTAGGAGGGGTCTCGCAGATCGAGTCTGACGCGCCCGATGCCAAGAGCGAATTCTGGATCGCAATTGTGGGGCCGCTCACAAGTTTCCTTATTGGTTTCATCTGCGTAGGTGTTGGAAGAGCCTTTGGCTGGACACCGTCGATCGGTGATCCGCATAATCCCGTGCTGGCAGTATTGCTCTGGCTCGGATACATCAATTTCGCCCTCGCAGCATTCAACATGATCCCCGGCTTTCCGCTCGATGGCGGACGCGTCTTGCGTGCGATCGCCTGGTGGATTACAAAGAATCCCGGCCGCGCGACCCAGGCTGCGGCGCTCATTGGACAAGGAATTGCCTTTTTCTTCATCCTCGTGGGCTTGTATCGGTTTTTTGTAGGATCCAATTTCGGCGGGCTTTGGATAGCCTTTATTGGTTGGTTCCTGCTCGATGCTGCACGTAGCAGCTACGCGCAGGTTGGCATCGTGGAGGGGCTACGGGGACATCGTGTAGGCGAGTTGATGGAACGCGATTGTGCGAATGTTCCCAGCTATCTCAGCGTGCGCGACTTTGTGGATGAATATCTTCTGCACGGCGGGCACCGTTGTTTCGTGGTGATGCAGGACAGCCATGCGGTGGGAATCGCAACGGCCGAGGATGCTCGAGCGGTTAGCCGCGATCGATGGGGGCAGACAAGCTTGCAGGGAATCATGCGTCCGCTGAACCGGATGGTGACAGTTTCTCCGGAGATGCCCGTGGTAAAAGCCTTGGAACTGATGAGCCGGGAGAAGGTGAATGAGCTTGCCGTTATTGCAAATGGGAACCTGCAAGGGATATTCACCCGCTCGCAGGTGCTGAGGTTTCTGCAGATGTACTCCGGATTAGGACATTCGCATGATGCGGCGGCTTAGTCTCTTTCTCATGCGAGAATCAAAATAAGGACAGGCAGGCACTCTTCGAGGAGCTATTCGTCAGAGAGATTGGCGATGAACTCTGTGATTCCGTGCAGCACCTTTTCTGGCTGATCGCGCTGGGGTGAGTGGGCGCAGTTCGGAAGTGCCAGCACCTCTACCTTGCCGCCGCTTTGTTTGCGAATCGCCTCGATTTGAGCCATGGTTCCATATTGATCATCGAGTCCCTGAATTACCAATGTAGGGCATTTGATGCGAGGCAGATATTCTTCGATGTTCCAGCCTCGGAAAGCGGGATCTAGCCAGATGTTGTTCCATCCCCGGAATGTAGCGCCTGCATCGCGGTGATGACGGGCAAGCATCTCCGGTAGCTTTGTGGTTTCGAAAGCCACCTTCGCTTTGGCGATGCTTTGCACGCTAAGATCCTCAACAAAGACATGCGGGGCAAGCAGGACGAGACCGCGTAGGTGATTGTGAGTTCCCGCATGGATGAGGGCGATTGAGCCGCCGTCACTGTGCCCGACGAGAATAGGCTTCTCGATCCGCAACTGTTTAAGCAGAGCGGGAAGCGTAGTCTCCGCCTCCTCGTGCATGTAACCGACCGAGCGAGGCTCGCCTAAGACATCAGACTCACCTGAGCCATAGCGCGAATAGACAGTTACCGAACATCCGCTTGAAGCGTTTACTAGGGCAGGAAAGTCCCGCCAATGGGAAACGGAACCGAGTCCTTCATGGAGAAATACCAGGTCAGTTCGGCCAGGGCGGCCGGGAATGCGCAGCACTTCCAGATTGCGTCCCACAACAGTAATTGTTCTATGTTCGTGGGCGGGCTTGCGTTCGATCATTTGCGGTTAACGGCGCCTCGTGAAGACCGTGCTTGAACCAGCCATGGCCTGCATCGAACGTCCAAGATATCGTAAGCTATAAGATCAGGAGATTGTGTGCGCTGTCCACGTTGCGGCAATGACAATCCGGACGACAACCGTTTCTGCGGGATGTGTGGCACTACTCTGCTTGCGCCTGCGCCGCCAGCAAATAAGCCCCACGCCGTAGGAGTCGGATCCGCGCCATCCACTCGGCCGGACACTGCACAGACGCACGCATCCACGGAGACACCCCGAAAAGTTCCGGTGCCAGCTCCAGTCCCCAATGATCCACCTTTAATCAGCGGCCCGTCATTTTTGGGACTCAACGACCCGCCCACGACCCGCGTAACTCCATCGAGACGCGCAAGTATCAGCATCGACCCTGATAGTGCTCCACCAGCGAGCAACCTTCATTACTTGCTTGAGGACGAAGACGACCATAAGGGTTCAGGACTCTGGAAGTTTATTTTGATCCTGATCGCTCTCGGACTGGCGATCGGATTCGGGTATCTGCGCTGGAAGAACCAGGGATTCGCGTTTCTGAATCCCCCGGCGAAAAAGCCCGCGATAACACAGGATCAGCCGGGAACGGCAGAATCCCCGGCGTCTTCACCGGGATCGACACCGACACCCGCTCCTACGAATTCATCAACAACTCCATCCATCACACCGGAACCGCCGCCTGCGGAACAACCGACACCCGCACCTCCCGTAAGTGCGAATAACTCATCTCCGTCTGGTTCGGCACCTGCGGGAACTCCTCCTACCGTAAGTGCTTCGGGATCAACAGACGCATCAAAGCGACCCGATGGCGCCAGCGCAAGCGCTGCGCCGGACAAGCCAGCGAGCACACCCAGTGCAACTCCGAGCTCAGAGAAGAAGGCGGCTGACTCCGCGGAAGCAAATAATAACGAGAGCGACGCGACGGACGATGCGCCAGCGCCCACTAAGCCCAAAGCGGAACCTCCGCCTAAGCCACGGCCGACCATTCCAGCGGATCCTGTCAGCGAAGCTCGCAAATATCTGTACGGAAAAGGAGCACCTCAGGATTGCGATCGGGGAGTGCGGTTGTTGAGGCCAGCGGCAAACGCCGGAAATCCCAAAGCGATGGTGGAGATGGGCGCCCTTTACTCCGCGGGCCTCTGTACACCTCGTGATCTGCCGACCGCGTATCGCTGGTTTGCCTTGGCGTTGCGCAAACAACCGGATAACGAATCGGTACAAACTGACCTGTCAAAGCTTTGGAGCGAGATGACGCAACCCGAGCGCCAGCTTGCGATCAAGTTGACCCAGTGAGCCTTTGGGCGTTACGAAGAGAATTGCCCTGCGTCGAACTTTGCCGCATCGTGCTGCATCCAATCGAAAAGTGAAACCGCTTCGGCATTTTTATCTCGCTCCGTTTTTTCTTTTTCTCGTCTGCATTCTGTCGGCTCCGAAGGCGCAAGTCAGTGCGCAGACTGATGCGCCGCCCTCGCAAAAATCGATGGGCAGCGGAAAAGACGAGGTGGGTCTCCCAAACTTCGGCGAGGTCGCTCCGAATCTCTTCCGCGGCGGGCAACCTGGGGTTGATGGGTTTGAGAGCCTAAAGAAGATTGGCGTGTCGATTGTTGTTGATATGCGTAGCGGCCCAAACGATAACGAGAAGCGGGCAGTGAACAAACTGGGAATGAAGTACATATCCATTCCTTGGCACTGCCCGTTTCCCTCAGATGAGCCCTTTGCGAAGTTTTTAAAGGTTATCGAGGACAATCCCGACAAGAAAGTCTTCGTTCATTGCCGGCTAGGCGACGATCGGACAGGCATGGCAGTTGCGGCGTATCGAATGGCCGAGCAGGGATGGACTGCCGATGACGCCCTCGACGAGATGGAGAAGTTTGGATTCGATTGGCGTCATCACATGATTTGCCCCACACTGCAGAGCTATGAGAAAAGTTTCCCGAAGCGACTAAAGAACGATGAAGCCTTCCGGGATCTGAATGCGGTTAAAAGGTAGAAGTGATTCATCGCCTTTTCTGCGTGTACTTCCTGGCGGTCGAGGCGGTACAAGCTTCACCATAAAGGATCGCAACTAATTTCGCCCGGGACGCTCAGCCCGATGTGGGAACAACTATACCTCGTCGTGTTCTTTCAATTTCGCGATCACGGTGAAATCTTCGAGTGTCGTCGTGTCGCCCTTGACCTCCCCGCTCGTGGCGAGTTCGCGCAGTAGACGGCGCATGATCTTGCCGCTGCGCGTCTTTGGTAGCGTGTCCGTGAAGCGGATGTCATCGGGTTTGGCGAGCGCTCCAATTTCTTTTGCGACCCACTTGCGAAGTTCTTCTTTCAAGGCATCGGAAGGCTGGCGGCCTTGCTCTAACGTGACGAAGGCAGCGATAGCTTGTCCTTTCAGATCGTCGGGACGCCCAACTACCGCAGCTTCCGCGACTGCGTCGTGCGCGACCAAGGCACTTTCGACTTCCATCGTGCTGAGCCGGTGCCCGCTGACGTTGAGTACATCATCGACGCGGCCCATGATCCAGTAATACCCATCGTTGTCCTTGCGCGCGCCGTCTCCCGTGAAGTACATACCGGGGATTTGCGACCAGTAATTCTTCACATAGCGGTCGGGATCGCCGTAAACCGTGCGCAACATTCCCGGCCACGGACGCTTAAGGACGAGGTATCCACCGGAACCGTCGGGAACGGACTTGCCTTCCATATTGACGATGTCAGGCACCACACCGGGGAACGGCCGTGTGGCAGAGCCGGGCTTGGTAGCGATGGCTCCTGGAATCGGGCTGAGCATGATGTGGCCGGTCTCCGTCTGCCACCAGGTGTCAACGATCGGGCAGCGGTTGCCGCCGATGGTTTCCCGATACCACATCCACGCCTCGGGATTGATTGGCTCGCCGACGCTGCCCAACAGGCGCAAACTGCTCATGTCGTGTTTTTTCGCCCACTCGTCTCCCCATTTGATGAAAGTACGGATCGCAGTTGGGGCGGTATAGAAGACGTTCACTTTATGCCGCGCGATGATCGACCAGAAGCGGTCGGGCTCGGGAGTATTGGGTGCGCCTTCGTACATCAGGCTGGTGGCGCCATTCTGCAGCGGGCCATAAACGATGTAGCTATGACCGGTGACCCATCCGATGTCGGCGGTGCACCAGTATGTGTCTTCGTCTTTCAGATCGAATACGAGCTTTGTCGTGAGATAAGTGCCGACGGAATATCCACCTGTGGTATGCACAACCCCTTTGGGTTTGCCCGTAGTGCCAGATGTATACAGAATGTACAACGGATGCTCAGAATCAAGCGGTTCCGCGGGACAAACATCAGAGGCTTTCGCCATCAACTCGTGCCACCAGTGGTCGCGTCCGGCCTGGATGTTGATCGGAGTACCGGTGCGTTTGTAAACCACAACGTGCTTCACGCTGGGGCAGGATTTGAGAGCTTCTTCGACTGCAGGGAAGAGTTTGACTTCCGCCCCGCGGCGATAGGATCCATCTTGTGTGATCACCGCTGATGCCTGCGAATCGTGAATGCGGTCGATCAGCGCGTTCGAAGAAAATCCACCAAAGACAATGGTGTGCGGCGCCCCAATGCGTGCGCATGCCAACATCGCAATAGGAAGCTCGGGTGTCATCCCCATATAGATGGCGACGCGGTCGTCTTTTTTCACGCCGAGACTCTTGAGGACGTTCGCGAACTTCTGGACTTCACGATGAAGCTGCTGGTAGGTGAGCACACGGATTTCGCCGGGCTCGCTCTCCCACACGATGGCTGCTTTATTCTTGCGCCAGCTGGTTACGTGGCGGTCGAGACAGTTGTATGAGAGATTAATCTCGCCTCCGACAAACCACTTGGCCCACGGGCAATTCCACTCAAGAACCTTGTCCCATTTTTTGAACCAGTGCAATTCGCTGGCGATTCGCGACCAGAACGCGTCGGGGTTGTCCACGGATTCCTTGTAGAGCCGCTCATATTCCTCGAGGCCTTTGATGTGCGCGTGACGGCTGAATTCCGCCGGCGGATCGAACTTCCGCTGCTCCTGAAGGATCGAATCGATATTTGTGGACTGTGGATCAACAAGAGCTTTATCGGCCATTAGTAGAACCTCAACGCGGAGGAATTGTGCTGTGCCCCGAAATGTGGGCAACCAATCGCAGGAGCTTATTCTACACACTTTGCCCAATTTGATTGGAGTCAACAGGAACACCAAAGCTCACAAAGGAAATCCTGCGCTGCATCCTTTGTGTACTTTGTGGTTAGAAGGGTTACGCTGGCTGCTGCTGGGTCATGCAGTGCATGGCGCCCAGCCCCCAAATGAAATCGCCGGAGTAAATCGGGACGATTTCACGGGTTGGAAATAACTCGGCCAAAGTGTTCAGCGCGATACGGTCGTTTGGCCGATTAAACACTGGAGCGAGCACGACTTCGTTTGCAATATAGAAATTGGCGTAGCTCGCGGGCAGTCTGCGGCCTTCGAAGATGACTTGCTGTGGCATCGGGAGTTCAACGACGGTGAGTTGTTTTCCATCCTGATCACGGGCCGACTCCAGGCGTCGCAGATTTGCGCGTAA
>DATJWZ010000483.1:0-5975 GCA_035500795.1 Candidatus Eiseniibacteriota bacterium | reverse complement strand
AATGGTCGGGGAGAGAGGATTTGAACCTCCGACCCCCTGGTCCCGAACCAGGTGCTCTACCAGGCTGAGCCACTCCCCGACTTTGAGCGGACGCTTTGTGGAGTTTCGATGCATCCAGCGCAGAAACAACCAATTGCGATTATAGCATTCAGGGCTGCCCCTCCCATGGCTCATCATCGGCGGCAAAAGACAGTCTTGAGGTTGCGAATTGCGACCTCAAGTTGCTCTAGAACCCGGCGCTGCGTTTTGCTTCCAATTCGCACGCCCCACTCGCCACAACGCTTGCATCTTCGAGGTACGCTCAGACGTCGCTCCGACCTCTCCACGTAAGTTGTCCGAACCAGTGGCTGCGGACTACGATGGTTCCGTCATTCCACTTCTTCTGGTTTTCCAAAATTTATGAGAACGATATTTACAGCTCATCGCTTATTCACTCCTGTTGAGGAGATTTCGAATCCTCTGCTCGTTGTCGAAGACGGCCAGATCGTCGCGCTTTCTTCTCGCTCCTCCACGGAAGTTCCGCGCGACGCGAAGTTGATCGATTTCGGGGATGCTGTTCTCGCACCGGGATATTTTGACATCCATATTCACGGCGGTGGTGGCATCGATGCCATGCGAGCAACTCCCGCAGAACTGCCGCATCTGGGCGAATTCCTCGCGAAGCATGGAGTCACTAGCTACTTTCCTACAACCGTTACTGCCCCGCTCGATGCCACCTATACATCTTTAGACCGTCTGGCAGATGCGATTGAAGCACCTTATAACGGGAGCGGTCCAGTACAGGCGCGTCCATTGGGAGTCCACTTGGAAGGCCCATTTCTAAGTCACAAGCGCCGCGGAGTCCATCCACCCGAACTTCTGGTCTCGCCAACGGTTCAAATCTTCGAAAAGCTTTGGGAGGCCGCCCGTGGCCACCTGCGTATGATGACGATTGCTCCGGAGATTCCTGGCGCGATGGAGGTCATCGCCGAGGCCGCGCGACGCAAAGTCTGCGTCAGCATCGGGCATTCCGATGCCGAACTCCCGGCTGCACAGCAGGCTGTCAAACTTGGAGCCCGTCACGCCACCCATACATTTAATGCGATGCGGCCACTGGACCATCGCCAGCCTGGAATTCTCGGCGAAGTGCTGAGTGACGACTCCATTACCGCGGACTTGATTGCCGATGGAATTCACGTCTCGCCCGAAGTCGTGAAAGTCTTCCTGCATGCCAAGGGTCACGAGCGTGCGGTCCTTATTACGGACGCGATCTCCGCAACGGGGATGCCGGAAGGCCGATATCAGCTCGGCCCAATTGAAGTGGAGGTCAAAGACGGCAAGTGCACTGCGAACAACAGCCTGGCCGGCAGCGTTCTGACCATGGACCGTGCGGTTCGCAATGTCACGAAATTTTCGGATTGGACCCTGCGCGATGCGGTGCGCGCGGCAACGCTGAATCCTGCGCATGCAGTCGGGATGACAGATTCCCGCGGGATCTTGAAGGCCGGCGCGAGCGCAGACTTCGCAGTTCTGAGTTCCAATGGAGAAGTCCTTAAGACGATCGTGGCGGGACGTGGCGCCTAGTGTCTAGTTCGGCTTGCGCCTTTTCGCTTCGGCAAGATGGTGGAGCAGCACCATTTCGTCAGCTCGTGAGAGCTGATCCAGAAAAGATTTTCCGCCCTTCGGAGTCTCGTCACTGCTGGCCTTGGCGCCAGATTGTCGCAGCTTGTCGCCCAACTCGGGCTCATTGCTGGTGACCTGCTCGTAGAACCAAAGAAAATGCCGCATCTGGTCGAGAGCCACACGTAGCGTCTCGATGGGCTCGGTCTCCGCCAGCGAATTGAGAGCTTCCATCAACTCGGGATCGCTCGGAGCCTGCATCGCCGCGCAATTCAAGTCCTGCTGGATCTTACGTAGATCGTCGGTCACGCGCGCGATTCGCAGGTGCAGGTCATTCATGTCGTCGAAGGCCATCGCTGGTTGCCAATCCAACATCTCATCGGCGACCGTGAGCGAGTAGATGTCCCACGGGCATGCGCTTTCGTAATTCTGCATTACTTTCGTCCGCGAGTTGGTCACTAGCGTAAAAGCCACGATTGGCGGGGGGTTTCACGCACTCTGCGCACGGATCTCTGGCACGCACACAATGCGTCTGCCTTGCACCGGATTTTCTACCGCAAACGTTAGTGCATTCAGCATCTGTTCCAAAGTCACTAGTCCAAGATGCCGCGCCCCTTCACGCGTGGAGGGCAGGATCTCCGCGATTTTGTACACCGGAATCAGCAGATACGGCCACCGGTGGCCCGGGCCCAGCACGTACCACGGCCGGAGAATCGTGGCATTCAATCCCGCTGCTGCGATTGCAGCTTCGCACTCCGTGCGTACCGAAATGTAAGCATGCATCGTGGGCGCGGGATGAGAGACACTCACGTAAACAAAATGCCGAATTCCTGCTGCAACGGACGCATTCACCGCACCGAGTCCAGCGGGAAGATCAATCCTGCGAAACTCAGCAGCTTTTGCCGGACTCGGATGAGCCACACCCACCAGTTGCAGAAATGTGTCGGCCGGAGAGACCTGACGCATGTAGCTGTCCGCATCCAGCGCGTTCCCGACAACCGGCTCACATCCGCCTGGCAACTTCTTCTCTGATGCCGCTCGCACCAACGCCCGTACCCGGTGACCGCGCACTACCAAGCGTGGGATCAGCCGTTGCCCCATGTACCCAGTCCCGCCGGTAATAAAGACGCAATGCCGCTCCGACATTCAGGTCAAATCCGTTGATCCATCAGAGTTACGTCCTAGAGCCGTTCTGGATTTTCGCGGGATTCTAACTGCTATCCCCGCAAATGGGCAAAAAAGGGCATGCAGCTGCTCTTGCCTATCCATCGTGATACTTCGTGTCCTTCGTGGTTCATGAATTTAGGACAGCACAAAAATCTGTGATAAAAACTCGCCGTGCACGAAAAGCGCGAAGAAAAAACTTCCGCCGAAGGACTAGTCCGTGCGATTGGCCGATGGACGTTTGCAGCACTGATCGTCAATTGCATCATCGGAAGCGGTGTATTCGGTTTGCCTTCCGTTTTGGCAAGCCTCGTGGGGCACGCCAGTGTCGTCGCCATCGTGGTGGCAGCTCTCGCCGTGGCCATCATCATGGCCTGTTTTTCGGAAGTTGCTTCCCGCTTTACCCAGACCGGTGGACCTTATCTTTACGCACAAGCCGCCTTCGGACGCTTTATGGGAATTCAAGTTGCCTGGCTCGTCTGGTTCGTGCGCCTGACCGCCTGCGCCGCCAATGCCAATCTATTTGTCACATACCTGGGAGAATTCTGGCCCGAAGCAAATTCGCAAGCCGCCAAGATCACCGTTCTCACTTTACTTCTAGGAGTACTTGCGGCAATTAACATCCGAGGCGTCAAGGCCGGGGCACACGTCAGCACCTTCTTCACCATCGCGAAGCTCGGTTCGTTGGCATTCGTTTGCGCGGCCGGCGCCTTCTACCTTCTCTCTTCACATCGCTCGGTGCCAGAACTAACCATCGCGCCAAGCGCAAATCAATGGGCTCGCGCGATCGTGCTCCTCATCTTTGCTTACGGAGGCTTCGAGGCTGCACTCATTTCTGCAGGCGAAGCCAAGGACCCGCGCCGCGACATTCCCTTCGGACTGTTTGTAGGCCTGCTCACCTGCGCGCTGGTCTACTCGGTCATTCAATGGGTGGTCGTAGGTACTTTGCCCGATCCAGCGCACAGCCAACGCCCGCTTGCCGATGTAGTGCGAATCGCAATCGGTGGGAGCGGCGCAGCCTTCATAGCGCTCGGGGCTCTGCTCTCCGTTTACGGCTACTTGAGCGGGAACATCCTCGCCACTCCACGGATCACGTTCGCTCTCGGGGAGCGCGGCGACTTCCCTGCGTTCTTCGCTCTCGTGCATCCACGCTTCCGGACGCCCTACGTATCGATTCTCACCTTCGTGTTTCTGGTCTGGCTGCTGGCGCTGTTCGGCAGTTTCGCCGGGAACGCGACGCTCTCGGCAGGATCACGCCTCTTTTATTACGGTGTTACCTGCGCTGCACTGCCTGCTCTGCGGAAAGAGAATCGGGAGCAAGCGCTTTTCAGGATACCCGCCGGCAACGTGTTAGGGGTTGCAGGCGCACTGATGTGCGCGGCACTTCTCACTCAGATCGAGTACAACAAATCGCTAATCCTGGTGATAGCGGTTGCAATCGCAATCGTGAACTGGGTGGTTGTCCGCAAAAATTGTCGTCCTGATCCCGAATCCGTGAGTAGAACAATGCCAGAGGGTTAAGCCACATACGTTTGTTCTAAAAAATCAGACTTGACTCCAGTAGTCGGATTCCGATATAACGGATATCGACTATGAAGGAAGATTTTAATCAGTTTCTGCCTCTTTCCCCTGCCACGCTGCATATCCTTCTGGCCCTTGCAAGCGAAGATCGCCACGGTTACGGGATCATGCGGGAGGTGGCCCGTCAGTCAGATGGCCGCTACAAATTGGGTCCTGGCACGTTGTACGACAATCTTCAGAAATTGCTCGATCAAGGCATCGTGGAAGAGTGCTCCCCACGCTCTGCCGGCGATGATCCAAGGCGCCGCTACTATCGGCTCTCTCGCTTTGGCCGGGGACTCTTGACAACCGAAGTCACAAGACTCGAGGCCCTGGTTCGCCAAGCAAAACAACATCTCGACATTCGTCCCCAGAGGGCATGATGACTCGCACCTTATATCGCTGGCTCATCGGTTTGCATCCAGTAGCCTTCCGCCTGCAGTTCGCGTCAGAGCTTCTTTGGATATTCGACGAGTCCCGTGCCGAATCGGGCGCCGTGCCGCTGCTGTACGACGCGGTCATCTCTGTGTTGCGGCAGTGGCTCCTGCGATCGGGACTGTGGAAGTGGGCAATAGGCGCTATTGCCGGAGCCCTGCCGGTCCTCATTGGATTTGGAAGCTTCATGTTCCATTGGCCTATGCGCCCGTAAGTCACGATCACTTTGTCATAAATTACTGAGTCGGTCACTTCGTATTAGGAGGCCGCGCCCATGAAAAAGTGGATTCTGCGAATCGCCTACGTACTCCTGACTCTGATCGCGCTGGCCCTCCTGGCGGGCTTTACCTATGAGCAAATCGGAAGAGCAAGAGACGCCAGTCAACTGCCTCCACGAGTTGGCCAAGCGATCGATATTGGTGGACGAACCCTGAACCTATCCTGCTCTGGTCAGGGTACTCCGACAGTCATTCTTGAGCCGGGCGGCAATTCGCCCGGTTATTCGCAGCTGTGGCTCCAGGCCAAAATGGCAGCATTCACGCGCACCTGCTGGTACGATCGCGCGGGCGTCGGCTGGAGCGATCCGCCATCGTCGCCGAGAACGAGCGTCAGCATTGTCAGCGATCTGCACGAGGCGCTGCACCGTGCGGGAGTTTTGCCTCCTTACGTGATGGCTGGTGGTTCGGTCGGCGGCGAATATGTTCACATCTATACGGCGCACTACCCTTCAGATGTGGCTGGTCTGGTTTTCATCGATTCAGCGGTTCCGGATATGCATGAACCAGATTTCGCGCTTTCCCCTCTAAATCGTATGTCGGGCAGCACGAGACACCTTATCTGCATGGCTCTGCCAGCAGCGGCGCGATTGGGCATAGTTCGATTTATGACTCGCGAAGAGCGTCGTCCTTCTCCGCCCGATTTCAGCCCCGAGCAGGCCGCCATACTAGCGAAGCTCGAAGCACAACCCAAGGCGTTCATCACCGACGCGGAGCAAGGTTGCGCAGCGACCGACCAGGGAAGAATCGTTCCGCGAGAAGGTGGAGGAAACCCCGACATCAACGATGCTGCAAAAAACGCAGGCAGCTTAGGGGATCGCCCGCTCATCGTCCTGACCGCTGGAAGATATTGGGCTCCCGAGGGCTTCGAAAAAGAAGCAGAGGAATATCACGAGATCTGGGTGCATCAACTGCAGGCAAGCCTGGTGCGCTTGTCGGCAC
>DATJWZ010000482.1:0-6138 GCA_035500795.1 Candidatus Eiseniibacteriota bacterium | reverse complement strand
CACCACCCGTTTCGATGCCCTCCTGGTCAGCCATCTTCCCAACATTCGCTACCTCTGCGGATTCACCGGAAGCGCCGGACTTCTGCTCGTCGAGGCAAAAGCCAGCACGTTCTTCAGCGATGTCCGTTACGACACGCAGGCGCATGAAGAAGTCAAGAGCGCGAAGGTTGTGATCACACGCAAGGGGCCGCTCGAAGCGCTGGGAGAATTCCTGGCCAAGCGGCGCAAACGCGCTCGCCGCCAAATCATCGGACTCGAATCCGACCACTTCACACTGGCCGAGAAGAAGCGCCTCACACAGACTCGGTCTGCCAGCGTCCTCTTCAAAGACGCTCCCCCGGTGGTGGAGCGCTTCCGCATGATCAAAGACGACGACGAGATCGCCAAAATCCGTTCCGCCGTCCTTCTGGGCGCAAAGATTTACGACCGCGCACTCGAAGTCCTGCGCCCTGGGGTGAAAGAGGTCGAAGTCGCTGCGGAAATGGAATTGGCAGCGCGCCGTGGTGGCGCGGAAGCGATGTCATTCGATACGATCATCGCCTCCGGGCCGAGGTCCGCCCTGCCACACGGGCGCGCCTCCTCGCAACCGATCGTCCCCGGAGCGTTCGTGGTCTGCGACTTCGGTGTTATACTTTCAAGTTATTGTTCGGATCAGACCCGTACCGTCTGGGTCGGCACCGCATCCGACGAGGCCCGCCAGGCCTATGAAGCCGTTTGTGAGGCGCAGCAAGCTGCCATCGAAGCCGTTCGAGCTGGTGTAAAGGCGGGCGAGGTCGACGCAGCAGCCCGCACTAGTTTGCGCGAGGCTGGCTTTGGCCGCTATTTTACCCACTCCACCGGTCACGGAGTGGGTTTGGAGATCCACGAAGGCCCTCGCATCGGCGACGGTCAGCGAGAGATCCTCCAGCAGGGAATGGTCATCACCATTGAGCCGGGGGTATACTTTCCCGGCAAATGGGGCGTGAGGATCGAGGATATTGTCGTCGTCACCGCCGGAGGTTGTGAGGTTCTGACACCGACAAAGAAGGATTTTTTAGCAATTTAGTACTTATCCGATATTTTGAAAGGGTACGGCTCAAGCCGCGCCGCCAAAGTTTTCTTAAATCGGTTAACCGGATAGCTTTCCCCGTCCGGTTCGTTAGACTGCCCTGCGGGCGCGCGGCAGGGATAGAGAACGGTCCCACCACACAAATGAACCAAAAAGAGCTTAAAGAACTAATCGAGTTCTTGATCGAGAAGGACATTGCCGAGTTCGAACTCGAGCGCGGCGATGTCAAAGTGAAAATCAAGCGCGCTGGAGAACACACCATCGTGCACTCTGCAGCCGAACCGCGTTTTTATGCCGTTCCACCTGCTCCTGCGGTCGCGAATCCTGGCGTTGCGCCATCGACTCCGTCACCGGCATCCGCTGCTCCGGTCGCTCCCGCTCCAGAAGAAGGTCTCCAGACCGTCAAGTCGCCCATCGTCGGGACTTTCTACGAAGCACCTTCACCCGGAGCGCCTCCGTTTGCAAAAGTAGGAGACATCGTCGAAGTAGGCCAGGTTCTTTGTATTGTCGAAGCAATGAAGTTGCTCAATGAGATCGAATCCGACGTGGCGGGCGAAATCGTTAAGAAATTGGCCAGCAACGGACAGCCAATCGAGTACGGTCAGGAACTATTTGTGATCCGGCCGAAGAAGTGAGGTTTCTGTAAGACAAAGGAGCGGTGACGAGCCGCGCCTTTTTTTGTGTCCGCCAGCTGCGAGCTACGAGCCATGAGCTACGAGCTTGAAAAACGGAGAGGTTGCTCGCGGCTCACAGCTCGAAGCTCATAGCTTACTATGTTCAAAAAGATCCTGATCGCCAATCGCGGTGAAATCGCCCTGCGCGTTATTTGTGCGTGCAAGGAACTTGGCATCCGCACGGTTGCCATCTATAGCGAAGCCGACCGCAACTCGCTGCATGTCCGCTTTGCCGATGAAGCCATCTGTATCGGGCCGCCGCAACTTGCGCTCAGCTATCTCAATATTCCGGCAGTCATCAGCGCGGCCGAGATTGCTAATGTCGAAGCCATCCATCCGGGATACGGCCTCCTCGCCGAGAACGCCAACTTCGCCGAAGTTTGCGAAATGAGTGGCATCAAGTTCATCGGCCCGCGCCCCGAGGTCACGCGCCTGATGGGCGAAAAAGAAAAAGCACGTGCCGCCATGAAGAAAGCGGGCGTCCCAATTCTTCCCGGCTCTGACGGCATCATCGCCACCGAAGGCGAGGCGATCGAGTGGGCCAGGCAAGTCGGATTTCCGGTCATTATGAAAGCCTCAGCCGGCGGCGGCGGACGCGGCATGCGCATCGTCCGCAATGAAGAGGAACTACCCGGCCTCTTCAAAGCCGCGTCATCCGAAGCCGCCGGAGCCTTCGGCAACGGCGATCTCTACATGGAGAAGTACGTCGAGCACCCCCGCCACATTGAATTCCAGGTGTTGGCTGATGAGCACGGCAATGTCGTCAGCTTGGGAGAGCGTGAATGCTCCATTCAGCGCCGCCATCAGAAGTTGCTCGAAGAATCTCCCTCGACGCAGGTCACGCCGGAACTACGCAAAGAGATTGGAGATGTGCTCTGCAAATCGCTGGCACAGATCGGCTACTGGAACGCTGGAACCATCGAATTCCTGATGGACCGTAACCGAACGCTCCATTTCATCGAAATGAATACCCGCATCCAGGTGGAGCACCCTGTCACGGAAATGGTCACGGACGTCGATCTCGTGAAGAGCCAAATCATGATCGCCGCCGGTGCAAAGCTGTCCGACGTGCTGCACGGCCCCATTGTCCATCGCGGACACTCCATCGAATGCCGCATCAACGCCGAGCATCCCGAAAAGTTCACGCCGTCAGCAGGGAAGATCACTGCCTTTCATCCGGCAGGAGGCACCGGCGTTCGCGTCGACACCGCAGCCTACGCGGAAGGCGTCATCCCGCCGTACTATGACTCTCTTATCGCCAAACTGATCGTCCGCGCCAAAGACCGCGATGAAGCCTGCTCCCGCATGGCCCGTGCGCTTGAGATGTTCATCGTCGAAGGCATCTATACCACCATCCCGCTGCAACGCAAAATCCTCGCCGACCCAGATTTCCGCTCAGGCAACTTCGACACGGGTTTTATTGAGAGATTCCTGGCGAAGAACAACAAGGCCGTATAAGCGGATTCCGCCTGCTAACCAAAACGTCTTCGGCGCATCTGATCGTTTGGAAAGGATGAATTGCTATGAAGGGCGTCAGGTTTCTGATCATCGCAGTGCTTTTTCTTAGTGGAATGCTTGTACTTCCGCTGCACAGTCAAACCGCCGACAACCCCGCCAACCTTCCCCAGCGCGATGGCTCTCACGACTTCGACTTCCTCATCGGCGACTGGAGGGCTCATGTTCGCCGCCTGCCAGATCGCCTCAACAACTCGAACAAGTGGGACGAATACGACGGCATCTCAAACCACCACAAACTCCTCGACAGCAATGCAAACTTCGAGCAGTTCGAAGTCACCAGCACCGACAAGAAACTCCAAATCAAGGCCCAGACCCTGCGCATGTACAACCCGGCAACACACCAGTGGAGCATCTACCTGATAGATCTCGATAACGGCACGCTCGAGCTCCTCCCGTCGTGGGCGCCTTTAACGGCAAGCGCGGAGAGTTTTTCCATCAGGAAACCCTCAAGGGCCGGACGATCCTTGTGCGCTACGTCTGGCTCGATCTGTCACCGAACTCGGCGCGCATGGAGCAGTCCTACTCGCCGGACGGCGGCAAGACTTGGGAAGTCAACTGGATTTGTGAGCTATCGCGTTAGAGCGGATATATTAGGCATTAGATGATCGAACTCCCTCGACTCTACGCGATTCTCGATACCAGTTGTTTTGCAAATACCGACGCGCTTTTCACAGCCGCCCAAGATCTCGTCTTCGCCGGCTGCACCCTCCTCCAATACCGCAACAAATCCGGCAACGCCCGCGTGATGCTCGATCACGCCCGCGAACTCAAGAAGCGCCTCAGCAGTTCGGTGACCCTCATCATGAACGACCGTGCCGATCTCTGCCTCGCCGCCGATTTCAACGGCGTCCATGTCGGCCAGGACGATCTCTCCCCTGAATCGGTCCGCAAAATCATTGGTCCAAGTCGCCTTCTTGGCCTGTCCACCCACAATCCCGAGCAGCTTCGTGAAGCCGATTTCACCTCAGCCGACTATCTAGCCATCGGCCCAGTCTTCGCCACTACATCCAAAGAGAAGCCCGACCCGGTTGTCGGCCTCGAAGGAGTACGTCGAGCCCGCGCTTTGACCCGCAAGCCCCTGGTCGCCATCGGCGGTATCACTCGGGCAAACGCCGCCTCAGTGATCGAAGCAGGTGCCGACTCTGTAGCTGTGATTTCCGACCTGATACCCGATCCCCGCAAATCAGCAGAGGAATTTTTTCGCATCTTAAGGTAAAGTTCTCCAAATGCGTCATTGGTCCCCAATCGTTATCTGTTCGCGGAGAGAGCGCGAAAACCTGTTGAGCCAGCGACCAACGACCGACGACCAACGACATCGCCCAGGACCATCGACCGACTCAGGAGCGAGTCTCTGACCACACCAACAACCACGCCGCCAGCCGCCACCGACTGGGATATCCACAGCCATCAAGACAAGGAACTCGTCCAGGGACTCGGCCTCACCAGCGCCACCATGCTGGTCATCGGCTCCATGATTGGCTCTGGCATCTTCATCGTTTCTGCCGACATTGGCAGAGAAGTCGGCTCCCCCGCGCTCCTGATCGGCGCCTGGGCCGTCACCGGATTCATGACGATCGCCGCCGCCCTCACATATGGCGAACTCGCCGCCATGATGCCCCGCGCCGGCGGCCAGTACGTCTATCTACGCGAAGCTCTGGGCCCGCTCTGGGGATTCCTCTACGGTTGGACTCTCTTTCTGGTGATCCAGACAGGCACGATCGCTGCCGTCGGCGTTGCCTTCGGAAAGTTCCTCGGTGTCTTCTGGCCCTCGGTCTCGTCGACACACTGGCTCCTGCATCTCTGGAAAGTTCCTCCGATTCCAATCGGCCCCATGGTGCTCGGCAACATGGATGTCGGCATCAGCACACAGAATCTGATGGCGATTCTGCTGAGCATCCTGCTGTCGCTCATCAACATTCTAGGTATCAAGACGGGCGCGGCCATCCAGAACATCTTCACAACCGCGAAAGTATTGGCACTCTTCGGCTTGGCGCTGTTAGGCTTTGCCTTTGGCCGCAATCCCCAGGCTTTATTGGCGAACTTCCACGGCAATTTCTGGCACAACGCAGGACTCGGTGCCCAGCACGCCGTTCAGGTCGGCGTCGGTGGACCAATCGTCCTCGTAGGAACCTTGACAATCCTCGCCGTAGCTCAGGTCGGATCTCTCTTCTCCGCCGATGCCTGGAATAACGTCACCTTCACTGCCGGAGAAGTGAAGAATCCCAGCCGCAACCTGCCCCTGTCGCTCGCGCTGGGCACAGGCGTTGTGATTGCTCTCTATATCGCCTGCAACTTCATCTATCTCACAGCCCTGCCCCTAAACGGAGTTGAAGGGGCTGCCACCATCATCGGCCGCGGCATCACCCACGCCTCAGAGGATCGCGTCGCAACCGCCGTCATGACGCAGATGTTCGGAGCCACCGGTGGTCTGCTCATGGCCGCCGCTATCATGATCTCCAGCATCGGCTGCATGAACGGCCTCATCCTCTCCGGCGCCCGCGTCTACTACGCCATGGCCAAAGATGGCCTCTTCTTCCGGAATGTCGCGAAACTGCATCCTTCCTACAAGACCCCAGCCATCTCGTTGATGGTGCAGATGGTCTGGACCTGCGTCCTGTGCATCTCGGGCAGCTATGGACAGCTCCTGGACTACATCATCTTTGCGGTGCTGGTGTTCTATATCCTGACAATTGTTGGGTTGTTTGTATTGCGCAAAACTCATCCCGACGCGCCCCGGCCCTATAAAGCAGTTGGCTATCCGGTGCTCCCCATCATTTATATTGTGATGGCTCTATTTATCGACGTCGTATTGCTGCGCTACAAACCGCAATACACCTGGCCGGGCCTGATCGTCGTGCTCTTGGGGATTCCGGTCTATTACGCATGGTCGCGCAGCGC
>DATJWZ010000481.1:0-2172 GCA_035500795.1 Candidatus Eiseniibacteriota bacterium | reverse complement strand
AACCATGAAACGATCTGTGTCGGCGGGCTCTCCCTCTGATTGACCTGCCATGCGAGAGAGAGCGTCAGGAACCACTTGTAGTTTGCCTGGTCGGTAGACGATAGTAGGGTCGTAATGTTCTACTTCGTCCATGAATCTCGCCAAACGCTTCGTCATGGGTCTTTTCGTCCGGTAAACTTTGAGCGATTCATGATCCGTGCGAATAGTGATCTCAGATCCTTCAAGTAGGTGACGCCAATGATTGAGCGCGTACTTGGCAGCAAGCAGTTCGCGTTCCTGTGACGAATAGCGTTGCTCAGTGGGGGTCAGCTTCTTCGATTCGTAGGCGATTGGGTGGAGTCGTTGCTTTCCATCTGTGTCCTCCGTGTATTGTTGTAGAACTGCGCCGATTCGGTATGCTGAGGAATCCGGGTCCAAAATAAACGGTTTTGCCA
The DNA here is from genome assembly GCA_035500795.1 of Candidatus Eiseniibacteriota bacterium. Lineage (GTDB taxonomy): Bacteria > Acidobacteriota > Terriglobia > Terriglobales > Acidobacteriaceae > Sulfotelmatobacter. The sequence goes on along the minus strand of DATJWZ010000481.1, from coordinate 1,738 downwards.
TATCCGCGTGAGCCAGCACAGGGGCTGTCGTAAGCGCCATCTTGATCTTGTCAAATGCATCTTGACAATCAGGGGTCCATTCAATTGCGGCGCCTTTCGGTGGGCTTCCTTTCTGCAAATCCGTCAGGGGTAGCGCCAATTCAGCGAAATTTTCGATATAGCGTGCATAGTGATTCGCCAAATTGTTGAATCCGCGAACGTCAGTGATCGTGCGGGGTACCGGCCAGTCCAGAACTTTCTGAATATTCCTGGGATCGGGTTTGACGCCGTCTGCCGATACAATGTGACCAAGGAATCTGACTTCGGTAGCAAAGAATTCGCATTTGCTGAGGTTAAGGATCATGCCGGCTTCATTGAGGGCGTCACGAACCTGCTTGACATGGTCGACATGTTCCTCCAACGTTTGTGAAAAGATCATAACATCGTCCAGATAGACAACAACAAAGATGTCGAGGAATTTCGCAAGAATTGTGTTCATCCGGCGCTGGTAGCCACCGGGCGCGTTGGTTAAACCGAATGGTAGGACGTTCCAATGGTAATGACCGTTCCGTGTAGAAAACGCCGTCTTGAGCTTCGCTTCGGCACTGAGTGGAATTTGCCAATATCCTGATTTCAGGTCCAACGTAGTGAAGAATTTCGCTCCGTGGAAATGTAAGAACGATTCGTCAATGAATGGGAGCGGGTGCGCATCCTTGATTGTGATCTCATTGAGCGCTCTGTAGTCGATGCAGATACGGGGTGATCCATCTGCTTTGGTGGCGACAACAATGGGAAAACTCCAGGGTGAGTCGGACTCTGAGATAACGCCATTCTTGAGGTTCTCGTCCACGAAGGTCTTGATTATGGCCAGATCCACAGGGGAGTAGCGCCGTGCAGGGATCTTAATGGGTTCATGATCCTGCGTGTTGATAACAAATGGTGCGAGCTTCGCCGGGATACCAATTGGCCGTAGAAGGTTCCGACACTTCTTCTCGATCCAGCGATTGAGCAAGCGCCGAAGATAACGTAGCTTAGTGCGTGGGTTGACCAACTCCTTCCCCCTCTTAAAAAGCTTAGCATCCATATCGTCTGCCTCAAGCATATCCTTGATCCGAGCGAATTGTGTCTCCAATATATTTTCTTTCGCTGCAGCTGGGATTGCCTGCTGTGATTTGGGGTCTTGTTCTTTCGGAATTGACTCCATTGCCAGCAATTGATCATCCAAATAATGTAGCGCATCTTGTACTTTGAAACGTGGGACCGGCTTCGGTGGGTTGATCTGATAGCGTCGCCCATTTCGTACAATCTCACATACATCCGTGCGCCAATCCATGACGGGATTGTGTTTGCGCAACCAACCGCGTCCAAGGATGAGATCTGGATCCTCCAGTGCAATGACATATGCGTAAATCCGTTCAGCAGGAACATCTCCGAGTTTGACATCTAGCACAGCAACTCTGTCCACCATCCTGCGTGCTACCTGTCCTCGTCCTGCAACCTTGACACGACGTGATGTAATAACAATGATCTGAGCTTTGATAGCATTCGCTGTGGCCTCATCAATGAACTGTGTAGTGGCTCCACTGTCAATGACCACTTTGGCATCTGTGCCATTGATGTCAACGTCATAACGTGGGAGTGCAGATGACGCGACGAGGTCGCCGGTGACCATATGCTCCATGTCGTTTTCGCCGTCAACTGCCAAAACCATATCCGTGTCCAGCTCATATGTGGCGATCAGGCTGAGATATTCCATTCC
>DATJWZ010000480.1:0-3626 GCA_035500795.1 Candidatus Eiseniibacteriota bacterium | reverse complement strand
CATCTGCTCCATGGCACATGGCGCACTTGGCTTTGAAGGTGGCTGCAGCATCGTCGGCAAATGCGGGTGATGCACAGACGGCTAAGATTCCGCAAGCCAACACGGTTACGAGAATGCGTTTCATATCCTTGCTTCCTCCTGGGGAAGAATTTTTGCTTCGCACGATATCACAGAGCAGGGTTGCCGGTTGCCTCACTGCCCAGCCCCGCTGGCATGACAGGACTGCAGTGGATCGTGCTCAAATCCCGTACCCTGAGAACTGACTCGCAGGGGTAGATTCGCATGGAGGGGGAAGCGGCCCTATGCTAGAAGTCACTTGCCCTTGTGACATAAATCACACAACTTTTTCCTTCAGATTGTGACGGTTATCACTGGCTCCTGTGCCATTCCGCATTGCCGGGGTGGGGTGCCGAACCTAGCATCGCCGCATGCCATCCATTTCTGATCGTACTGCGGAAGGCCCGATGGAAGCTTGGGTGGATCCGCGGCAAAAGAACGCGGAACGCGCGGCGGCCGTATCGAAGACTTCCGGATACCGTTCGCGACCTTTGCAAGTTACCTGGGAAGTGACGAATTCCAACAATTGGAAACCGGTCCGGGCTCGAACGAGCCGCAGCTTTCAGCAGTTTTCTACCGCTGAGGGCTTTCATCTCATTGAACAGATTGCAGAGATGCATGTGCCGTTACTGGCGTTTACAGGCGGGGATCCACTGACGAGACCCGATCTGCTGCCACTGATTGAGTTCGCGTCTGAGCACTCGGTTCGCACATCGCTCACCCTGCTGCCAACGGTGAAGGTGGAAGGCGAAAGCATTGCTGAACTAAAGGCATGTGGCTTGATGCGCCTCGCATTCTGGCTAAATGGATCTACGCCTGGGCTGAACGATCGATTCTGGGCAATCCCCGGACTATACCGACGCACCATGGAGGCGATTGGACTCTGTCATGAAATGCAATTGCCCGTGCAAGTGAATACGATGATTTCACGCCGCAACTTCCAGAATCTCGATCCGATGATCGAACTGTTGACGCGGCTGGATGTGAGTCTCTGGCATGTCTTCTTCTACGTTCCTGCAAGGCGGGACGAGGCAAGCGACATGCTCACAGCAGACGAGCACGAGCAAGTATTCGCGAAGCTTTACGGCGCTTCGCGGCGGGTGAATTTTCAGATCAAAACCACAGAAGGGCAGCACTACCAGCGCTATCTGTTACAGCAGCGGGTGCGGGAGTCTCGGGGCAGACTCAATGAAGCGACCGCGGTTCCTTACGCGCCACGAGGCGTCAACGACGGGAAGGGATTTGTGTTCATCAACTCTCGCGGTGAGGCGCATCCCAGCCGATTCCTGCCACTTTCCGGGGGGAACGTAACGAAGCAGTCTCTGGCCGAGATCTACTGCGAGTCGCAACTGTTTGTGTCATTGCGTGATGTTTCGAACCTCAAGGGCAAGTGCGGACGGTGTGGGGTGCGGACGGTATGCGGTGGGTCGCGCGCGCGCGCATATGTGATGAGCGGGGATATGTTTGCATCGGATCCGTGCTGCGCGTATGAGCCGTGAGCTTAACTGGTAGCGATCAGCTTTCAGCTCTGAGCAATTGTTTCTTCGGCCTTCTTGAGGCATTCACCCAAAACTCTGATGTCGGGTCCAACTGTGATTTCGAGTACATCGAGATGTGATCCGAACCCTAAGGCGGCGGGTCGGCAACAGCGTGCGGGCAAGTCGGATTGAGGAGATCGATACTCGCCAAAATGGATGACGGATATCACGACTGGATGTGATTTCCATCACGTGACCTCTTTCGGGAATCTTGCAAAATCAGGCTCATTTCGTGCATAGGGCTGGATTTGGCGCGGTTGAAGTGTGATCGCAATCACAATTCCTCGTGACCAGTTACACGGTGCAATGCTGGTCTCTCTGGCATCCTGACGTTCAAATTGAGGTGACCTATGGCTGAAGATAGCCGCGATATCCTGGATGTCCTTCGATTTGAATTGAGCTTCCTGATGGACGGCGGTTACGGTCGGTCTCCGCATGCTGCGTGGCGGGCGCCGGCGATTTTTGAGGATTCTCCGATCTGCCCCAATTTCTGCGATCCGGCGCGGCCGCATCCCTGCGAGAACTGTCTGCTGGAGCAGTTTGTGCCGGACGGACAGAAGAAAGAAAGCATTCCTTGCCGGTTCATTCCTCTAATCGAGGGGCGAACGGTCGAAGATCTCTATCGCACCGGCAGCCAGGCTGAAATGGAAGAGGCGCTGGCTCGCTGGCTACGCGCTCAGATCGAAAGAATCGAACGCGAGCGTGGGATTACAGGCAAGGAAGGCGCGGCCTAGCCATCGGGAAATTGTACGAGATCACGAATTATCCCTCTCCGCTTTTGCTATCAACGTTCAAGGAGACGAATAGATTTATGAATGAAGAACACGCATATCGGGTTGCAGCATGGTGGACTTCGGGGAGAACTGGATTGGCGAAGTCCGATTCGGCTCCGAACGCAATCCATTTCACCGCACCCACTGAATTCGGCGGACTCGAAGGCCGGTGGACACCGGAAGAACTCTTGCTCGCTGCTGTCGCGGGATGCTATACGACAACGTTGCGGGCCATAGCGGGGGGAGCGCAATTCGATTTCACCGACCTCCAGGTGGAAGCCAGCGGTACTGTACGCAAAGCAGATTCCGGGTACACGTTCAGCCAGATTATCGTGCGGCCGAATTTGAAGATTGGCTCAGCCGACGAGCGTGAGCGTGCCCTTGACCTGCTAAAGCGTGCAGAAAAGCTGTGCCTGGTGTCGCGCGCGCTCGGGACGACGCTGAAATTCGAGCCGCAACTGGAGATCAGCAAGTCAGCTCCGGTCTCTTAAGCCCGTTATCATAGTTTCAGACGGGCAGAGACGGAAGATGGATCTTCGGTGGCGCGCAGCGTGAATCCTGCCTTTTTGAAGATGGCCTGCGTGGGCAGGTTATCGCGGAGGATCTCTCCGCAGAGCGTTCGGAATTTTTCTTCGCGAGCCACGCGGGCGACACCGGCGAGCAATTCAGTTCCCAGTCCCTTACCCTGCCATTTATCGGAGACCAAGACCGCAGCCTCGGCCTCACCTCGATTGATCGCACTGAAGCGGCCAACACCCAGGACCTGATGCTGGCCCGTTTCCGGATTCTTGTAATCGGCGACGAGGGCGAAGCCGCGGTCGTAGCTGCCGAAACAGATGCGAACGAGCCGTTCGTGCTCCACCCGTGTGCTCAAACTTAACGAACAGAAATAACGGAGGTACACACTGCGCTCGGAGAGCGTGTGATGGAACTGCACCATCAGCGGCTCGTCTTCGGGACGAATGGGACGAATCGTCACAGGTGTTCCGTCTTTTAGTTTCCAATTCCAAATGTACTGTGAGGGGTAGGGGCGGATCGCCGCTCGGGGCAGCCGCTCGGCCGTCACGCTGGAATCGTGGACGACGACACGAGCATCGAGCGCCACCAGAGTGTGGGGCGTCGCGAGCAGGGGATTGATGTCGATCTCCTTGATCCAGGGCTGCTCCAGCACAAGCTGGCTGAAGCGCACCAGGAGTTGTTCGAGACCTTCCAGATTCACGGGCTTGCGCCCCCGGACTCCACGCAACGCTGCGAAGAT
>DATJWZ010000479.1:0-20747 GCA_035500795.1 Candidatus Eiseniibacteriota bacterium | reverse complement strand
AGCACAGCCTTGATCCCTGTCATCTCGCAGAAGTCGACCAGCGTTGGATACAGGTCGCTGCCGTATCCCAGGCAGGCGTATTCGTTCGTCCAGTTCTGCAGCATCACATCCATGTCGCAGTGTGCGGTTACGAAACCGTGGGGCCAGAATGGGATGCCGCATTCGTGGAGGCGGCGATCGATCTGATCGGCGGGCGGCTCGAAGACTGTCGCGCGCGTGATGACCATTTGGAATTCACCGTTGACGCGGCCGAGACGGGCCAGCACTCCTTCTCCAACTTTGCAGATCAGTTTTACCGAGAGACCTCCGGCTTCGCCTTCCGTTGGAATGCCGTGTTCCGCAAAGCCAGCAGGACCTAGTTTGCTGGCGAGCGATGGCGGGCATGCTCCGTCGCCGATGATTTTGATCTCTTTCGATTTCACGTCGATGTGCTGAAGGTCGCCGTAATAGACACGTTCTTTGCTCAGGCTCGTCAACAGGATGACGGTGAGCGCGGTGTTGAAGTCGCCGAGCGTGGAAGTGCCGTAGCCGTCTTCGAGCATCATGCTTTGCGCGAAGCAGGTGGCGGAATAGTCGTCACCCAGACCGGGGAACGACTGGATCGTGTAGAAATCAAATTCTTCTTTTGCGACGACTTTCTTGAGCGCCAGATAGAGGCGGATGGAACGCTCGTTCACAACCGTTGCATCGGGCGCCTTGCCGAAGAGTTTTTCGAGTCTCGGTGTAACAGCGGCGATCTCAGACGGCGTGATGGATTGGGCTGCGCGCACTAATTCGGCCGTATCGCGCGAATCGATATCGATGCCGAACATGCGCATCCATTGGGAAGGATCGGCCACACCGCAAGTCTGTCCCATACCGCGACCGCCGAATGTCCCGATAGTCGAAAGATTGAGGCGATTCTTCATGTGTGCGGCGCCGGCGTAGCTCACGATCTTGCTCACCGTGTCTGCATCGTCCGCAGTGCCGTAAACGAACTTATGAGGCACACCGATCTCCAACAGGCCGCCGTGCATGACGAGTCCACCGACGGGACGCCAGCCTTGCGAGCCGGGATGCGTCCAGAGCAATACGCCTTTGCCGGTGCTGGCGTAATCGCGAATCGCACCGACGAGATGTGCTGCCCAAACCCAGGTTCCCGAGAAGAGCACGACTACATCGACCTCTTCGTCGTGCTTCATGCGATGCATCGCGGTGACTGCCTCTTCCTTACTGGCGATGACGAGATCGTGGGTGATGAGTTTGCATCCGGCTTGCCTGAGAGCGTCTTTCGAGCGCTGCACGATGGCGTCGTCGATGAAGGGCTGACCCATGGGATCTTTCAAACCGTCTTTATGAACGCCGTAAACAATGAATCCAACTTTTGGTTCGATCATGATTCCTCCTCAACCTTGCGCTGTTCTGAGCGGAATGGCGCAAGACTGGAATAGAGCAGGTAATATTGCTGCTTTTTCGATTCGTATTCTTTTGTGAGCGTAGGATCTGGAGCAATCGACTCGGTGGTGCGGACGACCTGTTGAACCGCCTGCGAATAGGTCTTGTACTTTCCGATGGCCACGCCCGCCAGAATTGCAGTCCCGAGACAGACCGCTTCCTGGCATTGCATTGAATGAAGATTCTTCTTTGCGAGCGCGGCGCGTAGTTTCAAGCCAAGCGGCGAGCGACCACCTCCTCCGCTGACGTACACGTCATCGAAGGGACCCGACGCCCGCTGCAGCAGATCAGCCATCATCGCGAATTCGCAGGCGATGCCTTCGAGAATTCCTTTGTAGAGATCTGCTTGAGTCGCGCCGGGACGGATGCCTGCGATGACTCCGGTGGCGGCGGGATCGAAATCGGGATTCGAGGTACCGAGCAGATGCGGAGTAATGGTGAGTCCGGTTGGAGGTGTGGAACAGTGCTGTTCGAGACTCGTCAGAAAGTTGGCGCTGTCTTCCGAAGGCTGTATCAGCCGGGCGAACCAGTCGACCATGATTCCAGAGGGAAAATAGGCGAGGGTGACATAACGATCGGGCACAACGTGACAATAAGAATTCAGATTCGCGGTGAATGCGGTTTCAGTGAGCGACGGCGCGCTGGATGCGGCGAGCAGGCATTCGTAAGTACCCAAGGAAGCGGAGACGCGTCCCGCCTCGAGCACACCACTGCCGAGCGCGGCGCAAGGCTGATCATGGCCGCCCAGGACCACCGGAGTTCCCTCTTTGAGGGATAGTTCTGTGGCCGCTGTCGTTGATAGTTCGCCTGCAATCGTTCCAGCGGGGACTGCAGTCGGCAGTTGGTCGGAGGCGAGATCACAAGTCGCAAGAACTTGTGTCGACCATTCGCGCTTACGGACATCGAATGCAAGACAGCGGGAGGCGAGCGAGTAGTCGACGTATGGAGGAAGGCCGAGGCGGCTGAAGAGAAATCCAGGCAGCGACAGGAAACACTTTGTTGCTGAGAAAACCTCCGGCTGGTGTTTGCGCAGCCACAGAATCTTGGGAAGCGGATACATCGGATGCGGCGCGAGACCGGTGATCTCGAAAATCTTTTTGCGACCTATCTCTTCAGCGAGCGATTTCGATTCGGCGATTGCGCGATTGTCCGCATTCAGAATGGCCGGGCCGATGACACGGTTCAAAGCATCCACGGGGAAAAAAGTCTCTCCATGCGAACTGATGGCGAGAGCCTTGATGGGATCTTTTGTCACCCGGGCTGCGACTGATTGAACAACAGCGACCAGCGCTCGCCAGAAAGTTTCCGCCGGCATTTCGCTCCATGATGGCTGCGGCGAGTGGCTTGAGTACGACTGCGTGGCATGGGCTAGGGCCGTTCCGTCTTCTGCGAAGGCGACCGCCTTTGAACTGCTGGAGCCCATGTCTACGGCGAGCAAACTCACTGGGAGGGTTCCTTGGAATGCGCCTGGGCGAGTTCAGAACGGACACGTGCGAGAAGCCCAGGCATATCGTCGGCCTGGAAAATGTTTCGTCCGAAGAAGACTCCGGCGGCTCCGGACTGCATGATCGAGCGAACTACATTGACAACTTCGTCATCGGAATTGGTACGCGTACCTCCGAGAACGAGGATAGGGATCGGGCAGGCCGAGACGACCTTGCGCATCGCCGGAACGTCATCTGCCATTTCGGTTTTGATGACGTCGGCACCAAGTTCCGCAGCGACCCGGGAATGAAGCATCAGCCACTTGGGATCACGCGGATTCTGTACCTGTGCTCCTCGGGCGAGCGACTCGACAATGAACGGAATGCCGCAGCGCTCACACTCGCGAGCAAGTTCACCGACACGCTGAATCTCTTTCTTCTCGAATTCAGCATCGCCACTGCCCATGAAGAGAAATGAAATCACGGCGTCAGCGCCCGCGCGCAGAGCGTCTTCCGGATGCGCGACGAGGCAGGTTTGAAAGCCATTGGGGGAGGACTTTGCCGACTCGTTGAATCCTGTGGTCCAATCGATGCGGGCAATCAGGCCGGGTGATTGCGCGGATTGAATCGCATCGGCAAAATAGCGGAACGAACCGAGGTTCATGAGAATGGCGTCGGCCTTGGCTTCAACGAAACGTTGAATCTGCTTGGCGGGATCGAGCGTGCCGGGGATCGGGCCCAACACCAGCGGGTGATCGAAGGCCACTACGAGCGTTCCGCGACCGGCCTGGAGGATGCGGCGCAATCGAATCTGCTTACCAAAATTTCCCAAGCAATTTCTCCGGTGAAACGTTACAATACCCGTAAATCTAGACCTACAGTGGTAAGCTGTCAACCGAGAACCGGCGGTGCACGGAGCCGGGAACAGCAGATTCGTCCACCCTCGCTTCGCGGGGTCGGACTGACAACGGTTTGGGAGCAACGCTCGAGGCAACCATGGTCACGATTCGCGATGTCGCGGACAAGAGCGGGTTTTCCATCACGACTGTGTCGATGGTGTTGAGTCCGGGTCCTGCCGCGGAGCGCATCTCTCCGAAAACTCGAACCCACGTCTGGAAGGTCGCGCGCCAGTTAGGCTACAGGCCAAATCTTTTTGCGCGCTCGCTGCGCAGCCAGCGGAGTCACACGATCGGGGTGATCGTGTTTGACATCACGGATGCCTACTGCACCCAGATTCTTCGCGGAATCGAGAACCGCATGCGGCCGGAGGGATACTTCCCTATCGTGGCTGACCTGCAGAATGAGCGCGAGCAATTCCGGCGATGCGTCGATATGCTCCTCGGACGGCGCGTGGAGGGCTTGATTGCGATTGCCAACCCAGTGCACCTCGACATTGATGTGCTGGCGGAATGTGCGGAGCGCGACACACCGACGCTGGTGATCGGACGGGAACTGCAGCGCAGTCCGGTCAGCTCGATTGTGGTGGATAACGAAGCGGGCACGCGGCTTGCGATTCAGTATCTTCACCGCCTCGGACATCGCCGCATCGCGTTCATCAAGGGACCGAAGATTCTTGCAGACAGCCTGCAGCGCTGGCATGGAATTACGACATTCGCAAAAGAGGCAGGGCTGAAGATCGATCCGCAACTCGTGATCGAGATCAAAGGACAGAATTCGACGTATGCCGAAGGCGTAGAGATTACGGAAGAACTGTTACGGCGGAGTCCCGATTTCAGCGCTGTGCTGGCATTCGACGATCTGACTGCGTGCGCCGCGATTCGCGCGCTGACGAGGACTGGACGACGCGTCCCTCAGGACTGTTCGGTCGTGGGATTCGACGATATTCCGAACGCGGAGTTCTACAATCCGCCGTTGACCACGATTCGACAGCAACTGGAGATGCAAGGCTCCCTGGGGGCGGGGATTGTCGGAGAACTGATTACGGCCTCGAGGAAGAAGCGGACGTTAAAGGCGAAGTATCGCAAAGTTTCTCCGAAGCTGATCATTCGGGAGTCGACGTGCGCCGCTCCGAGACAATGAGTTCTGATTCGAACAGGAGAGATGATGGGCCAAATCTTGCGGAGTGATTTGTATCGGTGGTGCAAAGTGCCGGGGGATCAACTCGTGAAACATCCAGATCTGCGAGTGAAATTCCGCACGGTGCGGGATTCGGCAGAGATGGGGCAGTTGATGGCCGCAGACCTCGTTGCTGTGATCGAGGAGAACAATGCGCGCGGGTTGCCGACGCGAGCGATCATTCCGTGCGGGCCGAATTGCTGGTATGCGCCATATACGAAGCTGATCAACGCGAAAAACGTCTCACTGAAAAATTTCACCGTGTTTCATATGGACGAGTGCCTGGATTGGCAGGGACGGCCGCTGCCGACGAATCATCCATACAACTTCCGGACTTTTATGGAAAAACATTTCTATGGCGGGATTCGAGCGGAGTTGCAGGTACCACAGGAGCAGCGGTACTGGCTTCTGCCTTCGACGGTTGATCGAGTGCGGGAGGCCATTGATGCTGCGCCTGTCGATATCACAGTCGGCGGGTGGGGGCAGGACGGGCACGTCGCCTATAACCAGGCGCGACGGCATCCGTATAGTGCGATCACGCTGGAAGAGTTGGCGAATTCGACGATTCGCATTCAGGAAAACAATCTCGACACAATTCTGGCGCTGGCACAGAGGACTTTCGGAAGCGCGTATCAGTTTGTGCCACCGATGTCGATCACGCTGGGAGTGCGTGAGTGCATGTCGGCGAAGAAGGTGCGCGTATATAGCGATACAGGTGCGTGGAAGCAGACGGCTTTGCGAGTGGCGCTGTTTGCGGAACCGACTGCGGATTATCCGATGACGCTGTTGCAGAGACATCCGGATGCATTGATCACGGCCACGCAGGGAACAGCGCGGCATCCGATCAGCGAAAACCCTGACTGGGAGCTGTTCTAGAGCCATGCGCGTGCTTCGCATCGATGAAAGATCTCCGTTCCGACGGCTAATTGGAGTTGGCGGAATCGGAAGCGGAATATTTTTCGAATTGGAAGGAGATCACACGCTCGGGCGGAATGAGAGCCGTCCGGCGCAGCTGCTCGATGTTCGGGATTACTGCAAGCTGCATATCGTGATTCATTACGTGGCGAAATTGCTCGGCGCTCGACCAGCGGGACTTCCCTTCCATATTCTCCCCGTCGGAATCGTGGGAGAGGATGCTACGGGACGGCAGATGTTGAGAGAGATGGCTGAAGCAGGGATGGACACGGCGCAGGTGCAGATGACGGGCAAGCTGCCGACTCTGTTCAGCGTTTGCTTCCAGTATCCGGATGGGGCGGGAGGCAATCTCACGACGAGCAAATCGGCGGCGGCAGCGTTGGCGAAGAGCGATATCGATGAGATTGCGGGATTGATGCGATCGGATGCTGCGCGGACGATTGCCCTGGCAGTTCCCGAAGTTTCACTTGAGGTCCGGGAACATTTTTTGAAACTGGCCAGCAGTGCAGGATGCTTTCGTGCCGCTTCATTCGTGGCGGCCGAGATTAAGCCGGCAAAAAGCTCGGGATTGTTCGAGCGGCTGGATCTGGTGGCGCTGAATGAAGAGGAAGCGGGAGAGCTAGTGGATTGCGCATTCAATCCAGGTGCCCCCGAATCGCTGATTGAGAGGTGTCAGAGGTTCGTGCAAGCGAATTGTCCTGCACTGAAGATGATCGTTAGCGTGGGCAGCGGCGGAGCTTACGGAGTCACAGCAGAAGGCTGGAGCTACTCTCCGGCCCCGAAGGTGAGTGTGGCTTCGACTGCGGGCGCTGGAGATTCGCTGCTGGGTGGAGTGCTTGCTGCGATCGCGGCTGGCATTCCGTTCGTTAAGAAAGGATCGGATAAGCAGCGGAGCAACGAACGTGTCGATTCGGCTTTGGAATTCGGTGTGTTGCTGGCCAGCTACAAGTGCCAGTCGCCGCACACGATTCATCCCGAAGCGCAGCTTGAGTCGCTGGTGGAGTTTCTTCGTCGAAGTGGATACAGCTTTTCTTCGCAGATCGAAGAGTTTTTCGCGGAGCAAGACTCGAAGTTGATGAGCGTTTCTTCTTGACAGTAATGATGCGGGAGTATTATCTAAAACGTAATACTTTCGAAATATAACGTTTTATTTCGTTTTGTTTGTTCCAGGAACTGCTGAGCATGCCGAAATTTCGCAGTTCGTCGTGCCGTTCTTTCCCCAGCCACCGGTGCGTTGCCCTCTGCTGCACGCTGGTTGTGCTCTCCCTCATCTCCTCGTGTAATCGCAAGCAATCCGTCGAAATACATCAGGAACCTTCGGCGATCCAGGTCCGGGTCAATTCCGGATCCGTCATCGTCATCGAAACGGCTGCAGCAGAATTTCGGCTGTTCCCTTATGGATATCTTCAGGCAAGCCTTGTTCGCGACGGGAAGACCCTGACCCTGGACGATCCGAGGAGCGGATCGGCGACGGCAGACTTGGTGACCGTCAACGGCCGTGAGATCGCCGATTTCGTTCTCGATCTCGATCATGCGAAGGTCTCGGACGCCTCCGGACGTTTAGGCGCACGGGGGAAACGAATTGATGTATCGGGTGCCAGTTCGTCTTTGCCCGGTCTGCAGAAAACGTTGACAGTTGAGATCTATGACGATTTCCCGACACTCGCGCTGACGAGTGTCTCTTATAAAGACACGGGCTCTGCGGACACAGTGATTGATCGCGTGACGACACAGCAGCATGTCTTCAATGCATCGCTGAGCGATCCAAAGGCGCAGCCTTACGCGATGTGGTCGTTTCATGGATCGAGCGAGGCATGGGGAAGAGACGATGTGATGCGCATCAGCGACAAATTTATGCGCGCGAATCCCATGCAACTGATGCAGCACAACGATGAGAACCAGACAGGAGGCGGAATCCCCGTTGTGGCGTTCTGGACTGGCTCGGTCGGGGAGGCGATCGGCCACGCGGAGACTGTTCCCCTTACGCTGGCGTTGCCGGTAAAAACGCTCGCGAATGGGCGCGTGAATGCCGGTGTTGTTCTTGATACAAATGCGTCACTCAAGCCGGGCGAGAGCTACACAACACCGCTGACATTTGTATCTGTCTTTCACGGTGACTTCTACGAGCCACTAAGAATCTATTCGCGGATGCTGCAGGTGCGCGGATTGAGCCTGGCTCATCCCACGGAGGCCGATTATCAGGCGAACTGGTGTGGCTGGGGATACGAGATGGACTTCACGCCCAAGCAGATGCTGGGCACGATTCCGAAGCTGAAAGAACTCGGATTGAAGTGGGCTACTCTCGATGCTGGATGGTTCAACAATCGTGGGGACTGGCAGCCGCGCCGTGCCACGTTCCCCGACGATTCATTGCAAAAAGTTGTGAAGGCTTATCACGATGCGGGGATTCACATCACACTCTGGTGGATTCCGCTGGTCGTAGAAGACGGAAATGGAAAGGACATTCTCAATCACCGTTCCTATCAACTAGCGAATGTCGTGAAGGAACATCCGGATTGGCTGATCCTCGACCAAAATGGGAAACCAGCGCGCGCTACTGCTGATCTTGGTGCGTTTTGTCCCGCTGTACCGGAAGTGCGGCAGTACTATAAGCAGTTGACGGAACGATTTATTCGCGACTGGGGCTTCGACGGGCACAAGCTCGATTTCTCCTACACGGTTCCAGCCTGTTACAACCCGAAACATCATCACAAGTCGCCGAACGATTCGATTCAAGCCGTCGGCGAAGTCTACAAAACTATTCTCGAAACAACCCGCGCGCTGAAGCCCGACAGTGTGACGCAAGCTTGCCCGTGCGGCACGCCGCCGAGTTTGGCATGGCTTCCGTACATCGATCAGGCCGTGACGGCGGATCCGGTGGGCGCACGACAAGTTCGTCTGCGGACGAAAATGTACAAGGCGCTGCTTGGGCCGCAAGCGGCGGTGTATGGCGATCACGTGGAACTCACCGATGTGCGGCTCATGAATACATCGAACGAAATCGACCAGGGCCGGGACTTCGCTTCTGAAGTCGGTGTGGGAGCAGTTGTGGGAACGAAGTTCACATGGCCCGACTATGGCAAGCACTTCAAGACTGTTGAGCTCACTCCCGGAGAAAAAGAAGCGTTCTGGAAAAAATGGATTGCGATTTATCAGGACAAGATGCTGTCGAAGGGACAATTTCTAGATTTGTATACGTATGGATATGACTTTCCGGAAGCCTATGCCATCGCGAAGGAAGGCCGGATGTATTACGCGTTTTACGCGGAGAAGGGTAAGCACTGGAGCGGCGAAGTTGAGCTTCGCGGCTTGAATTCGGGAACGTATCAGCTAGTTGATTACGAAAATGGCAAATCGCTGGGATCGGTTGATGCCAGCGCGCCAAAACTAAAGGTGAATTTCTTCGAGCATCTGCTGTTAGAGGTGAGTCCAGCAGATCCACAAAAACAGTAATTCTTCGCTCTGTTTGGAGGCATGATCATGGCACGTCTTGGCGGTTGCTCCTTCACTCTCTTCATTCACGCTGTAATCGGACTCTTCATCGTTTTCGGAGCGACTTCGTCGTGGGCGCAGAAGGATATGGGCACCATCGTTGGCGCAGTGAAAGACAGCACCGGCGCTGTGGTTGCAGATGCCAACGTCACGGTTGCCGATGTCGAACATGGCACGGCGTTTCACACGACGACGAATGCGACAGGCGAATACGTCGCCGGGCCACTCCGGATCGGTCAATACACGGTCACGGTGGAGAAGACAGGATTCAAGAAGGCAGTCGCGGGGCCTGTGCCGTTGAACGTGCAAGATCGTCTGCCGGTCGACATCACGATGCAGGTCGGCGGCATCAGCGAGACCATGACGGTCACGACTATCACACCGCAACTGGAGACGGAAACCTCGGAACTTAACAATGTTGTGAGTGGCAAAACTGCAACCACACTTCCGTTGAACGGAAGGAATTTTGCTCAGCTCGCGCAGCTTTCCATGGGAGTAGCGCCCAGCGAGCCCGGATCGCGGACTGAGACCAGTTACGGATTCAGCTCCAACGGCGCACGCGCTCTACAAAATAATTTTCTGCTCGACGGCATCGACAACAACGCCAACCTGGGTGATGTGCTGAACGGCAGCGCTTATGTGATTCAGCCGTCGGTTGATGCAATTGGCGAATTCAAGGTCGAGACCAATTCCTACAGTGCCGAATTCGGGCGGGGCAACGGCGCGATCATGAATGCTGTGATCAAATCCGGGACAAACCAGTTCCACGGTGATGTTTATGAGTTCTTCCGCAATGACAAGCTCGATGGACGCAATGCCTTCGACTTTTTTGGACGGCAGCAATATCAGCAGAACCAGTTTGGGGCAACGCTCGGCGGGCCAATCATTAAAGACCGCACTTTCTTCTTCGTCGACTATGAAGGCTTGCGGATCCGGCAAGCATTGCCGCAATTGCTATTGATTCCGTCAGCAGCTCAGGTCAGCGGAGACTTTTCGTCCCAACTTGATCTGACGACTCCGATCGCCGGCGTTGTCGATTGCAGCGGGAATCCGACATACCAGGGCGAAATCTTCAATCCGCGGCTGACGCAACCTTCAGCAGTGAATCCCAGCGGCTTCTGCGGCGTGCCGATCGCTGTAAATGGAGCCGGCGTACCGACAAATATTTTTCCGGCTAGCGGGCCGAGCGCGATCAGCGCATCCGCAGCAGCAATCAATGCGCTGTATCCGGCTCCTAACGTCGACATCAATGGCAACAACTATCTGGTCGACCCGAAGAAAAGCCTGAATCAGAACAATTTCGATGTTCGCGTCGATCACAAGTTCTCGGATCGAGATAACTTTTTCGCGCGTTTCAGTTATGAGGACCAGCCGATCCATACTCCCGGTCCGTTTAACAGCTTCCTCGATGGCGGCGGCTTCACGGCGGGCGATCAGGACAACGCGTATCGCAGCGTAGCGATCAGCGAACTACACACTTTTACGTCAACGCTTCTGAACGAGTTTC
This sequence comes from Candidatus Eiseniibacteriota bacterium, assembly GCA_035500795.1. Lineage (GTDB taxonomy): Bacteria > Acidobacteriota > Terriglobia > Terriglobales > Acidobacteriaceae > Sulfotelmatobacter. The sequence goes on along the minus strand of DATJWZ010000479.1, from coordinate 9,899 downwards.
GTCTGGGATATAACCGCATCAATTCGCACCGCGTTGAGCCCTACTCCAACACCGACGTCTCAGGGCAACTGGGACTGCTGGGCGTGCCCTTTCAGCAGGGCATCGGCGGCCTCCCATCGATCTGCTTTGTGAACTATGCGTGCATCGGAGCCTCAGATTTCCTGCCTTCTGTTGAAAAACAGAACAGCTTCGTGCTGAACGATAACATCATCTGGAGCCACGGCAAGCACTCGCTGAAGTTTGGCACTGAGCTGCGGAAAGAACAGTTCACCATTTTCCAAGTCTCGTCGCCACGCGGCGATCTCAGTTACGGCCCTGACTTCACAAGCAATCCTGGAGAACCGGTGGATGCAAACGGCAACACGACTGGCGGTGACGATATCGCATCATTTCTTCTTGGGGTGCCCGACTCGGCAAACATCGTCAATCTGCATGCCCCCGACTACCATCGCAACACTCTGGCATTCTTCGGCGAGGACGACATCCGTGTAAGCAATCGGCTCACGCTGAATCTCGGCCTACGTTACGAACTCTTCATGCCGGTAACCGCGACCGGCAATCAGCAAGGCACATTCGATTTTCGTAGCGATTCCATCCTCGTTCCCAAGGGACAGAACGTTCAACTCACTCCAACGCTCGCGTCCTACCTGCCTCTGCAAGCCACCGCTTCTACGGGATTGATCCATCCTGACTACAACGACTGGGCCCCACGGATCGGCTTTGCCTTCAAAGTTAGCGATCGACTGGTAATGCGTGGCGGCTACGGCGTCTTCTATGGAGGCGTGGAGAACGGACCATTCTCGTTCCCCAGCCCAGGGTTTAATCCGCCGTACTTCGTCACACAATCGTTTAACTCACCGTGCGGAAACCCGGTTCCTCCGCAAGCCAATCCCGCATTCCCGAATGATCTTTGCGCGATCGGCGTGAAGGTGCCCGCCAATGGCGGCGCCCCTGATACCAGCCTGATGATCAACAATTTCTGGACTCAAGGATTTCCGGCGAGTTCCCTCACCGATCCAAACAACCCGCTTTTGTACTCGATCTCTCCTAACTTGAGAACGCCGCGGATGCAGCAATGGCATTACGGACTGCAGTACCAATTTCCGAAAGAGACTGTGGTGGAGGTATCGTACGCCGGTTCCCACGGATCGCGGCTGTATGGTTTCTACAATGGCAATCAGGCAACGCCGAGCACGGATCCAAACGCGCCGCTTGCGCCACGGCGTCCCTTCCCTGCGGTAGACGGCACCATCGATTCCTTCCGCTCGGATACGAGCTCGAACTACAACTCGCTGCAAGCCAGCGTGGAGAAGCGTGCATCGCATGGGCTGCAGTTCCAGGCGGCATATACCTACAGTCACTCGCTGGACGATGCTTCGAGTGCCAGCCTCGGATCACTGAATAACGGGGACTTCCGGGACCAGCGGTTTCCACAGCTGGAGTATGGGAACTCCGATTTTGACGTGCGTCATCACCTGGTCGTCAGCTACTCATGGGACCTGCCGTTCGGCAAAGGGCAGGCATTGGGCGGGAACGCGAGCGGCTTCGCGAATCAGTTGATCGGCAACTGGCAGATCGCCGGGATCGTTTCGGCTTCGACGGGCAACTGGTTTACCGTCACCGATCCATTCAACAACGCGGCCAACAATGATTGCGGCGGGACGGTTTCCTACAATTGCACGCGCCCGAACGTTGTCGGAAATCCGAATGGCAGGCCCTGCCAGGCGGGTACTTTCTTTAACACTTGCGCGTTCGCCAGCGACACAACTCCTGGAACATATGGCAATGAAGGACGCAACATCACGCATGGGCCGGGATATCAGACCTGGGATGTGTCGATTCTCAAAGCGATTCCGGTGCGGGAGCAGATGCGCTTCGAGTTCCGTGGCGACTTCTTCAACATCTGGAATCACGTGAACCCGTTATGGGGACCGATCGGCGCGGCGGGACAGGTTGAGCCTGTGGCAATCGAGATTGGTACGCCCCAGTTCGGACAACTGCAGGCGGCGCGCGACCCGCGGCTGATTCAGTTTGCACTGAAGTTTTACTTCTAGTCATCGGTCGTTAGTCGTTGGTCGTCGGCCAGCAATCGCTGACGAGAGGGCAATTTTCGTTCCTTTTTTGAGTGCGTTCGCTTTCCCTTTTCGGCTTAGAGTTTTTTGTGTTGAGCGATGCCACAAGCAGAAACAACTTCGGCTACAAGCCCGGTGCGGTTGCGGCGGACACTTGGGCTTTGGGATCTGATTCTTTACGGAATGATCGTGATTCAGCCTACGGCTCCGATGCCGGTATACGGAATCATGAGCCAGCGGGCACATGGCCATGCTGTCACGACCGTGCTCATCGCGATGGTTGCGATGCTGTTTACCGCGATCAGCTATGGGCGGATGGCACGAGCGTATCCGAGCGCTGGTTCGGCGTTCACATATGTGGGATCGGAGATTCACCCCGCGCTTGGTTACGTGACCGGATGGGGTATGGCAATGGACTACATGCTGAATCCCATCGTTTGCACGATCTTGTGCAGCAAGTTCGCGCTGAATTTTATTCCCGAGATTCCGTATCCTGTTTTCGTGGTCATCTTTCTAGCGATGTTTACCGGGCTGAATCTGTTTGGCATTCGAACATCCGCCCGGATCAATGACACGCTGGCGGCCGGGATGGGAATCGTCATTGCGATTTTTCTCGCTGCGGCTGTGCGATACGTTCTGAAAACGCCGCACGATGGGCTCGCCTTCTTCACCCGGCCGTTTTATGATCCACAAACATTTTCAGTTCCGGCCGTTCTCGGCGGGACGTCTCTGGCCGTGCTGACCTACATCGGATTCGACGGTATTTCTACGCTGTCCGAGGAGGCGGAAAATCCCAAGCGCAATATTCTCCTGGCGACCGTTCTTGTGTGCCTGATTACAGGACTGCTTGCATCGGTTGAGGTGTACGCGGCGCAGGTGGTATGGCCGACTTCGCAGCCGTTTCCGGATGTCGACACGGCCTACGTTTCCGTGGCAGGCCGTGCGGGAGGACAATGGCTGTTCAGTCTGATCAACGTCACTCTGCTCGTCGCGACGGTTGGATCGGGCATGGGATCACAACTTGGGGCGGCGCGACTTCTCTACGGCATGGGCCGGGGCAATGCGATTCCGAAGGCTTTCTTCGGAGCGATTGAACCGAAGCGTCGGATTCCGCGGAACAACGTATTGTTCGTGGGGTTGTTTGCTTTGATTGGAACAACATTCCTGACGTTCGAGCGCGCGGCGGAGTTGCTGAATTTCGGAGCCCTGCTGGCGTTTATGGGAGTGAATGCCGCTTCTTTCACGCGATATTTCTTGCGCGAGCGGCGCCGCGATCTTAGCAACTTTCTTGTGCCGATCTGCGGATTCGTCGTTTGCATGCTGCTCTGGCTGAATCTCAGCAAGCCGGCCAAGATCGCAGGGGTCACCTGGATGGCGCTCGGGATCGCTTATGGCGCGTACCGCACGCGCGGATTCAAGGCCGAACTGGTTTCATTCGATGTGCCGGAGGAATAACGCAAAGTCCGGCACCAGAGCGGAAGGTTTTTTGCATTGCAGTTGTGGCAAAAAAAACGAACACGGGGAAAAACAATGGCCGTCATTATGCGTCTGATTCAGCAATTCCAACCGGCTCATAAAAAGGAATTCTACGAATTGGAAAAGCAATTCGCCCAACTCGAGCATCGCGGCCTGCTGCCCCGGGGCGAGCGACTGGTACCAATTTCAGGCCGCGAACCCGACAACACGATTGTCTGCCAGTTTCGCTTTGATTCTCTCGCTGCTGCCGAAAAGGCATTGAAGCAAATCCAAGAATGTGATGAACACACTGAGCTCGCCAAGAAGCAGCACCCGATGTTCCAGCGAAGTTGGATCGAGTTTTATGAGGTGCTGGAATACTAGCTGGAATACTAAAGGCAGCCTTGCGCGAGAAATGGGGCACCCATGGCGACGAAACCGCACTTAGAAGCTAATGTTTGTGGCGCACGTACGAGAGTCCGCGCTTTAGTTCGGAGCTAAGATCAGTATCGTCGGTAACGACGTGGACGGGCTTGCCCGATTGCTGCCCCAACCATTTGTTGAGTTCATTTACCGTCGTGCTCACAAACTGACCTTCGCGGCGTACAGGCATGCCGGTCGCAGCCCAGCGCTGTACGACTGAGGTTGGCTCGCCGAGAAACCCTGCAATCTGCTTCCAGCCTTTAAGAGTGCCAGCATTAGAGCTATGTTCGGAAGCCGATTTCGCACTGGATCCGGATTTGGCTTTGGCCTTCGGCATTGCCTCTTCGCATATACGATGCTAGTCAGCAAGTTTTGGCTATACTGAATTCGCTCCCTTCTACTGCTATGGGCCCGTAGCTCAAACGGATAGAGCATCGGATTTCTAATCCGAGGGTTGCAGGTTCGATTCCTGCCGGGCCTACCACATCTGTTTGGCTCATTCGAACCGGGGTCAGAGTGCGGCACCCGCTCCGTCGGTCGCACACTGGCACCGGATCAGAGCGGGCTTTGTGGCCAACTTCTCTGCGAATTACCCTTTGATGAATTGAACGTCGAGAGTGATTGAGACCTCGTCACCGACGAGGATTCCACCAGTTTCGAGCGTGGCATTCCACGTTAAACCAAAATCCTTCCGATTGATGCGCGTCGAGGCGGAGAGTCCCACCCGAGTGTTACCCCATGGATCTTTTGCCGGCGCGCTCGGTCCCTCGACTTCGAACACTACATCCTTCGTAATGCCGTGAATGGTCAGGTTCCCTGCCACCGAGAGTTCCCCGTCCGACTTTCTGGAAACGGCAGTCGACTTGAAAGTGAGCGCCGGATATTTGTCGACGTCGAAGAAGTCGGCGCTCTTCAGGTGTGCATCTCGCTGTGGGTCACGGGTACTGATCGTTCGGGAGTCAATCGAAGCTTCGACCGAGGAATTCCCGATGTTTTCTTCGTCGTACTTGAGAGCACCCGTGATGCTGGTGAACTCTCCCTTCACATTCGAGATCATCATGTGTCTGACCTTGAACTGCGCGCTGGAGTGAACGGAATCGATGCTCCAAGTAGTGGTAGCGGGAGCTGCTGTGGAAAGTGTGCTCATGGCAAATCCTCCTGTTATACAGATGATCGTGATAACGACTATTGCTGCAAAAAATTTATCCCGTGTGCTGGCGCGCGTTTTCCAGAAGGACCTGCAGAGAGCGCAGCCCTTCTCGTCCCAGATGTCCTAGCTGTTTGTGATGAATCTGCGTGACGGGCCCGTCGAGTTCCTCAAGAAGATGCAGCCCCTCCGGGCGAATACGGGTCTGAACCTGGCGGCGGTCCTTGGTCTCGCGGCAGCGCTGGATCAGTTCCCGCTTTTCCAGGCGATCAAGCAAGCGGGTGATGTCAGGATCGCGCGTGATCATCCGTCGTGCTATCTCGCTGCAGGTCAGGCCTTCGGGAGCGCCTCGCAGAATCCGGAGGACGTTGTACTGGGTGGGCGAGACGTCAGCATTTTTGAGGACTTTCTCCACGCTTCGAGTGAGCAGATCTGCCGTTCTTAACAGGCTGACGAAGACGTCCTCCTCCGCACTTCCGGAGCGCCGCGCTGTCTTTTTATCGGGCATCAGAAAATGATTCTAATCGTTATAACGACTATTGTCAAGAGGAGCATCCCCGCGATTTCAATGCCTTGCCATGGCTTTGAATCTGTCCCAGAGCTCTTAGCTCGCCATTTTCGGGGCTTTCAACTCCACAACCGGTCCCAGGAGCGCTCCTGGTCCCATTGCGGAGTGGGTTCGAAGTAACCTGTGCCGGGGGCCAGATGCTGGCGGACGACATCATCGTTTAGCGTGACGCCGAGGCCGGGGCGGTCGGGGACGTCGATCCATCCGTGATTCACGATCGGTGCCTTTACGCCCTCTTGCACTAACGAAGACCACCATGGGACGTCGAGGGAGTGATTCTCGAGCGCAAGAAAATTCAGAGTCGCGGCTGCGCAATGGACGTTGGCCATGCAAGAGACTGGCGTTCCGGCGAAGTGCATTGCCATGGGGACACCGTACTCTTCGGCCATGTCTCCGATTTTGTGAGTCTCGAGGATGCCTCCGGCGGTCGCGAGGTCCGGCTGAATTTTTCCGACTGCGTGTTTCTCGCACAGCACCTGGAATGGTTCTTTCAGATAGATATCTTCGCCGGTGAGAATGGGCGTAGGGCTCTGGTCGGCGATTTCCTTCAGCAGGTCGGTGTATTGCCACGGGATCACGTCCTCTAGCCAAGAGAGGTTGTATTTCTCGTAGGCCTTGCCGAGGCGAATAATCGACTTCACGCCGAGATGGCCCAGATGATCCATGGAGAGTGGGATCTCCATGCCTACGGCATCACGCACGGCGGCGACGTACTGCTCGAGCATCGCGATGCCTTTGTCGGTAACTTCCATGCCGAGAAGAGGATGCGGTAACTGGTCGGCTTGCCATTGATTCAGGTCAGTTGCGTTAGTAACCGTACCGGCAGTGTCGGAAACCATTTCGACGCCGAGGTCCATCTTGAGCCAAGTGAGACCCATGACGTCTTTGCGCTCTTTCATGCGCTGCGCATAAACCTTGGGATCTTTCGATTCGGTCGTGTCGGCGTAGATGCGGATCTTGTCTCGGAACTTTCCGCCGCCGAGCATCATGTAGACGGGGACGTTGTAGACTTTGCCGGCGATGTCCCAGAGGGCCATTTCAATGGCGCAGACGCCGCCACCCTGCCGCGCGTGTCCTCCGAATTGCTTGATCTTGCGAAAGATTTTGTCGAGTTGAAGAGGATTCTCTCCGACAATGCGGCTCTTTAGGAAAAGGGCGTACGTGGCACTCGCGCCGTCGCGGACTTCACCGAGCCCGTAGACTCCTTGATTAGTATCGATACGAATGATGGGGCAAGGGCTTGGACCGGGTTTGACCACTGTTGCGACACGAAGGTCGGTGATCTTCAATGTCGAAGGACTTGAGTTTGCATTGATGCCTTTTGGGTAAGCTTCGGCGGATTCGGCGAGCAGAGCGCCTCCGAGGGCCAGAGCGGAAGTTTTCAGGAGGTCGCGACGATCAATACCGGTTTTCTTCATCATGTAGTCCTAGAGTGCCCGGGATAAAGCCCCGGGATGAAATTGGATCACTTGACGCAGCCCTTAAGGGGCCTCTGTTCCAGGTTCTGCAAGCATTCACGTTGTCGCAAGCACTCACGGTATTGCGAGTTTGGATCACGTTGCAGCCGCTCCCATCTTTCGTAAGCGTTGTTTGCGACATAGAATTGTATGCTCGCTGGCAAGTGGTGAGCTTGAAAACTGAAAATGAGGAGAGTCCTCGATGACACGAGTACGCGAAGACGCTGTACGCCTACCTTTCTTAAGACCAGTTAAGGCTGTTGCTGCCGCATTTTTGTTCGTTGCATCCTTTGCTCATGCGCAATTGTTCAGCTTTCCGAAACAGGAACTAGTGGACTACACGACGAAGTCTCCATTTGATCGTTTGCCGGATGGGCGGCCCAAGATTCCGGATTCGATGCTCGAGCGGGCTCGCGGGCTATCGGCGGAAGAGGTGTGGGCCGAATTGGTGGACAAGGGATACAACAATCAGTGGGCGGACGGATTTCAAATCTTGCATCCGGGGAAAACAATGGTGGGGCGGGCGTTCACGGTACAGTTCATGCCGAAGCGCGCTGATGTTGACGATGTTGCCGAAGCCAAGGCGAAAGCGAACGGCCAGCCGCCACTCAGCAACCAGTTCGCAATTGACATGCTTCAGCCTGGGGATGTTCTGGTCGTCGATCTTTTCGGTAAGAAGGTGGATGGGACCATCGTCGGCGACAACCTTTTTTATTACGTGATGAAGGCAACGAAGGGCGGCGGTCTTGTCGTGGATGGCAGCGTGCGTGATCTGGATGGAATCGCGGAGATTGATATGCCGGCTTACTTTCGGGCAACTGATCCCACGCCAATCGGCAACGTGATGTTGACTGGAGTTAACGTGCCGATACGAATTGGCGGAGTCACCGTGATGCCGGGGGATTTGGTTTTCGGAGATCGCGAGGGAGTGTATTTCGTTCCCCCGCAGTTCGTGAAAGAAATGCTGGATCGTGCGGACGAGACCCATGTCCATGATGAGTGGACGAAGAAGAAGTTCGATGAGGGGAAATATAAGTCGTCGGAGATTTATGGATCTCCTAAGGATCCGGCACTGCAGAAGGAGTACAAGGAGTATTTGAAGAAGCGGCTGGAGGAGATTCGGAAGCAGGAAGCGGAACAATAAGAGACGAGTCGATTGGGGACAACCCCTCCTGTTTTAGGGCAGCCGCGATGCCAGTTTTATCTCTCAGAACGGAAGCCCGAGCGCGCCACTTAGGAATTTCGCGAGTGGGGACATCTTTTTGCAGGCTGTCGAGAATGTGGCCATGAATTTCGAGCTGCCCACTTGCGCGTCGGTGAATTCGATCGCTGTTCCCAGATCACGCAGCTTTAGGTCATCCACGAATTCGTGATCGCGCGGGAATCCCCGCGGTGGCCGCGAGAGCTTCGTTGCATCGTCCCAATTCAAGAGTTTTCGAATCCGGCGCCATTCCTCACAGCGCTCGACGATTGCGTTGCGGACTTTGATTAATGTTGGCGGCTCGGGATGCCACAGGCCGGACGCGGCAAAACACCCGCCGGGCTCGATGTGAAGATAGAAGCCCGGAGAGTGGACGTCTTTGCCACGGTGCGAAAACTTCATCGCCAAATGCGTCTTATAGGGACGCTTGTCTGAAGAAAATCGCGTGTCGCGATAGATACGAAAGAGCGAGCCGCGGGTCATCCTGGGATCGGCGACCAAGTACGGCGTAATGCCGTAAAGCGGCGCAGCGAAATCGGTGATGAACTGCACTGCCGGCTTGAGTAGATGAGTCTCGTAGTCCTGCCGATGTGCCTGAAACCAATCGCGATTGTTGTTGCGCTTGAGCCGAGTCAGGAAACGGAAGAGTTCCGGAGTGAAATAAGAGGGCATGCGGAACAATGTAGCGCATTCGGGCTACGGAGGCACAGCGGACCAAATTGCCAAATGCCGATTTCCCGCCTCAATTCGGCATTCGGAAATTGGCAATGATAATTCCGACCAGTCGTTGCCATTCGAGAGAGCGTCACGGTAAGATAGTCCGTACACGTCTTCTCCGCTCTGATCCCAGTAATTTTGTGCAAGCCTAGCCGCGGTTGAGAAGTGTGCAAACGCGGCACAGACGCATCTTGTGTGCGTCAATTTTCCTTACGGAGCTGGAATTGAAAAAAGGCAAGACTGCGGTGATTGTTGGCGCCCAGTGGGGCGATGAGGGCAAGGGGAAGATCGTCGACGTTTTGTCGGAGAACTTCTCGATAGTTGCCCGTTATGCTGGCGGACACAACGCCGGCCACACCGTCATCATCAATGGGAAGAAGTTCGTTCTCCAGCTCGTACCTTGCGGCGTGCTGCGCCGCGGCTGCCGCAGCGTCATCGGGAATGGAGTTGTTCTCGATCCGCTCGCGTTTCTGAAGGAAGTGGGCGCACTGCGCGAAACCGGGGTGCAGGTCGACGGCAGTCTTTTCGTCTCCAATCGGGCGCATGTGATTCTGCCTTATCACCGGATGATTGAACTTGCCTCGGAAAATGCTCCGGGGCGCGTGAAGATCGGCACCACATCGCGTGGCATTGGACCCGCGTATGAAGACAAGATGGGACGACGCGGCTTGCGAGTCGCCGACTTGCTCGATCTGACGCTACTCAAGAAACATATCGAGAACGCGGTGCGCGAGAAGAACATGATTGTGCATGCCTTGTTCAATTCTGAGCCTGTCGATGCGGACAAGATGTATGCGGAATACGCGCAGGCTGCTGAGAAAATTGCTCCGTTCGTATGCGATACGGCCATGCTGCTGAA
>DATJWZ010000478.1:0-9481 GCA_035500795.1 Candidatus Eiseniibacteriota bacterium | reverse complement strand
TCGCCGACGGACTCCGCACCCAATCGATCGGGCCCATCAACTTCGAGCATATCCGCGCCTACGTCGACGACATCATCACCGTCAACGAAGATGAAATCCGCAAGGCGATGAAATATCTGTCAGCCAACCCTCAGACTGTAGCCGAGCCGAGCGGTGCAGTCGCGACGGCAGGTTTCATCTTCCACGCGAAAGATCTCCCACAATCCGAGGTCAACGTAGCTATCATTTCGGGCGGCAACATCGAGCCCGCCATGCTGGAAGAACTTCGCCGATCGTGAATTTCAGAGCGAATCTCGAAACCCATGAATGTAAGACTTCAGTCATAATTCCTGCATCCTACCGAGTGAGACGCGAAACATGATCCGAGCCGCGATTGCAGTTCTGGTTCTTGTAACCCCATCACTAGCCAAATCCCCTAAACCGGAATCAGCCTTGACGTCGAATCCCGTCTATCAGCAGAACTGCTCCAAGTGCCACGGCAAAACTGCCGAAGGACGCTTCATGGCCGGCCTCTCTTGCCTCTGACAAAGTAGTCAATGCTTCGGACGGCGAACTTCGCGACATCATTACTCATGGCAGACATCACATGCCGAAGTTCGAAGGGAAGCTCTCAGCCGAAGATATCGAAAAACTGATTTTCCAGATCAAGGCTCGTACGAAATAGGACTGCAGCCGGAATCTGCATCGAAGGCCAACATGCGACTGGGATCATGCACGGACACCCGCTGCTTGCATATTATGCCTACATTGCCTACAATTAATGCATGCAATACACGATCCGTAATGTGCCGGAGACTGTCGACTCCGCCCTTCGCAAAGCCGCCCAGACGCAGGGCAAGAGCCTGAACGAAATAGCCATCGAGGCGCTCGCCCGAGGCGCCGGCCTCACCGGCGAAGCGCCTCGACAACGAGATCTCTCGGACGTTGCCGGTACTTGGCGGGAAGATCCGGCCTTCGACCGCGCCCTGGCCGCGCAGGACTCAATCGACAAAGAGCTCTGGCCGTGAGGCTGGCACTCGATACCAATCGCTATACCGACCTGTGCCGCGGCGACACATTCGTGATCAGCACCCTCGAGCACGCCGACGAAGTCTTGTTGCCGTTTATCGTGTTGGGAGAATTGCGCGCGGGGTTTGCGGTGGGCAACCAAGGTCCCCGAAACGAACTCGTGTTGCGCCGCTTTCTGCTGAAGTCAGGCGTGCGCGTGCTTTATGCCGATGAACAAACCACGCATCACTATGCCGCTATCTACCGGCAACTGCGTAAGCAAGGAAATCCCATTCCAACCAGCGACATGTGGATCGCGGCTCTGGTCCTGCAGCATTCCCTGGTTCTGTTTGCCCGCGACGTCCATTTCGACGCCCTCCCGCAGCTAACCCGTGTGCAGGAGTAGCAGCAGCATTCATTCGGAAAAAGGTTCCGCCTCAGCTTGAATCTGTTTGCGAGCTTCGCGGCCTTTCTTGGCGAACTTCGCGGTTAGGGTTCTTTGCTCGAGATCAGTTTGTGGACGTCTAGCAACGCCCCTTGCGCTAAGCTGGGGTGAGCCGCGGAACTCCCACCCGATCGCCGATCATTCGACTTTTCCACAGGCTCCCAATGTTCAGTTAACCTTGACTTCAACCGCTCAAATGTTCATTCTGGGAATGCATCCCGAAGGCAGATTGCGAAAGTGAAAAAACAGCTCGCTAAATGCTGTGTTTCCAATATTTTGCCCGTAAGTGATTGCAGCCCAGAGATTATTTCGCAATTTCCCGCTAACTCCATGATTCCAGAGATTCGGGGGGAAGGGGGCGTACCCCATACACGACCCCGATTCCCATTCCGGGAATTCGCAATCCTCGTCGCTGCCTCACTTTTTTTCACAAATTTCGCCGCCGCCCAAGCTCTGCGCGGAACCCTCATTCACGAAGAGACCATTCGCGTTTCTCCCAGCGCAGACACTGCCAAACTCGGCGAAGCCGAACGCGGACATGAACTCATCATCATCGAGTCCAGCCGCGACTGGACCCATGTCGAAGCCGTCCTCGCCAATCCTCAGACAGAAGCTGACCAGGACGACGAAGAGAATCAGGGAAAGACCATCACTGGATGGCTGCTGAGCAAAGGCGTGGTCAGCATGAGCACGCCGAACGGCGACAAGATCGTCTTCGGCGAAGCAGTCAGTTCCGAAGACGAAGCCAGCCGCCGGCGCGGACGCCGTGACGCCGCCAACGACGCGATGCGTCTCTACTACCGCGTCTACGATCTGTTTCCCACTTCTCCGTTAGCCGCCGAAGGACTTTATCGCGCAGCGGACATTCGCTGGCAGGTCGAGCGCGCCGACATCATGACGCGGCCTTCCGCGCGGGAACGTGAAGCCTACATGCGTGGCCAGATGAACGAAGAGTGGATGAAGCTGGTCAGGAAGAAATATCCCGGAACCAAGTGGGCCGATCTGGCAGACTTTCGCCTGATCGAAAACAAACTTTGCGGAGATTGGCAGAGTGCATCAAAATGCCCGGAAAAAGAATCCGACATCTACGAAAAATACGCCAAGGAGCACGACCAATCTCCCGCCGCTCCTGAAGCTTTGTACGATGCGGCTTGGCGTCAATCCGCATTGATTGAAATCTACAAGACCGAAGCCAATCAGAAAAAGTCAGACACCGCCAAAGGCCGCGCTCTCGATCTCGCACAGAAAATTGTCAGCCAGTATGCGCAGAGCCAGTGGGCCTTGCGCGCCACCACACTGATCTACTACATTCAGCAGGGCATCGTAACCTACGGCAATTCCAGCGACTGACATTTATGACCGCATCTGGCCGCGGCATATTCCGCTCCGCAGTCTTTGGCTTCGCGATCACCGCGACCTTCGTCTCTTATCAACTGCTCACCGACGTTCAATCTCCAGTCTCGCGCAGCAGAGTTTTGATGCTTTCCTTCCTGATCCTCTGTCCTCCATCGATTCTTTCCATCGCCATCCGTGAACCAGAGGTTGCAACGAACAGCTTCTATATCCTTTGGGGATCAATCGGCGCTCTCAATGCCGCACTGTACGCAACGATCCGCGCGCTGATTGCCCGACGATTGCAGCGTCACAAAGCGGATTAAACGCTCCCGCAACTTTTCCCCACATTTTTCTGAGATACTAACTTTCCGTTTTTATTCGTGGAGGATGATTGAACGACTACCTGCTTTCAGTGATTTTAGGCATCGTCGAAGGTCTAACAGAGTTCCTGCCAGTCAGTTCCACCGCGCACCTGCGCCTTTCGGAAGCCTTGCTGCACATGTCGGGACTCGCTCCGACTCTTACCTTAGACAACGGTTACTGGAAGATGTATTCGATCGTCATCCAACTCGGCGCAATACTCTGCCTGCCGATCTACTTCTGGAGCCGCATTATCAAATTCCTCTCCACCTTTCCGCGCGGTGAGAGCGGCAATCGCACGGTCATCAACCATCCGCTCAGCCTTGTGATAATCGCCTTCGTAGTCACCGCGATCCCGTCGTTCCTGCTCACCAAAATCATCGGCAAGCATCTCGAAGACATCATGATCATCGGCTACTCGCTGCTGATCGGCGGAATTGTCATGTGGATCGTCGACGCGATGCATGCCAAAGCCGAAGCCGCGGGTCCGAGTGGCAACAGCAAGATCCACACCTGGAAGATGGAAGACATGAGCCTTGGACAATCGATCTGGATCGGCTTCTGCCAGATCTTCTCAGCCGTTTTCCCAGGAACATCGCGATCGATGTCAACGATCGCAGCTGGCCAAATCGCAGGCATGTCGCGCGCTTCAGCTTTGGAATTTTCGTTCTTCGTCTCAATGCCGACGATGGCTGCAGCCACGCTTTACACGCTATACAAATCGCTACGCGGTAAAGGCGAGAACCCGATCGGCGTTTCGCAGATCGACACTCACGGTTGGATCGTCCTTGCCATCGGATTCATCGTCTCCTTCATCGTCGCCTACGGCTCCGTAGCGTGGTTCATGGCCTGGGTGCGCAAGCGCGGATTCACCCCGTTCGCCATCTACCGGATCATCGTCGGATTTCTCGTGCTGGTATTCGCAGCGAGACTCACCTAAGAAGCGATGAGCAGTGAGCGATGAACAGCAACATGCAGCGATCACCTCGAACAGACGGACACTCGATGCAGCTCCGTGTTCCTCATTGCACATCGCTCACTGCTTGTGCCAACCCAGATAACCACGTAAACACCGTCCGAATTCCCTGATTGTCGGAACCTCAGCTTCCTGCCATAATAGTTCCGCTCTGGCCGATAAGGCGTCGAGGACGTGTCTTCGGCGCGTAATCCGGCCTTCATGGATTATTTGGCGACGATCTTTATTCCCACCGGGAACCGGCGGCTCAATGAGCTCGTCGGCTTCCTGATGTGCGTCTCCGCGCTCCTCCTGCTCCTCGCACTCGTTTCATATTCTCCACTTGATCCATCGTGGAATAGCGCGTCCACGCTCACCGGAGCTCACGCCGCCCGCAACTGGATCGGTATCGTCGGCGCATACACAGCTGACGCCGTTCTTCAGTTCTTCGGCATCGGCGCATTCCTGCTCGTCATCTTTCCGGCGATGCTCGGAGCACGCTGGTTCCGCTCGATGAAGGTGCACTCGCCGCTTGCTAAATGCCTTGGCGGAATCTGGCTCGCGATGTTCGTCCCGGCGATGCTCGCGCTTCTCCCCGGACATCTGCACTGGGCGCATGTGATCCCGATCGAAGGCCTGCTCGGCCGCGTACTCGGCGACTTCCTCATTCACTACTTGAATGTCGTTGGCGCGTACATTGTCTGCGTCACGATACTCGCCGTCGCGCTTTATCTCTCGACGGCGTTCTCGTTCTCGGCAATTCAGCTTTGGGCTCCAACTCGTTTCACGTTCCTCACCGCACTGTGGAATCGGTATCTCGATTGGAAGCAGGAGCGGGCCCGCAAGCGCCAGCAGAAGGAACTTGAGCAGCGCCGCATCTCGAAGCCAATCGTAAAGACGCAGCTGATCCAGACGCGGCCAACTTCCCCTTTCGCGCAAGCTCAGCCTGAACCGCGCCGCACGGGGATCGAGAAGATGCTCGCCGAAGAAGAAGCCGTCAAAGGAGCAACAAGATCTTCCACCGGTGGAATCCTTGAAGAGCCAATGCCACCCGCAAGTCCTGCGGAAGAGTTCGCAGATCCCGAAGTCACCGAGCGTGCCGATAGCGGGCAGAAGGCCAAGACGACAATGCCGCGCATCGCGGCCGGCGGATACAAACTTCCGTCCAGCAGCCTGCTGCAGCGTCCCGACGAGCAGCAAGCCGTCGATGCCGACGAACTCAAGCAACTCGCACAGGTACTCACCGAGAAGTACGCCGAGTTCGAGGTTCACGGACAAGTCACACAAATCAATCCTGGTCCGGTCGTCACGACTTTCGAGTACAAGCCCGAAGCCGGAATTAAGTACAGCCGCATCACCAATCTGGTTGACGATCTCTGCCTCGCGCTGAAAGCCGAGAGCATCCTCGTAGAGCGCATGCCCGGCAAAAGCACCGTGGGAATTCAGGTGCCGAATCGCCAGCGCGAAATCATCTTCCTGCGCGAGAACATCGAGTCGCAGGAGTTCATGGGATCAAAATCGAAGCTGACGATGGCGATGGGCAAGGACATCAACGGCCGCATCGTCACCGCCGATCTCGCCGGAATGCCTCACCTCTTGATCGCCGGATCAACCGGCGCCGGAAAGAGCGTAGCGATCAACGCGTTCATCATGTCGATCCTGTACAAGGCGACGCCCGATCAGGTTCGGCTGATTCTGGTGGATCCAAAGCGGCTTGAACTTGGCAATTATGAGGGCGTTCCGCATCTGTACACGCCGATCATCACCGAGCCAAAGCTCGCAGCCAATGCACTTCGCAACGCCGTCCGCGAGATGGAACGCCGCCTGAAGCTGCTGGCCGCGAAAGGCGTCCGCAACATCGATCAGTACAACAAGCTGTTTGATAAAGGCGACACGCCCAGCCTGTTCGGAGAAGATTCCGACGAGAAGCCGATTCCGTATATCGTGATCATCATCGACGAGTTGGCCGACCTGATGATGCTCGATTCAAGCAACGTCGAAGAGTCCATCACGCGTCTCGCGCAGATGGCTCGCGCGGTTGGCATCCACCTTGTGCTCGCAACCCAGCGGCCTTCGGTTGACGTCATTACCGGCTTGATCAAGGCCAACTTCCCTGCACGCGTTTCGTTCCGTGTCGCGACTAAAGTCGACTCCCGTACCATTCTCGACGCGAATGGCGCAGAAGCACTGCTTGGCAAAGGCGACATGTTGTACCTGCCCTCAGGCTCAGCACGCGTACATCGCCTGCACGCCCCGTTCGTTACAGAAAAAGAAATCGCCGCGGTCGTGGAATTCTGGAAGGCGCAGGCGACTGCCGAATATCAGCAATCATTCCTTGAGGCTCCCAAAGAGGAGCGCGAGGCCGGCTCAGGAGCTGGTTCTGGAGATGCCGGAGAAGGCGGAAACGCCGAAGACGATCCGATGTACGGAGAAGCCGTCAAGCTGGTGGTGGAATTCGGCAAGGCCTCCACTTCCTTGCTCCAACGCCGCCTACGGATTGGCTACGGCCGCGCCGCGCACCTCATCGACCTCATGGAGCAAGACGGAATTGTCGGCGCCGCCGACGGTCCAAAGCCTCGAGAAGTTCTCAAGCGCCCCGACTGGATATCGGAAATCGAAGAATCAACCCGGTAGCAGTTGGTCGTCGGTCGATTCAGAAATGCGGTTTTCTTCCTTAGCTAAGTTCCGATCCAATTCCAGAAACGTGCCTTCATAAGCCTGACCCACTCAGGCACCCAACTCTTGTATCGAAGCAGAACATTTGCATCCACGCTTTTTCCGGATTTCGGCGCAAACTTGTTGCTGAAAATCAGATAGTAGATTCCTGCTCCTGCCGGCAGTTCCGCTTGAATGTCTCCTTTGGTGACGCGGCCGCTCTCGTAAACAGAACTGGTTGCGTAACCGTTCTGCCAAACGGCAAACGCCGGTTCGCTGAGCACATAAACTTCGATATCGCTATCTCCGTCGTCTTTCTGGCCCTTAGGTTTCGGCGCCTTCTTGTCCGCAGGTGCAGCCGAAAAGTGTCCAATGATCGACACATGTACCGACCCCTCGGGAAGAGAAAACTTGTAGTAGCGAAAGTTGTGAGCATTCACGGAGAAGGGAGTTTCCAGGATGCTGTCGTCGTGCTTCCATCCACCGAGCTCCTGCAAGCCTTGTGCGAAGGGATCATCACTGATTGCAACCCAACCGATTAGTCCCAGAAGGAGCCCCACTAGAACCCATAGAAAAATACGTGGTTTGCGGCGTGGCTCAACGATCTTCGAGACACGCTCCGCAACAGCAACGTCATCTTTCGGAGGCAGGCTGATCGGTTTGCCGCATTTCAGGCAGAATTGTGCTTCGTCAGGCAGGGCGGCACCGCACTTGCTGCAGCCCAGGATGACCTTCGCTGGAGGCGCTGTGGCTTCGGTCGGCATAGACACTCATTGCCCCTTAAATGTAGCGGGCTCAAAACTCGACTTTAGTTTCGTGGCTTACGGGGAAGTTGCTTCTTCTAACCTTGTGGTCTTGCGATCGAACTTCTGGGACTGCTCTTTTAAAACTTGGAAGAATCTTAGCACAGGGTTCGGTCGCATTCACAACAAATGCTGGCGGCTACCGGGTGGTCGGAGCGCGCAACCCCTTTAACGCCAGTACTGCCAAGCCAAAAACTGTTAGTAACATTGCCGCCCACAAGATCGTCATATGACGCTCGGACCACGGACGTTCGTCAGGTCGGCCGACAAAGCCCGGGTTCTTCGAAGCAGGACCTAACTCGGCTTGGGCTGGAGAAGGCTCCCGATGGAAAAATCGCGCGTAGTCATAGACCGGGGCTGAGAGCTTCTCATCGCCGTAGTAGAGCTTCAGATCTGTTTTTCCCTGAGGATCGAAGTAGATTCGATGCTCCGTCACCAGCGGTTGAACATCTTTGATATCGAGGGGCGGATTATCTCCGTTGTCGATCGCTACCGTAATTTGTCCGGAGACTCCCGATACACGAACCGCCAATTGCTCGTCGGTGACGATCGTCCCTTCGCGATTTATGCGTACACGGCTGATATCGCCGCCGGCACCGCGGAGACCATTGGCTCCTTCAACCATCACTCTGCGTCGAAAATTGACTTGCGATGGCGCAACCTCGAACGCAATCCGGCTTACCGGAATGTGCTCTGGCACATTGCAAGCGACTATCGTACTGCGTTCCTTTTGCTGAGGGGCTCCGCAGGATCCGACCTTGGTCCACGCAGCTTGCTGTTCGTGCTGCTGAAACACCGCGGCGCCTTTTACGTCCTGCGGCCGAACAGCATCGGATATTTTGACGTGCAGAAAAGGAAAACTCGAAGTTTGCAGCTTGAGCACTGAATTAGACCCGAGCTGCTCTTTGCTGAAGTCGTATAGGGTCGAAGGAGAAAGCTCCACCTTCGCAGTCTTGCCAGGCGCGTTGCCGCCCCACACCGACGCTGTCGCCACGAAATCATGAGCGTCAAAATTCAAGCGGATGCGGTTGTATTCCACCATTCCCTGCATATCGAGATCGAATTCCGTGTGCCCGGATACGACGCCGAGATTCAGTATCTTCGCGCTCACCTCGTCTGAGGCAACGCCTTCCCGCTGTCCCGAAAGTGCATACTGTACTGGCTTGTCGCCTTCATACAAGCGCACGTCGCCGAGGTCACTACGGGAATGCGTCCAGATTTCTTCGTCGATCACGAAGTAGTTTTGCTTTGTAGGCTCGGAAATGCGAATATCACGCGCGTTGGTGAAGTATTGAATGGCCGACTCAGGATGGATCGGCACTTCGGCCAACAACGTTATCAGTGCGAGAGCAAGAGCCAGCCTCATTTCTATGCTGATCCTTCCGCGTGGGTTTTCCTTTTGGCCGAAAGTTTGAGCCAATCGCGCTGATACACAAACGAAATCGCGAGCAGGAGCCCGCCCAGAACAATGAAGCTGATGATCCGGTATTGCCGATCGAGTTCAGAGACGTCGTACAAAAATACCTTCACAATCGTGGCAGCAATTAACACCAGAGCCTGCCAGCGCACGAAAGCGCTACTTCGCACGAAGCCAATGATCATCAGCATGGCGCCGTAGGCCATCCAGAGCGCCGAGTAGGTAAAATCACGTTCAATCCGGATGCGATGTAGATCGTTATAAGCAGTCTGCCAATGCCGCGAGGCAGTCGGATGATACGGCGTCATCTGCCAGGTGAAGTAGTCGGAGACTTCGCGGGTCAATGCAATCAGAGCGAGAGCGTTCAGCGATACGATCGCGACTGCGGCCACGGAACGCGCGGTCTCGTCAGTGCGCTGCGCGGCGTACCACGCCACAATTGCCAGAACCGCAACGGCTACCGCATAGGTCGCCATTCGCATGTTCAATATCAGTTGGGTGCTGACGAAGTTGTCGAAGGCCAG
>DATJWZ010000477.1:0-7437 GCA_035500795.1 Candidatus Eiseniibacteriota bacterium | reverse complement strand
AGCACGAAACACGAAATGAAAATCAAAGAGGCGAAGCACAAGTTGCGTCTGATCATGATGCTCCTTTCGTCCGAAGAAGTTTTTGGAGAGTAGCAGTGGAAAGCAGCCAGCAACTACTGGGAGAACTACTAGGCGGGCTGCATCCCGTCGGAGAGCGGCCTTCTCATTCCATCTGATTTTCGACAGTTAAGATCTACGACCTTGCCGCGCGGCTATGGTACCTATCGTGTTGTATTCAAGCATGCTTGAAATCACAGACACGATGGGCGGACGGGTTTAGATTTTTGCTGTCCATGGTGCTCCGTGCTCCCTTCCCCTTCCATTCCGAGGACATCCATGGCTAGATCAGCACACCCGTTTGGCCGGCTGCTGAAGGGAGCTGCGCCGCTCTCAAGAAGGTCGCGATGTTTAAAATCCGTCGTGTTGTAACCCCCATATTTCTAGTGTTCGGATTGCTTCCTCTGTTCTCGTTTGATTCGCAGCAACACTGCAGCGTGCAGTCGAATGATTCGCATCGGAGTTTGCCGCGGTCTCAGACGCACCGACCGGGACAGAATCTGCTCAGAACCGCGCGGAACGTGAGACGTACAGCCCATGGACGAAAGCAGGTTACGGCAAAGGAGGCGCAATCTCCGACTCAATTGCCCCAATTTTTCGATGCTCCGCTATACCCGCTTCCGGGCAACTTCGGTGCTGCATTGACGGGCGATTTCAATGGCGATGGCAAGCCCGATCTCTTAATGGGGGCCAACATTCTACTTGGTAACGGCGACGGAAGCTTTCAGGTACCCAACTCGCAAGTGGTGGCTTCCTCCGGCTACGAATCAGTTGCCACAGGAGACTTCAACAACGACGGCAAGCTGGACTTGGCCGTCGTAGCCCCGCCCAATATCGCGATTCAGCTAGGCAATGGAGACGGCACATTTCAGGCACCGGTTGACTATTCGTTGGGAGGTCTTTGGAGTCGGAACACCGAAGTAATAGCTGTAAGTGATTTCAACGGAGATGGAAAACTCGACTTGGCTGTCGTCTATAGTTCCCAACCGGATCCCCCTAATGGCAGCATTTCCCCCAGCGCCAGCATCCTGCTAGGTAACGGCGACGGTACTTTCCAACCACATCAAGACTTCCCCGTGGAGAGTGCAAACTCAATAGCGGTCGGTGATTTTAATGGAGACGGCAAGTCGGACGTGGCTGTGGTTGCAGGAGATTCCGTAGACGTGCTCTTGGGCAAGGGCGACGGTAGCTTGCAGCCATATGTTGCCTACCCTGTGACTAATCCAGGAAATATTGCTGTCGCCAGCCTAAGAGGAACCGGGCACGTTGATCTCGTGATTACCTGCTCCGACGTCACCGTGCGGGTCCTCTTGGGCAACGGTGACGGCACGTTTCAGCCACAGGCAGCTTATGGGACCCTAGGCGCCTACGGGTTTTACTATGGTGCTCCTGTCGTCGGGGATTTTAACGGTGATGGGGTAATCGACGTTGCGTTTGTGAATGACGCTAAGAATCAGGCAGGAGTCTTGCTTGGCAACGGCGATGGGACCTTCGGGGCGGAGTTGCTCTTCGGCACAGGACCACAACCCACAAGCCTGACTGCAGGCGATTTCAACGGCGACGGCAAGCTTGACTTGGCGACGGAAAATTTTGAGAGCTCGGCCGGGATTCTATTGGGTAACGGTGACGGTACCTTTCTGACGAGGCCCGACTACGCGATACAGGGGGCAGCGACTGGAGTAGCCATCGGCGACTTCAACGGCGATGGCAACCCGGACATGGCCGTGGCGGTACTGTGCGACTACGCTCCGGACTGCACTAGTCGAACGGTCGATATTTTTTTGGGGAATCCTGACGGTACATTCCGCGCGCCGGTGACGTATGCAGTTCAGGACATAGTCGAGAATGGTTTCCTCGTTGGAGCATCATCGGTAGTCGCCGCCGACCTCAATCATGATGGCAAACTGGACCTGGTCGTTGGAAACTTCCAGGCCATCGGATGGACCGACAACACTCTCGGAATCAGCGTGCTGCTCGGCAACGGCGATGGCACTTTCCAAATGCATACCGACTACCCCGGCGCATCCATGGTCCAAAATCTCGGAAGTCCATCTGAAGGCGCCTCAGTGGCAATTGCTGACTTGAATGGCGACGGGAATCTGGATGTTGTTGCTACAGGACCGCAACTGGGAGCAGTGGTGTGGCTCGGAAATGGCGACGGTACGTTCCGAGCCAGCACGCGATACAGCAATACGGGGAGTGATTCGTCTGCACTCGCTGTGGGGGATTTCAACGGCGATGGCATACCCGACCTGGCGGTGACGAACGGAAGCCAAACAATTGCATGCACTGGTGGGTATGAGTGTAATCCGGGTTGGGTCTACCAAGGAACGACAGTGAGCGTGTTGTTGGGCAGGGGTGACGGCAGCTTTGGACCACCCCTCGCTTATCAGACTGCATCGGATCCGGAGTCAGTCGCAGTAGGGGACTTCAATAAGGACGGAAAGCTTGATCTGGTGGTCGTCGGTGGTGTAGGACCGGCTTCGATTCTTCTTGGCAATGGGGACGGCACATTCCAGAAGGCCATGGAGTTTCCGATAGAAGAAATATCCCCCGACGGCATTGCCGTGCCGATTGCAGTCGCGGTCGGGGATTTCAACCTCGATGGCAGGCAGGATGTTGTCGTGGGTAGCGGATATGGGGACGCCGTGATCGGATTACTTCTGGGTAACGGAGATGGCACATTTCAACCGTTCACGACGTGTGGCACCGGCACAGAGCCATACATGATCGCGGTTGGCGACTCCAATCATGACGGCAAACCCGATCTGGCAACAGCCAATAGAATCAGTGGCACAGTGAGTATCTTGCGCAATATTCAAGGCCCAGACTTCTCGGTGCAAGCCACTGCAGTCAGCCAGATCACGCAGGGTCAATCGGCTTCCTCGACAGTCACAATCAATTCCATTCTCGGATTTAGCAATTCCGTTTCGCTGAGTTGTGCAGTGTCGCTAACCTCAGGGACAGGGACGGCACCAATGTGCTCCCTCAGTCCTGCGACCGTGCAGCTTTCGGCGAATGGTTCGGGGACCTCGACTCTCACCATCAGCACTTCGGGCTTAGCAGCGGCATTCAAGGCGGCACCCTTTGGTCAGGATGAACGCACGCGATACGCCCTCTGGTTTTCGATTTCGGGAATGGCACTTGCCATGGTTTGGACCACTCACATTCGCAAGAACAAGCTTGCCGTGCCGTTTGGGGGCACATTGCTGGCAGGCCTGCTAGTCCTATCCGCGTGCGGTGGAAACAGCGGCGGCGGAACATCAGGCGGGGGAGGCGGAGGGGGTGGAGGCAGCCCACAAGACGCAACCTACTCAGTGACGGTGACCGCCACGTCAGGCAGCTTAGTTCGCATGACGACGTTGACCGTAACGGTTCAGTGATCGTTCAATCGCTGGTTTCGCCACCCGGCCATCGGTGAATTCATACGGCGCGCATACAGTTTTAGGACTATGGTTGGCGTAACACTCCCCATTACACTCCTTGACCAAACCGCCGCACTATCCTCCATACAAGGAGCACGGAGATGGGAAGGGAACTTGCA
Source organism: Candidatus Eiseniibacteriota bacterium (assembly GCA_035500795.1). Taxonomy (GTDB): domain Bacteria; phylum Acidobacteriota; class Terriglobia; order Terriglobales; family Acidobacteriaceae; genus Sulfotelmatobacter. The sequence continues at coordinate 3,836 of DATJWZ010000477.1, read as the reverse complement.
GGCAACGAAGGGAGGCCTCCTCAGGCTGGGTGGGCACAGAATTGGGCACAGCGAGGGAGTGTGTTTTTGGGAGTGGTCAGTAAGTGATTGGTGCGAAAGGGGGGACTCGAACCCCCACGGTTTTACCCGCCAGATCCTAAGTCTGGTGCGTCTGCCAATTCCGCCACTTTCGCACGGGCTGCCTCCATACTAATGCCTTTGCCCGCGGCAGGGAAGATACTGTCGCGCTCTCAGTGCGTGAGTCCGGCGATCTGCACGTTGTACGGTTGCAGCAATTCGCCCGTCGCGTGATCGAGTCCGGCGATCGCGATCTGGTATCCCACTTCAGCCTGTAACAAACTTTGCTCTGCATCCGCGACCTCGGTTTGTGCTTCAAGGACCAGGAAGATCGTTCCTGATCCCAATTCATATTTGCGTTGCTCGGCCGCCATGGTCTTTTTGGACAAGTCCAGCGCTTCTTTCGCAGCGACGATGCTTAGTTTTGTCTGCTCCAGCTGATGAACTGCGTTGTTCACGTCGAGCGTGACTTGTTCCTGAATCTGACGCTGGCCATAGAGGTCATTATGCCGGGACACCAATGCATTTCCCATCTCGGCCTTCGCCGCGCGGTTCCTTATAGGGAGGCTCAACGACAGTTGCGCCTGATATGTGGGATAGCCGAAGCCGAACAACTGATTGAAAGACGAACTCGTCATCTTCTCCCCGGCGGTGGAGAACTGCGTTCCACCTACGCCATTGCTCGCGTAGGAGCCGAAGAGGTCGAGCTCGGGAAGGAGATGGTTGTGAGCCAATCGAATTCGTGTCGCATCGTTGGCGAGGGCGGCGCGCGCCGCATCAAATTCCGGACGCTTGCTCATTGCTTCCTGCAATGCGCTCGCGACGTCTGTGGAACGTAGCTCTCCGTCAGGCTCCGGCTTCTCGGTTAATTCAATATCGAGAGCTTGAAAATAAGGGTCTTGGTCTGCTCCGATGGTGAGGCGCAAGGTATCTTCGGCTTGCTTGAGTGCGTACTCGCTCTGGATGACAGCAACACGCCGCGAAGCCACCTGCGATTCCGAGCGATAGATGTCGAGCGGAGGCAGGGCTCCCAATTCGAGGGCTCGCTTATCACGTTTGTAAGTGGCTTCGGCAGCATCCATGGACGATCGTGCGACCTCCAGACTTCCACGCGCCTGTACGACGGCCCAATATTGCTCGACTGCCTGAAGGATGTTGTTATTCACCTCGGCCGCAAAGCTCGCTTGGGACTGCTGCAGGTTGCGCCGCGCGATGGTCAGGGGCGCCTGATTCGCGAAGCGCCATCCATTGCGCAACAAGGGTTGTGTTACCTGGAAAACCAGAGCCGAAGTGATGTACGGGTTCAGAAAGTTTAGGGAGTTGTTCGAAAAATAGTTATTGCTGGTCACGCCACCCTGAAAGTTGGTTCCGGTCTCGAATGTCTGCGAATAATTCAATTGAACGAACTGGGAAGTATTCTTGACATTAACGTTCTGCCCGCCAGTACCTTGGATCAAAGATACTGCGGGAGCAGTTACGTCAGTTAGATTGTACGAACTGATCACGGTGGGATCGAATGGCGCGTGAGCTCCCAGCAGCGCGAACTTCGAGGACTCCACCTGCGTTTCTTGAACACGTATGATGCTGTTGTTTTCGAGCGTGAGTACAACCGCATCACGCAAGCTGAGGCGCAATTTTCCATCGACGACATAATTTCGCAGATGCTCGGGCGTGCTTAGATTTCCTGATCGCACCTGCGGCGTCAGCAAATCTGCATAACTCTCGCCCTTTTGTCCAAAAGCAGAAAGCGTGATCAGGAGCGCGAACATCAGAGCAGGAAGAGAGCGTCTCATTCCAAAGTCCTCCAGGATTTCATTAGTCGTGCGGTGAACGGGCCGCCGCTATTCGTAGCGAATCGCTTCGACTGGGTCCAGACGAGCGGCCTTGACTGCAGGGTAAATTCCGAAAACCAATCCAACTGAAATCGAAACCAGAAAGGCGAGCAAGATCGAGGTTGCGGTGACGATCGTCGACCATCCCGCAAGCAATGCAATCAGCCGTGACATGATGAATCCAAAAATAATGCCGAAGCTTCCGCCGACAACGGAGATAAGCGTGGCCTCGACCACGAATTGCCGGACGATGTCCGACTGACGGGCGCCGACTGCGCGCCGTACCCCGATTTCGCGCGTGCGCTCGAGAATGCTGGCCAGCATGATGTTCATGATCCCGATGCCGCCGACCAGCAGGGAAATGGACGCGATCGCTACCATCACCACGTTGAACAGCCGTTCCGTTCGCCGTTGCTCGGCCAGTAATTCCGCGGGGACGATCACGCTGAAATCCCCAGCTGAGTGATGCGAGGAATTAAGGATCGCGCGGACTACCTGCGCGACCGTCCCCATATCGGCGCTGTCACGGATATTTAAATAAATCCCATCGATTTCGTCGCGTACGTCGCTGTAGGAATCCTCCAGTCGCAGGACAGCCGTGTTCAACGGCACGTAGACGACGTTGTTCAGATCCTGAGTTGGCATGCCGGCGACTTCGGTTTGCGAACTCAACTGCGGAGACGCGACTCCGACCACGCGAAACCAGGTTTCGTTCGCTTTCAGATATTGTCCGATTGGACTTGCAGATCCAAAAAGGCTTGACCGTGCCGCTGCGCCAAGCACACAAACCGGCGCAGCCACCTTTTCTTCTGCCTCGCTAAAAAATCGGCCCTCGATGACTTGCAACCCGGCAATCCGCACGTAGTTGGGATTTACCCCATACACGCTGGGCGGATCTTGCTGCGATTTGGGCAATGTTTTTGTGAGCGTCATGCGCTTGCGCGGAGTCGCCTGAACAATGTCCCCAACATCGTCTCGAATTACGCGATAATCCTGAAACGTGAGACCCGGAGAGATCTTGCGAACTTTCTGGTGCGCCTGCCACTCCGTCGTTTCTTTCGCCTCGACAATAAGATTGTGGACGCCCATCTGCTCAATTAGCGCCATGACTTTTTGACGTGCGCCTGCGCCGATCGACAACATCGAAACCACTGCCGCGACACCGAAGATCATTCCCAGCATCGTGAGCAGAGTTCGCAGGCGGTGTAGCAAAAGGTTCTGCAGTCCGAGCTGCAAATCCGGAAGCCAACGCTGGTATCCGCTTAGAAAGCGCGGCGGAGAAGAATAGGCAATCGCAGGCATTACGGCGCTCCTCCAGGACCCGGCGGACCGGCCCCATCGCTTTCTGCCTTGCGCGGCGCTGTCGGATCGATAAGCGCAACCTCAGTTCCGACGCTGAGCCCCTCGATGGCAGCGCGGCTCTCATTCTCAGCGACGATTTTGACCTCGTGCGGATCGTAGCTGCTACCGTGTTTCACATACACCTGGCGTTTGTTGTCTTTCAGAAATAGCGCTTGCCGTGGTACCCACGGCACATTTTTCTGCGGCTCTCCAATGATCAGAAGTTTTGCTGTCATTCCTGGGCGTAGCCGGGAATCTCCGCCAGAAGCGGCAAGCGCGATAGTGACCTCGAACTTGGTGCTTGTGTCGTCTTCCCAGAACATGCGCGCTCGGCTGCCGCCTATAGTTTTCACCGTACCTTTCAGTGGAACTCCCGGCAGAGCGTTCATTGTGATTTCCACTGTCTGGCCTTGCTTGACGCGATTACGTTCGATTTCTCCGACATTCGCAAATAATTCCAGCTCTTGAGGATTGATCACCTGTCCGACGTTTCGGCCTGCTTGAACTTGATCTCCCTCGTGATACTCGGGGAGCGGCATTCCCGGAATACAGCAAAATCCACCCATAGCTTCCTCATTTTTGTTGAGGGAGACGAGCCCATCCATA
>DATJWZ010000476.1:0-13188 GCA_035500795.1 Candidatus Eiseniibacteriota bacterium | reverse complement strand
GAACTCGCTGATGGCAGTCAAGCCGTCCCCGGCTTCAGCCGCCACCTGCCCGCCGAATGTTTCGATCATGCGGGCGAGGTTCTTGCGGGCAAACACGGAGTCATCCACGATCAGATAACGGACCGGCTGCCCATCCTTGCTTCGTTTCACTGGTGCAAACTGCTCCATACGGACCTCCCCTTTCTACTCCTTATCACGCACGGACGCATGTAACCAGATCACGCAGGTCACAGCCTTCCGTACCCAATCTCAGTTTCCGGCGCGCATGGCCCAGCCGGAATTTCCCAAATCAGAACTGAAGTTCCGGCCGCAGATCGCCTGCAGCGTCGACGCCATGATGTCGAGGCCGACCACCCGGACTGCGTATCCCCGCTCGATGGCAGCCTTGGGCATCCCATACACCACGCAGGATTCCTCGTTCTGCGCCACCGTCATGCCACCTTCCTTCTTGATGGCTCCCAATCCCTCGGCTCCGTCGTCTCCCATGCCGGTCATAAGAACGCCCACGGCATTTATGTTGAATTCCTCGGCCACACTCCGCAGCAGAACATCCGCGCTGGGACGATGTCCGTTCACACGGGGCTCGTCGCTGAGTACAACAATGTCGCCCAAGGGCAAACGTTTGACTTTCATGTGACGGCTGCCCGGACAGATCAGGACGCGGCCGGGCTGCAACAGGTCCCCGGACTGCGCTTCCTTCACGCGCAATGGGCAGACCTCGTCCAGACGCCGCGCAAACATGTCGGTAAAGCCGTCGGGCATGTGCTGGACGACTGTGATTGCGCCCGGAAAATCGGCCGGCAATTGCGACAGAACGAATTCGAGCGCCTGAGGCCCTCCCGTCGAGACTCCAATACCCACCACTTTGTTGGCGTTGCCCGAAGGTGCTGGCAGTTTCGCCGGTTTCGGCGCCGCTCCCGCAATCATCCGCGGTTTCAGCTTGCAGTCTGCCGCCGCTTTTACCTTGGCAATCAGTTCCCGCGCGATTTCCGCCATGTGCGCCGAAGCGTCTTTAGGCTTCGTAACAAAATCAAATGCCCCCAACCCAAGCGCCTTCATGGTCACCATGGCGCCGTCGGTGCTGTGCGAACTGAAGACAATCACTGGCACTGGTTGACGCCGCATGATTTCCTTCAGCGCATCGATACCGTTCATCCCCGGCATCTCGAGATCGAGCGTGACCACGTTGGGCTTGAGTTCTTCGATCTTCTTCAGGCAAAACGAGCCATCCATCGCCGTACCGACGACATCGATGGACTCATCGGCAGCCAGCATCTGCGGGATCAGTTTGCGCATCAGCGCCGAATCGTCCACCACCAGCACGCGTACCTTCTTCATGCCTGCCCTCCCGCGACGGGAGTGAATGCCAGCCGCATTCGATCGGTGTGTGTAAGCAACAAGCCCGCGTTGGTCTGGCCCATGTCCTGTGGACGTGAGCGAGCCACATGCTCCACAACCGCAGTCAGATTGAGGATGAGCACAACGCGCCCGTCACCGAGAATCGAGGCGCCCGAAACCAGGTCCGTGGAGAACGTCTGGTCATCGAGCGCTTTGATGACGAGTTCTTCCTCACCCTCGAGCGAATCGACAATCAGGCCGTATTTCTTCTCCCCAACGGTGATGACCAGAACGAACAGCTTGCTCTTATGATCGTCACCCGCCGGACGCCCAAGGCGCAGGACCGGTAGCACCTGGTTGCGCAGCTGCAATACTTCGTAGTTATCGACCTGATGGACCTCGGTTTCGATGGTGCGCGAGATCTCGATCACCGAGTGCAGCGGAATCGCGTACAGCCGTTGTTCCACCCAGAACAGTAATGCCTTGATAATCGCCAGTGTAAGCGGCAGCTTCAGGCGGAACGTGGTTCCCTGCCCATGGCGGGTTTCGACACTGACGGACGCTTTCAGCCGGTGCAGCACGCTCTGTACAACGTCCATACCCACGCCCCGACCGGAAACTTCGGTGACCTGTTCCGCGGTGGAGAATCCCGGACGGAAGATGAAGTTGAGCGTTTCCTGCTCGCTCATCTTGGCGGCTTCCTCTGCGGTCACCATGCCCATTTCGATCGCTTTCGCGCGTATCTTCTGTGAATCGATTCCGCGGCCGTCATCGGTGACTTCGACGATCACCTGGTTGCCCTGGTGATAGGCATTCAGCTTGACGGTGCCCTGCGGCTGCTTGCTGGCTTTCTTCCGTTCGTCGGGCGATTCAATTCCGTGGCTGATCGCATTGCGCACCAGGTGAGTCAGCGGTTCTGCGATTGCATCCAGAATGCCTTTGTCGAGATCGGTGTCCTGGCCGCTCACGATGAGTTCGACATCGCGCCCACACTGGCGCGAAACATCACGCACCATGCGCGGGAATCGCCGGAACAACTGGTCGACGGGCACCATGCGGATCTTCATCACCGAGCGTTGCAGATCGTTGAGCACCCGCGCCTGGAAGCCCATTGCATCGGCAAACTTGCCACGCAGCAGTTCCTTCGGATAGCGTGTGGCAAACTCGTTGAGGGCCTGCTGCAGCATCGACTTGCCAATGATCAACTCGCCCACCAGATTGAGCACGTTGTCGATGCGCCCGGCTTCCACACGCAGAACGTTTTCCTGCGTCGATGCAATGACTGCGGATGCACTTGCCGGAGCATGCGTGGCGGGATCGGGAGCAGGAGTTGCGGACTCGACGGGTTCTTCGGGCGCAAGGGCAGTCGGGATCGCCTGATTCGGAGCCGCACTGGCCTTCAGCACTACTTCGACTATTACTTCTTCAATGATGGTCGGGATCTTGCACTTGGCGGCGATCTGATCCGGTGTCTGCACACTCGCCAGCAGGAATTCGACCTGCTTGGCCGCGGCGGGCGACTTCGGATCAGGGCGCATAGCGATCACCGGACCCATCGTGCCCACGGCGTTTTGCACCAACTGGCGTCCCGCAATCGGCATGGCGCAGTGTGGATCGATCTTCGCGATGACATGAAGCACGTCTTGGCCATCGGCCTGCGCTTTCACCATCGCCAGTTTCTCGTACTCAGTCCAGAGCGATGCCACCTTGGCGGAAGTTTTTGTAGCCGCGGGTTTTGCGGAAGCCGCCTTTAAGGCAGCAGTCTTGCCTTTCGCGACTTTTCCCTTTGCCGTCTTGCCGGCAGGCTTTTGCGCGCTTCGAGCTTTGGTCTTTTTCGGTGCCGCGGTGAGCTCTTCGATTTTCCTGCTGACCGCCCGGGTTGCAGGCAGCTTCGCACTCTTGCGGTAGGCCGCAATCATTTCCGTGAAGATGTCCGCCGTGGCAAACGCAATATCGGCCACTGCCGCATGGTTGTGCGTGCCTTCGAGCGAAAGGGCGTCTTCGAACTGGTGCGCCAACTCGCTCAACTCGCGCAAACCGCAGGCAGCCGAATCGCCCTTCAGCGTGTGCACCGTGCGCCGGATCGATCGTACGATCTCCTCGTCGCCTGGATTTTTTTCGAGCTTCAGCGCCTCTTCATTGAGGGCCTGCAGCAGTTCCTGCGAGGTCTCAAAGAAAAGCTCGCGCAATTCTGCGCCGCGCTCGTCGGGGGAATGCGTCATTCACTACTCCTGTTTTCAATCCGCTGATACGCCGTACCGCTGTCCTTGTGCACCATCTGGAATTTCTGCGTCAGGCCAAGCAGGCTTTCAGCATGGCCGACAAAGAGGTAGCCGTTGGGATTCAAGCAGCGATAAAACTTTTCGATCAGCCGCTTCTGCTCGGCCTCGTCGAAATACATCATCACGTTGCGGCAAAAGATCACATCATTGCGCTGCGGCAGGTACTCCGTCTTCAAGTTGTGAAAGTCGAAGTGGACCATCTCCTTCAGCGCTTTCTTGATAGCGTAGCGGTCCGCAACCTTATCGAAATACCGCAGGCGGTAGCCGTAGTCGACCATCGACATCTGATGCTCGCTGTAGGTTCCTTCCTGCCCGTGCCGCAGCACCGAATAGCTGATGTCGCTAGCCAGGATCTCCACTCTCCACGGCGGCGGAATCAAGGGCTTCGGCAGCGGCAGGTCCATCGGCAACGGATTGCGCAGATAGTAGTAAGCGAGCGCATCGGTCACAAGCATCGCCAGCGTATACGCTTCCTGCCCGGTGGAACATCCCGCGCTCCAGATGCGAATCGAATACTCGCGGCGTGCGCTCTTGTGCTTCAGCAATTCCTCGAGAACAGTCTTCTGGAAAAGATCGAGCTGCGCCTTGTGGCGGAAAAAGCTGGTCTCATTGACAGTCAGGTTCTCGAGCAGCTTGACAAGTTCCTGTTTGCCCTCAGCGCTGATGAGCAGGCGGTAATAGGCGTAGAAAGAGTCCGAGCGGCACTCTTTCAGACGGCGCAGCAGCCGGTCCTGAAGGAAATGCGTCCGGCGCTCGTCGAAGTGCATGCCGCACTCCTGGTAAATGAGCGCCTGCAGAAGCTTCAGTTCCGCCTCGGTCAATATGGGAGCTGGCGCGGCTCCGAATGTGCTCATGCGTATTCTCGTCTCGAACTCAAAGTTTCAAAGTTTCAAGGTTTCAAAGTTCTTGAAACTTGATCGTCCAACCCTTCTATCTCGCCGTTGCTCCCCGCGCTTCGGGCTTTGCCGCTGGCTTCTTTTCCGCGGACTCGCTGCCCGCTTGCAGGCTCGCCGGGGCCAGCAGCTTACTCATATCCAAAAGCACGACCAGGCGCCCGCTCACTTTGCCCAAGCCCGTCACACAGTTCAGACCGCCTTCCTGAAATACCGCCGGCGGAGGTTCAACGGAATCCGCCGGAATCTTCAGGACCTCGGAGGCCGAATCCACGATCAGACCCGCAAGACGTCCCGAATGCTCGACGACCAAAATGCGGTTATGCTTCTTCACCGTGGCCTGCTTCTCTCCGAAACGCTTGCGCAGGTCCATGACAGAAACGATCTTGCCGCGCAGATTAATGACGCCCTCGAGATAATCAGGAGCATCCGGCACGGCGGTGATCTCTGGCACGCGCACGATTTCGTGCAGTGAGGTGATGGGGACGCCATAGGTCTCGCGTCCCACCTGAAAACCGACGATATGCAGTTCGCGGCTCATGATCGAGGCTCCTGGGACGCTCTAGAACTGCGCGGCGGCGGCGGCAGCCCGCTTCGCGCCACGGGTTGGGTCTGCCGGCGATGGACGCCCTCCCGACTCCAGGGAGAAGCGGTCGATGAAGTCCAGCAGGCTGCGCGACATCTTCGACATCTGCTCGGAAGAAGCCGCCAATTCCGTCGAACTCGACGTGGACTGCTGCACCAGCTCGCGCATCCGTTCCATTGCCTTAACGACTGCCTGTGCTCCGGATGCCTGCTCCTCGACGGCCGAATTGATCTCATGCGTGATTTCGTTGAGACGAGTGGTCGCTCTCGCAATCTGAGACGAGCCATGCGACTGCTCGTTCGTGGCCGCGCCGATTTCCTGCGCGAACTTGTAGACCTCGGTGACCACGTTCGAGATTTTCTTCAGAGCTGAGTTCAGATCCGAACCCAGCGCCAGTCCCTCGTTGACGATGGACGTCGAGCGGTCCATGTTCTCGACCGCCTTGCGGGCTTCCTTCTGAATGCTCTGAATCAGCTCGGAGATTTCCTTCGTCGACTGCGCGGACTTTTCGGCCAGCTTGCGGACTTCGTCGGCAACAACGGCGAACCCGAGTCCGTGCTCTCCGGCGCGCGCGGCTTCGATCGCGGCGTTCAATGCCAGCAAGTTGGTTTGCTCCGCCAGATCGTCAATCACTTCGATGATCTTGCCGATATCGTCGGCGCGCTGACCGAGTGCCCCGATGATTTCGCCGGAAGAATTGATCGTCGTGTTGATGCGGTTCAGGCCGTCGGTCGCCTTTTCCATGGTCCCGATCCCGTTGTGTACTTCCTCCCGCGAGCGATTCGAGATATCCAGCAGCACCTTCGCCGTGTCGGCAACACGCTGGATCGAAGCCACCATCTGATCGATCGACGCTGACGTCTCGCTCACGCTTGAAGCCTGCACCTGCGTCGACTTCACCATGTTCTGCACGTTCACGCTCATCTCATGCATCGTGCTGGTCACTTCGTCGATTGCCGAAGAAGCCTGCAGTCCAATTTTTGCCGAGTCATCCGAGGCTCCAGCCACCTGGTTCGAAGCGCTCGCAACTTGAGATGACGCGTCGCGCACGCTACGCACCAGCCCGGCAAGTCCCTCGACCATCTTGGCGAAGGCGTTGCCCAAAGTGTCGTGCGAAGAACGGGGCTTCACTTCCAGAGTCAAATCGCCGCCGGCGATGGCCTCGGAAACTCCAGCCATCTCCTTGAGGTAAGTGACCATCTTGTGGAACGTGCGGGCCAGTTCGCCGATCTCGTCATCCCTCCCAAGATCAATGTTGTGCTCCAGATCGCCCGTGTTGCCGATGGCCCGGGCGACGTTCATCAGGTTCGTAAGCGGTACGGTAATCGACTTCGCGGTGCGGAAGGCAATGATTGCGCCCGCAATCACAGCGACCAGGGTGCTGATCAAGGAAATCGCGATCGTCCAGGTGGCGGCACTCTCGTCGGACTTGCGGCTCTCGCCATCCGCGATGTCGAGAGAATCCGTGGAGTTCTTCACCCACGATGAGGCATCTTTCTGCAGATAATAGATCTGCAATTCAGCAACGGTCGCGTTGCCGGAGTCCACGTCCTTTCTCTTTTCGATCAACGGCTGGGAGAACTCCTTGCCCCACGACTGCTCCAGCTGCTGTACTTTGGCCAGCGAGCTCTTGGCTTGGTCAGAGTTCGCCTTGTTCTTGCCCTCCTCCAGCTTCTCGTTCAGGGTGTGGAGACCCTCATTCATGCGGTCAACTTCTCGCGTGTCGCCGCTCAGCAAGTAGTTGCTCAGGTAAAGGCGGTTTTGCATCATCTGGAAGCGGACGGCGTTGGTAATATCCGCCAGTTCTTTCGCCGCGTGCTCGCGACGCACCGCAGACCAGTTCACCAGGAACAACACCACCACCATGGTGAGGATGATGCCGAAATTCACGTATAACTTCTTGCCGATAGTCATGCCGTTCTCCTCCGCGGAATCGCGAACTACCGCGGCTCAAACTTGAAGTCGATTACTCCCGTGCTGTCGCTGGGGGCAGGTTCGAAACGCCATTTCTTGGCAGCGTCCAGAGCTGCGGTCGCCAGCACAGGATGTCCCCCAACGATGCGCGCTTCTTTCACCGTGCCGTTCGGTGCAACTACCACTTCGACCTTTACCGTGCCGGAAATCTGCATCTTCTTTGCAAGCTCCGGGTACGCGGGCTGCACCTTGGTCTTTGCCCGACGAAGGATTTCGTCGTTTTGCGATGTCTGCGCTGCCGACTTACACGGAATTAAAATGGTGCCGATCGCAATCGCGGCAAACAGAATCGCCAGAAGTTTTCGAGACACAGTTCCTCCTCAGCTGTTATGAAACTGGCAAGCCCAACCGTGCAATGACCGGGCCAAGGGAACGTTCCTGAAAAAACCAAAGTAATAGCGGATAAGACACTGAAGAGATGTGACTTACCTTTGTCTCAAAGGCGTCACCCGTGACGTTCTCGACTTAAGCCTGTCTCAATGGGAAAATTCGGAGTACTGTTTCTCAGGGTGAGACAAAAATCTCATCCCGAGTCTCGGGATTTCACACAAAGGCACCCCTCCCCGGCATTTCCCTTGACTCAAAATGAGATGGAATATAGTTTCCCAAATAGATTCAAGCACTTGTGAATCCAGGACCCTACACCTCCGCGAGCAGTGCGGATGTTGGAGCTCCGATCGGCCCCTCGGAAAACGGTTTGTCGGCCCGTGGGTTCGACCAGAGCTTTCAGCGGTTGCTTCTGGAAATTGCTGCAAAAGCTGGAGCCCGCACTAGTTCCCTCTCTCTGATCGAATTCTTCTGCCGCGAGGCTCGTCAATTATTCCAGGTCTCCGGAGTCTACTTCTGGAAATGCCATGCTGGCGACGAATTGGTGGGCGAACAGGCAAGCGGCAAAATGGCTGACACTTTTATCGGGTTACGCCTGCGGCCCGATCAGAGCACCGTCACCGCAGAGGCTGTCCGCCAGCGCCGCACAATTTTCGCCAACAGCGTAAACAGCGGTCATTTTCCTCTGGCCAAGGACTTTGGTGCCCGTTCTCTGATGGCTGCTCCCCTCGTCGTTTCCAATGAGGCAATTGGAGCCATAACTTTCCTGCACGACTCCATCGAGGATTTCTTCGATCAAGACCTTGCCGCCAAGGCCACCATCTTGGCCGGGCAACTTGGCAGCGTGCTCGAGGCGACCCGGCTCATGGAGGCCTCGCGCGAGGAACACCGTCGGGCCGAGATTCTGGCGGATGTCGCCCAGGTCCTTCATGGAACTCCCGACGTTGGCGCCGTCATCGAGGCCGTCGCAGATCGAGTTCGCTTGCTGCTCCGGACCAAGTTGGTCTGCGTGCTGGTGAAGCGCGAGGGGCCATTCGAGCTCAAGGCGGTCTCCGCCGAATCGCCTCAATTGGCAACCTCTGCCCGCGCTCGCCATGATCGGCAAACCCTCCGCTTCGCCGCAGACCTTGCGCAACGGGCAATCTCCGCCGGCGAGCCCCTCACTCTTTCCATCGGGGCCGATGTGCATTCTCTCGGGAGTCTTGTCTCGCCGGGCATGTTGATCGCTGCTCCATTCCGTACCTTGCGCACTCAGGGCGCGATTCTGATCTATCCACGCCAGGATGGAGTCTTCACCAGCGAGGAACGCGCCCTGGTTGCCGCGATCGCGGGCTTCGGAGCCGTCGCCGTGGCGCACGCAGAATTGCATGCTACCGCTCACGCGCAGGCCCAGGAACTTCACCAACTGCTTGAGATTTCCTCAGAACTGAATTCCACCAACGATCTTGATCATTTCCTGCAAACGTTCGTGATGCGCGCCGCTGGCTTTCTGGGCTATGGCCGCTGCCTCATCGCGCTGTACGAAAAGGACCGCTTCCACGTTCGCTTTGGCGTTGAGAAGGGCGAACCCAAACGGGTCGACAATCCCTTCCCTGAGGGCGTCGCCACCAAGACTTTTCGCGCGCGCGAGGTTTTCTGGACAGACGAGGCCAGCCGCACCCCAGGCGCGAATCTTGAAGTCGTATCCAAGTACAAGGTCCACCAATTTCTCGGTGTGCCGCTGTTGGGCGCCGGTGGGCAGATCCTGGGGATGTTCGGCGTGCTCGACCGCCTCGACGGCACCGGGATCACCCAGGAAGACATTCGACGCGCCAAGGCCTTGTCGAACCAGGCTGCCGTGATGCTCGAAGCCGCGCGCAACCTGCACGTTTCCGAACAGAATCGCCGGCGCGCAGAGGCCTTGATTGATCTGGCACACGAGATTGACGGCTCGCTGCGGCTTCCTGAATTTGCCGGGCGCTTTGTCAGCCGCACCGCCGATGCGACCGGGTCGCATGCCGGGCTGCTGGCCATCCTTCAAGAAGGACAATGGCAGATCGTTGCTATACATCAGCAAAGCTCCACTCCAGCGAACCAGGTAGCAGCAACGCTTCTCCCCTCTGCCGAAGAAAACAAAACTGGGAAGCCCTCTGTAGAGAAGCCTGCTGGCAGCGAGGCGCCGCGTGCCTCGCAGGATCCCTCTATCAGCGAGGATCTGCAGCGGAACCTCTCGGCAGCTCTGAATGACTTCATTTCACGACATCCTGGAAACGTGATTTCCGCTCCTGCCCGAGAGACGCTCGGCCCAGAATCTGCCGCGGCACTGGGCTGGTCGGAATGCACTGCAGTGCGCCTTGCCCGCTCTAGCGGTGAGACAGCTGGGCTGCTGTGTCTCGCGGGACATCCCACTCCTTTATCGGAAGAAGACCGGGCTTTCCTCGAAACCATGGCTGGACACGCCACCATGGCGCTCGAAAATGCGCGCCTCTTTACCAAAATCGAGCATTCGAACCGCCACTGGACGGAAATTTTCGACGCCATCTCAGACTTCATTGTGGTTCATGATCAGAACGATAAGGTGCTGCGAGTGAACCGCTCGCTGGCGGGCATGGTGGGTGTCGCTCCCGCCGAACTGATCGGGATCAACATGAGGGCGCTGATGGAATTGACAACCGATTCCGCCTCATACTCGTGCCCATTCTGCCGATCCGCCGGCGATGAGACTAACGAGTTCGCTCATGCCGTATTTGACCGCACTTACCTCGTTTCCACATCTCGCATTCACGAGGCCAATGGCGAGGGCATGCAGACGATACATGTTCTCAAAGATATTTCCGACCGCAGCGAGGCCGAGCGGCGCTACCGGGAATTGTTTGACAACATTCAGGAAGGACTCTTCTTCAGCACACCGGGCGGTCGATTCGTCGAAGTGAACGATGCCATGGTTCGCATGCTCGGTTACGAGAGCCGCGAAGAACTGCTGCAAATCGATATCCCGACACAACTTTATCTATCGCCAGAACAGCGCGAGCGGCATGCGCGGCTGATGGAGGAGAACGGACACCTGCGGAATTTTGAAGCCACGCTCAAACGCAAGGACGGATCTCCAATTCACGTCCTGATCAATGCGTTCGGGCTGTACGACGGCATGGGACGCATTCTGCAGATTCGCGGCCTCATGCTCGACGTAACCGGCCTTCGGACGTATCAGTCCGAGCTACATCGCGAACGGGACTTCTCTGGGAAAATTCTGAGCAACACGCAGAGCCTGATTCTGGTAGCCGATACGGCAGGCCTCATCAGCTACGCCAATCGGCGCTGGTACGAGGCAGGATTTGAGCAACCGGAACTCCTTGGGCGCCCTCTTCTCGAATTGGCGGCCCCGGCATTTCAAGTTTCGCTCACGCAAGCGGTACAGAACACGCTCAATGGACAACAAGTTGACAATCTCGAGCTGGAGATCGTTCGCCGCCGCGGCGGAGCGGGCAAATTTTCTGCCAACCTCAGCCCCATGCGCGACGAGCAGGGGCTCGTCACCAGCATTGTCGTCGTCCTGACCGACATCACCGACTCCGCCATTCTGCGGGACAAACTGGTACACGCCGAAAAAATGGCGGCGGTTGGACACCTGGTCTCCGGCGTGGCCCATGAGGTCAACAATCCCCTCACCGCGATCCTTGGATTTGCCGACCTTCTCCTGGAAAATCCCGAATTACCGGAAGGCGCCCGCAAAGATCTCCGCGTAATCCTGCAAGAGGCGCAGCGCACCAAGCAGATCGTGCAGAACCTGCTGAGCTTCGCGCGACAGATGCCTCCGCAAAGGAACTCCCTGCAACTCAATTTGATTTTGCGGCGCACAATCCAGCTCCGCGCTTACGACTTCAACAGCCATGGAGTCGAGGTCATCGAGCATTTCGATGAAGGCCTGCCAGATGTGATGGGTGACGCGCATCAACTCCAGCAGGTCTTCCTCAATATTCTGAACAACGCCTACGACGCCGTGCGCGAGGTTGGACGCCCCGCTCGTATCGAGATCATGACCACCAAGTCTGGTGATGCCGCAGAAGTATCGTTCGCCGACAACGGCGAAGGCATCTCGCATCCCGACAAGATTTTCGATCCGTTCTTCACGACCAAGGAAGTTGGGAAAGGCACCGGCCTTGGTCTCAGCATCTGCTACGGAATCGTGAAGGAACACGGTGGAGAAATCCTCTGCCACAACAACGTAGGGGGCAAGGGAGCGACGTTTATCGTCCGCTTGCCCGCCGCGCCTCACTCCGCATCCAGGAGCGTCGCGGCAGGAGTGAAACAACCATGAGCATGCCTGCCCTGAAAGCACATCCCCTGCCTGTCCTGCTCGTTGAGGATGAACCCGCCGTCATGGCTTATGTGCAAGCCGCGCTCGAGCGCAGCGGATATCCCGTCGTCTGCTGCGAATCGGGTGTGGATGCCCTTCGCCTTCTCGAAAACGGATCATTTCTCGGAGTCGTGTCCGATATGCGCACGCCGGGAGGCGTAGACGGTGGACAGGTCCATGCCTGGATCGTGAAACATCGTCCGGATCTCGCGCACCGGCTGATTTTCATCACCGGCGATATCGCCAACGAAGAAACTGTAGCGACTTTACGGGAAACCGGGGCCCCTTGCGTCGAGAAACCGTTTCGAGTGCAGCAGTTCATTGATGTTGTCTCGAAGACTTTTGGGAAGGCCGAGTGAATAACGCAAGTACGAAAGAAGATCTGCAAATCCGTCTGCTGGTCGTCGATGACGAGCAGACCATCCGCAAGCTCTGTTGTACCGTCGGCGAAGCCTTGGGGTTCGCCTGCCTCGAAGCCGAGAGCGGTGAGTCCGCCCTCGCTCTTCTCGAAGAGCAATCCGTCCACATGGTCCTCACCGACATGGTCATGCCGCACATGTCCGGCCTCGAGTTCCTGGAGAAGGTCAAGAAACTTCTTCCTCGCACCGAGATCGCCCTCATGACCGGACACGGCTCCATCGAAACCGCCGTCCAGGCCATGAAGCTCGGCGCCTACGACTACATCACCAAGCCTTTCTCTCCTCTCGAGGAACTGCGTCTCTTCTTGCGGCGCATGGCCGAAAAGATCCGGCTCGTCGAAGAAAATGAATTCCTTCGCCAGCGCACCGATTCCGAAACCGCCGCTCACGGCATCGTCGGATCCTCCACCCGCATTCAGGAGGTCCTTCGCATGGTCGCGCGCCTGAAAGATACCCGCACCCCGGTCCTTATTTATGGCGAGAGTGGCACCGGCAAAGAACTCGTCGCCCGCGCCATGCACTTCCGCGGAGCCTTCTCTAACCGCCCCTTCGTCGCCGTCGATTGCGGATCGCTCGTCCCCACCCTGATCGAAAGCGAACTCTTCGGCTACGAAAAGGGCGCTTTCACCGGCGCCCTCAAATCCAAGCAAGGACTCTTCCAAGCCGCCGACGGAGGCACCATCTTCCTCGACGAAGTCGGCGAGCTCCCGCTCGAACTCCAGGCTAAACTTCTTCGCGTTTTGCAGGAAAAAGAAGTGCGTCCGGTCGGCAGCAACCAGCGCGTGAAGGTCGATGTGCGCGTCATCGCCGCCACCAACCGCGATCTCGAAGCCGCCTACAAAAACGGGACCTTCCGCAAAGATCTCTATTTCCGTCTCAATGTCGTAACGTTATTCGTCCCCGCGCTACGCGAACGACGCAGTGACATCCCGATGTTGGTGCGCTGGTTCCTCGATCACTACACGCCAGACTCAGAAATGCATGTGGCCAGCGCCGCCATGAAAGCGTTAATGCAATACGACTGGCCGGGCAA
>DATJWZ010000475.1:0-1244 GCA_035500795.1 Candidatus Eiseniibacteriota bacterium | reverse complement strand
ATTCACAGCGATCTTAGCGTTCAACACACCCGAGACCGGATAGTGCTGGTTCGCGACCTGCTGCAGGTCGGCGATCCTGAACTGCTGCGCATTGAGCCGCGCCTGAATCCGATCCGATGGTTGATAAACCCAGTTATGCAGTTCTACGGTTGCACTGAAAGTCGCCTGTCCCTGTTGAGCGTTCACGAGCTTTCCATTGTCCACGTTCAATTCCGACGGATTCGCTCGCAGTCCTAAGCTTGCACTCTTCCACTCGCTCCCTTGCACCCGCAAGTCCTGCGCATTCAACTGTGCGGAAATTGACGGCTTCTTCAATGATCCCTGCACTACCGCATTGACGGTCGCCTTCCCGGACACCGCAGGCGGCGGATTCCCGCCCGCGAGGAATGACGCGGCCAGCAACTCAAGTTGATGCAAATCGTTTGCGACCAATTGCACCTGCAGGCTCGATCGATCGCTAATCGTTCCTTGCGCGGTGACCGTGGCAGTCGGCACTTTGATCACCGTGTCCTGCAAGTGAATGGTCTGACGCCGCCCGTCATACGAGGCGTGAACGTTACCCGTAACCGGAACTTGCTCGGCTTTTGGATTCGCCGTACTGCTCGCTTCCGCTCTCAAGCTCAGGTCGGAGCGAGCCCGAATGTTTTGAATACTGCCCTTCCAGGCGGCCTCGGCCGTTCCGCCAATCTGGCCGGAAATCGCTGCGGCGGAAAGTTGCGTACCCGCCGTTCGCTGTACTTCGCGCAACGAAATACCTTGCAACGAAGCATGAAAGCGTGAGTCCGGAGTCGAGTCCAGACGATTCATCTCGCCGTCTGCGACGATCCGTCCATCAAGCGTTTCAACAGCAACATTACGAAGAACCAGGTTCCCATTCGCCAGCCGATATTCACCCTGAAGGTTGCGTAATTCAACTCGTCTGCCGGAAGCCGCTGCCCGCAGCAAATCACTTGCGATTCGGCCGTCAATCGAGACATTCCGGATCGCCGGTTCATTCGCTACCGCTTGGTAGTGGAGCTTGCCGCTAAGCAGCACATCGCCCTCAGCCTTGGCGCTCGGTGACATCGACGCGAAATCTTGCGTGTGAATTCTTATTGCATAAGTGCCATTCGCAATCGGATTCGAGTAATTCGTCACCGCCCCCTGCAACGACGCTTCCGACGCTCCCACCCGCAGCATCGCTGATTCAACCTGTAATTGCTCTGGCGTAGCTCCGAACTTCAGTCGAAGACTGTGGGAAAAAG
>DATJWZ010000474.1:0-3280 GCA_035500795.1 Candidatus Eiseniibacteriota bacterium | reverse complement strand
CCACGGTTTCGTAACCGCACACTGCGACATGGATGTGATGCTGCAGAACTGGACGAACGAATACGCCTGCCTGGGATACGGCAGCGACCTGTATCCAACGCTGGTCGACTTCTGCGAGATGACAGGGATCAAGGCTGTGCTGCCGTGATTACTCGAGAGACCACGCAATTAGCAGCGATCTTGTCAGCGAGCGCGAAAAACAAACAAGGTCGCCATCCAGAGAGGAGGTGAGACCGCCTTCGCAACCTGGGGATTTTAAGCGCAAGAGCCTCCATTACACTCGTCTTCCAAATATGCTGATGCGAACCGAATCGCAACGAATCGAAATTTAAGTGTTAACGCCTGATAACAACAGTCATGCATCCTCTGGGCTCTTTAGCCTAAACTGTCGCTATGGCAAAGCTTGCAGCCGTTGCCGTTTCTATTCTGGTTGCAAGCTGCCTTTCGATGGGGCAAGCGCAAGCTCCCGATGCACCTGTTCAAACTGGTCCTCCAGTCGCCAACGAGCCTTCCCAAACGGATAACGGGACAGGCGAGATTCTCACGTTTCACTCTCATGCACGTCAGGTTCTAGTTACAGCCTTAGTCTGGAAACATGCACCAAAGAGCGCGGCATGGGTTCCCAAGGAGATTCTGAAGCGATACTGGGATCTCGCGGCTCAAGCGGCTATGCCCCCAGTGGCTCGTGGATTGTCCGCGAATAATTTTCGCATCTTCGATAATGGCGCGGAGCAACAAATCAACTACTTCGAAGAAGCCGACTTCTCCTTGCGGGACATCAATGAGCAGTGGTCTTTCTACCAGCAGATCCGGGGGACGTGGGGTAATTTTATTTCGGTTGATCTGGGGCTTGCAGCACCTACTGCGGCCTATATCCTTGGATATATTCCCCCGCCGTCGCAATCGGGCGACTGTCACACGATTCGAGTCGTGGTGGGAGATAACGACGTTGTGCTGAATCGTGACCACTACTGCAGCACCGATGAAGCTGACGTGGGGACAGTGCAAGGAGGGAAACTCGTTGCACAAATGGAGAATTTCGCCAAGTCCGGCAAGCATGGATCGTTCAAGGTTGCCAGCAGGCCATTTGTGTTTTGGTCCTCCCGCGTTTTGTCGCTGCTGAACGATAAGACAGAAACCGGAATCGGTGCAGCATCGACATCTGCGTCTGCTAGGAATTACACCTATGTGGTCGTGGTGCACGACTCCAGAGCACCTGCGACCATCCAGATTGCCACAGAATATGAATTGGACACGAATGGTTCCGTTAGATCGCCGATAGAGTTTCCGGGGGCTAAGATGTGGGATTATCCATGCCCGGGTGACCATCCGGCAATCTACGTTCTCGGAGTCGTCTACAACGCGAACGGAGACGTTGCGACGCGGTTTAGCGACCGCTTTCCATGCCGCAGCGAAGACAACTCTTTTCTCATGCAGTTTGGCTTCGACCCACCGGTTGGGAGTTACGGCCGGAGGTGGGTCATGATTCCGAGTCGCTTCAACAGCCAGGTTGAGTTGCACTCCGGCGACTATGTTGTGCATGTCGTCGTAAGCGATGGCCACAAGTTCGGGCAAGCACGCATGCCTTTACGAGTGGAGGCCCTTGATGGCCAGGCGCTTACGATCAGTGATCTTGCATTGAATGGCATTCTGCGGGACGCATCATTGCTGTTGCGAGATGCTGCCATCGTGTCGCCCGCACCACTGATGCCGGCCCCGCTGGTCAGCAAACACGCGCAGTTTATCCCAGTACCGAACGCACGGCTCCGCAAGAAGAGTTTTCTGCCTCTCTACTTTGAAATTTACGAACCTCTGCTCGCAGAGCAAAGCGCGGAAGTCAATTTTCGCATGAAGATTACGGATCTGAAAGACGGCACCTTGGTAATGAATGCGCGACCGACGAGTGCCGCCCAGTGTGTCACGCCAGGTAATGTTGTGGTCCCAATCGCGCTGAACGTCGACACCGCAAAGTTGGAAAGCGGCCATTACAAACTCGAAGTACAGGCGTCAGATTCGGCAGGCCGAACAACCGAGTGGCGGATGGCCAAATTCGAGATTCAGTAGGGCATTTATCAATAAACTGCGAGTGACCTGCCGCGACAATTTACGAAAAATCTCTATTTCACTCAGAATCCTCAATCCGGAGGCGCAGACTTGCGGTCATGCCTCTTTTCGTCATTAGCTGCCTCGGGCTTACCATGGACGCGACGCGGAGATGAGATGCGCGAGAGCCTCGGGGCATATCACCTGGAGTGCTGCTCTGAAATGTTTTTCGCTGCGCTCAAGCCGAGTTGTGTTCCGCGGGGAGGCGCCTTTGGAGAGAACCGGCAAGTCGCGAAGAGCGTTGCTGCAGGTGATGGGAGGAGCAGCGTTGGCTGCTCCGTTTCGCCGGGTTGTCGTTCCGAAATCCGTGGCCGACGATCGCAAGACTCCTGAGACATCAACCATTCCCAAGATTGCTCTGGAAATTGGAAGCCCTGACGAATCCGCCATGCGCCGAGTGAAACAACTCGGCGTAAACGATGTTCTGATGGGCGGCCCTCCCATTCCCTGGCAGGAAGCCGATCTGCAAGCGCTCATCGACAACCTTAAGACGGGCGGCCTCTCTTTGGGCAACATGATGATCGATGGCTTTCCAAAAACGCTCTATGGCAAACCCGGACGTGACGAAGAGATCGAAAAGGTTCAGCAATCGATTCGCGCCGCCGGGAGAGTTGGGCTTCCGGTGATCGAGTACAACTTCTATGCCCACCGGCTTGTCGAAGGCTACTACGCGGAAGAAGGTAGGGCTGGCGCAGGCCTCACCGCGTTCGACTACGGTCGTGTCAAAGCTCTGCCTCCCTTGCCGGATGAAGGCGCCCACAAGCTCGAAGAGATGTGGAGCAACATCGCGTATTTCCTGAAAGCGGTAATCCCGATTGCCGAGGCTTCCGGAGTTCGTTTGGCCCTTCACCCCAACGATCCACCTGCGCCCCTGAGTCGCGGATCGCGACAGATCATGGGCAGCGTTGCCGGCTGGAGGCGCCTCGTCGACATCGTTCCGAGCAAGTCCAACGGAATCACGTTTGATTGCGGCGTCACGCGTGAGATGGGAGAAGATCCGGTGGAGGTCTGCCGCTATTTTGGCCGCAAGGACGTCATCAATCACGTGCATTACCGCAACGTTCGCGTACAGGTCCCCAACGAAAAGTACACCGAAGTTTTCATCGATGAGGGCGTAATCGATATGTACGCGGTCATGAAGGAACTGGTGCGGCAGAAGTATCCGCGGCTCGTCTAC
>DATJWZ010000473.1:0-7408 GCA_035500795.1 Candidatus Eiseniibacteriota bacterium | reverse complement strand
GTAATCGATTCCAGCGCGATCGGATGATCTTCGTCGCAGATCGTGTCGCCGGTCGAAACATTCTTCAAACCAACCGCCGCACAGATATCGCCCGCCAGAATTTCGCTGATCTCTTCGCGCTTGTTGGCGTGCATCTTCATCAGACGCCCAATGCGCTCGGTCTTTCCGCTGCGCACATTCAGCACGGAATCGCCCGTCTTAAGTTGTCCGGAGTAAACGCGGATAAACGTGAGCTGGCCGACAAACGGATCGGCCATGATCTTGAAAGCGAGCGCGGAGAATGGCTCTTTGTCGTCCGGCTTGCGCGTGACTTCCTGACCGTTATTCGGATTCTTTCCGTGCGTCTCGCCGACATCGAGTGGTGAGGGCAGAAAATCCACGACCGCATCAAGCAGCGGCTGCACACCTTTGTTCTTGAACGCCGTCCCGACGACTACCGGGAACAACTTCAATTCAATCGTCGATTTACGCAGCGACTTCTTCAGCTCCTCGGACGAAATTTCTTCGCCCTCGAGGAACTTGTGCAGCATCTCGTCATCGTTTTCAGCAACGGTCTCAACCAGCTGCGCGTGGAACGCTTCCGCTTTCTTCTTCAAGTCAGCGGGAATCTCCTCGACCTCGTATTCCGCGCCCATCGTCTCGTCTTTCCAGATGATCGCCTTCATGGCAATCAAATCGACGACGCCGACAAACTTCGCTTCTTGTCCGATGGGAATCTGAATCGCGACGGGCTTTGCACTGAGACGCTTCCGGATGGTATCGATGGCGTGCTCGAAATCCGCACCCATCTTGTCAATCTTGTTAATAAAGCAAATGCGCGGGACGCCGTACTTATCAGCCTGACGCCACACTTTTTCCGACTGTGGCTGCACGCCGTGGACGGCGTCAAACACCGCGACAGCGCCGTCGAGCACGCGCAGCGAGCGCTCTACCTCAGCCGTGAAATCCACGTGGCCGGGTGTATCAATAATATTGATGCGGATATCGCGCCAAGTGCAGGTGGTAGCGGCAGACGTAATGGTAATGCCGCGCTCCTGCTCCTGCTCCATCCAATCCATGGTCGCAGTGCCTTCATGAACCTCTCCGATGCGGTGCGTCCGTCCCGTATAAAACAGGATGCGCTCCGTCGTAGTGGTCTTACCGGCATCGATGTGCGCCATGATGCCGATATTCCTGCAACGCTCTAATGGGACTGTTCTTGGCACGACCTGATCTCTACTCTTTCTAGGGCTCCAACCTTGATTTCGACTTGGTAATTGAGAAATTTTGTAATTGGGTAATTGAAAATCAAACCCAACCCTACTCCCGCAAATTACTCAATTACCAAATTTCCCAATTACTCAATCCGCTCTTACCACCTGTAGTGCGCAAACGCCTTATTCGCTTCCGCCATGCGATGCACGTCTTCCTTCTTCTTGATAGCGGCGCCGCGTCCGTTGGCGGCATCCAGTAACTCATTGCTCAACTTGTCGACCATTCCCTTTTCGCCCCGTGCCCGCGCATAAGTAATGATCCAACGGATCCCCAGCGACGTCCGGCGGTCGGCATTTACTTCGACCGGCACCTGATAGTTCGCACCGCCGACGCGACGGGTCTTCACTTCGAGCAGCGGCTTCGCATTCTCCACAGCCTTCTTGAAAAGCTTCAGGGCCTCATCGCCGCCCTTTGACTCCAGTTTCGTCAGGGCTTCATAGAAGATGCCCTCGGCCGTCGAGCGCTTTCCCTGCCACATCATCGAGTTGATGAACTTCGTCACCAGGTCCGACTGATACACCGCATCCGCCGGCACCGTCCGCTTTGCAATATGTCCTTTGCGAGGCATTCAGCTCTTATCCCTTCTTGGGCCGCTTGGCTCCATACTTCGAGCGTCCCTGCATGCGGTTGGCAACTCCTACCGCATCCAGCGTTCCCCGGATCACGTGATAGCGCACGCCCGGCAGATCCTTCACGCGGCCCCCGCGAATCAGCACAATCGAGTGCTCCTGCAGGTTGTGTCCGACTCCGGGGATATACGTCGTGACTTCAATGCCGTTCGTCAACCGCACACGCGCCACTTTCCGCAAAGCCGAGTTCGGCTTCTTCGGGGTCTGCGTGTACACGCGCGTGCATACTCCGCGCTTCTGCGGACATCCCTGCAACGCAGGGCTTGCCGTCTTGAAACGAGGCCGCTTCCGGCCCTGAGCCACCAACTGATTAAAGGTAGGCACTCTCACCACTCCTTGACCGCGCATTCACGCCTGCGCAGGCCTTCAAATCCACAGTTTCGGATCGCGCATCCGTGGGCATGACCGGCCAACTAGCCGACCATTACTTCTCGTCACTCATTTGCGCAGGTTCCCGCCTGCCGGCGAACGAGAGATTCTGGATTCCCTTTAAGACTTTCGCCTTCGACGGTGGCGCCCGGCCAAACTCCGGGGGCACTCCGTTTCGTCAGCCTTGCCCTGCATATCCTTCCGCATAAGGGCGAAAGGCACCGCAGGTACGTTTCAGCGAGGAATGTTTCCGAACCCTACTCGTCCGGAAACCCTGTTCTCTAAAGCTCGACCGCTACTCGTCTACTCTTGCACACACACCCACAAGAAAGTCGCGGCACACAGCAAGCCTGGATGAACTCGCGGAACCTATTTAATATAACAATCGCTTCAACCACCCGTCAACCTTGAATGTGTAATCCCAGCGGGTCCATCCAGGTGGCGACGGAATTCAGGCGCTGGGCTTCCGTAGCCAAGCCGCATTTTTTCGCGATCTCTGCGGCCTTTCTTTGCGAGCTTCGCAGTTCTAGGCTTTGTTTTTTCGGTGTCCCAAGACATTTTGCGTTGTCGAGGGAACTCGCATGCCCGAGTCAGCATCCCACGTCTCGGGTGTAAGAGAGGAGATCTTCCGCCGCGCTCAGCATTTCGGTTTGGCACAGACGCCGCCAAAACGCCTCAACTTGCTGATTCTGGCGTCACCCTCTACACTACAAGTTTTCCAAATGTTTTGAGATGAACTCACTCGCGATTGGTGTGCGCGGCCCAAGTGCGCTGTCGCGGACGTCTCACGAATGAATAAAAATGAATAAAAGAGGAGTGCATGGGTAGGTCCCGTTCGAGTGGTCTTTGGCTGATCTTTCCAATTCTTGCCCTTCTGACCGTCGCCGGATGCGGGGGCGGATCCAAGGCTGGCCCGCCACTTTTCGCCGGTAAAGTAACTCTTAACCCGTCCACGGCAACTTCTCTTCAACTCGGAGGCACACTTGCCTTCACCGCCGCGGTCCAGACCACCTCCGGCACGAACCTGACCACCACCGTCAGCTACGACTCGAGCGACACTTCGATTCTCAACGTATCCCCTACTGGCATCGCTTGCGCCGGCCATTGGGATGCCCTCTTCACGACGTGCACGCCCGGAAACTTCGGTCCGGTAACCGTGACAGCTACGGCACTTGGTGGCAGCAGTATCCCGACTTACGTCTTCGTTCATCCGCCGATCGACAACATCATCGTGAAGGGCGTTGTGCTCAACGGCGAATCGGTTCAGGAGCCTTGTCTGTCGCAATCGCAGACCATGACGCTCGAGGCGCATGCCTTCAGCCAGGGAAACGATATCACCGCGTCAGTCGGACCATTCACTTTCTCGGCGAGCAATCCGGCCGTCGTGTCGCTTACAGGGTTGAACAATACCACTTTTAAGTTCCCGACGAATCAGGCCACGGCAACGGCAAACACCCCGGGAATCAGCTACATCTACGCAACTGCAAGTGGCGCAACCAGCACCACTTTTCAGCAACCAACATTGACAAACGGCGCGGGTGAAACTTCCCCGCTTCTCGATTTCTTCGCCACCTGCCCGGTCCAGAATATCGCGCTCGAAATGGGCGCCGCTGGGTCGGGCCAAACGAATGTTGCGATCGCAAAGGGTGGGGGTTCACAGACTGCGATCGCCACGGTCACAGATGTAATGAACAACAGCTCTCTGCCCAACACGGATGGTGCCGTGGTATTAAGCAAAATTCCGCTGACTTGGACGTCTTCAAACCCGGGAGCTATCAGCTTGGCCACGAGTTGTACTCAGTCCTGTGCACTTACGATAGCGTCGCCAGGAGCGGCCACGCTAACCGCCTCGTGCTCGCCGCCTACGTGCAACATCGGCTTCCCGATAGTGCCGGCATCCCTTGCCACAACGGCTCAGATCACCACTTGCAGCAACTACTTCCAGGCGTTGTATCCCAATTTCGGCGGATGCCAGCTGCTGATTCCGAAACCGGTGTACTCATCAAATGAGTTCATCGGTTTCACAGATTCGCAGGGCAATCAAAAACCTGTCCAGATTTCTCCTGCTGCATCTATTTCGGTCTTGGCGACCGGAACTCCGGCACCGCCAACCGTCTTCGCGGCCAGTCTTGGATGCGCCCACGAACTCCCGACAAACTGCATTACCGCCGACTATTCTTTCTCAACGGCGAAAGCGGTCGCGGGTGTTTCCAACCTGAATCCCGTCCCTCTGAATTCGTTTCTCTTCGACCCGGCCGGGGCCCGAATTTATGCAGGCAGCGACTTCGGTGCACTCACCATCAATCCGGCCAACTTTGGCAGCAGCACTAGCCCATTCACATCGTTGGGAACGGTGAATGGGCAAGTTCTGGCCGTGTCTGCAAATGGGAATTCCGCCCTCTTCTCCGATACTCTCCATTCTCCGAACCAGGTCTACGTTACCAGCGCAACGGCGGCCACTGTCGCGCTAACGATCCCGAACGCAACAGCTGCAGCGTACTCTCCGGATGGGTTGAAGATCTTCATCATCGGTGGCGCGAACTCGAGTTCGTTGTACGTCTATTCACCACTCCAACAACTGCAAGGCCCAATCGCTCTTTCCGGCCCTGCCACTGCGGTCCGTTTTTCGCCTAATGGAGCCTTCGCATTCATCCAGGAGTCTTCCGTCGGTACCACCCCGGCGAACATCACAGCATTTTCGACTTGCACGAACCTGGTCGCGACTGATCTCTCCGCTACCCCAGTCCCGGCAGTAGTAAATCTACCTGCGGACCCGCTCGTGATGAGGGTTCTTCCCAACCTGCACATGAACGGGACCGACTCATTGGGAATTCCAGTTCCTGATGGAATTCATGTTCTTGTGCTTGACGCGACGGGGTTCGACATCCTGACCGCTGCCGTCTCGGCGCCCGCTACCGGAACTCTCTGCCCACAGGGACTTGCCTTCGTTCCGAATGCGGCATCCACTCAGGTACAGCGAATTGAGCTCGGACAGCAGATCGCAAGTCCGGCAAACTTCTTCGCTTCGCCTGACGCCACGCTACTTTATGTCGTTGAGCCCAGTAGCTCTGCAATTCTGAGCTACAGTTTCACTCTCGGCGCGACCGCCGGAGGGATCCAGTTGCAAGGCGATGCAACCCCAATCAGTTCCGACATGTCGGTGGACGGAAGCACAATCGCCGTCGGAGCCAGCGACGGCCAGGTCCACAACGTGAGCACACTGACCGGAGGCGCCGACCTTTCTCAGATTTCGTTCCCCAACATGCCGAACTACCTCAATCCGTTCTGCTCAATCACACCAGGCGCAGGCCCCTGCACGCTGAGCACAGTGCTGGTGAAACCGTAGTTTTCACGAAGAGGAAGAAGTCTGAGGTCGGAAGCCGGAAGCCGGAAAATTCTACTCCCGAAGCATCCCGCGTTGCGCGATTCCGATATTGTCGCGTGTGGAATTCTTTACCATGTACATCATCCCGTCGGCCTGCCGGATCACATCGTGCGCGGAGTGCGCATCATGCGGATAGGTCGCCACGCCAATCGACGCCCGCACGTTGAGGTTCAATCCTTCTTCCTTGCAGAAGCAACTTGCCCTTAGCCCGTCGCGCAAGCGCCTGGCCACAACCAGAGCCTGATCCTTGCCGGTCTGCGGAAGCAGTACCACGAACTCGTCGCCACCGTAACGAAACGCGAAATCGATCAGCCGCAGTTGCGCCTTGATCAGGTAGCCGATCTCCGCCAGCAATTTGCTACCGATCAAATGGCCGTGCGTGTCATTCACCGACTTGAAATGATCAAGGTCGATAAACAGAACGCTGAACTCATATCCGAACCGCGACGAGCGGTACACCTCGGTCTCCAGCGTCTTATAAAGATGCCGCGCATTGTAGAGACCGGTGCAATCGTCGGTGATCGTCAGTTCCTGGATCTTCTCGACCCACTTCGCATTCTCAATGGCAATCGCACCGTAGTCGCACAGCGCTTGCAGGAAGAAAAGCTCCGGCTCCTTGAAGCGCTCCATATCAACGTTCACTAATTGGATGACGCCGAGTACTCGCAGCTTGGAACGCAGCGGTACGCATATGACCGAGCGAGTCTCCCACTTCGTCGCATGGTCTACACGGCTCGCAAAAAAGGGATCGCTCTTCACGTCCGGCACGACCCGGGCTTCCCCATGCTTTGCAACCCATCCGGCAATGCCTTCGCCCACTTTCAGGCGAACATTCTTCAGAGCCTCTGCCTTGTCGCCGACCGCAATCGCGAAATACAGCTCGTTGTTCGGCTCATCCACCATCAACAGCGACCACGTATCCGGACGAAAATATTCCGCCATCTTTTCCATGATGGTCTGCAGAATGGAATCCAGATCCAGGGACGACGTGAGCGCCTTCGCCACGTCGTGAAAAATCGTCAGTTCCTGGCTCTGGCGAGTCAATTGAGTCCCGGCCTCAGGCATGGAAATACGTCGTCCTCACAGATAAGGGTGGCGTTGAAAAATTATAAGGGTCGCTTTCGCCAACCAGCAATGAACGTTGGTAACCCGTACCTGTAAAGCCAACTGCGGAAAGCAGTTGCCGCGATCCCGGGGAACCTGTGAGGTGACCAGTTCCGTCCAACCGGAATTTGACACACGAGGCTCTAGCCTATCCCTGTGAACCTCTGTGATCCCTGTGGTGCGATGTTTTCCGAGCGATCTCAGCAGCAGGTACTTCCCGAACTCAACGGTGAATACTTTCAATGTCATGAATCGATACAGATCCTCCACCGATCTATAATCCAGTCGATGAAACAGATGCTCATCTTGCTCGCGCTCGTGCTATCAGCGGCCGCTCAAACTCCCGATCCGCACTCGATCCCATCGGTCGATGCCGGCGTCAGCACTTGTTCCGCCGACTTCACCATTACTGACACCAATAACAAGCCGGTTTATGCCGCTAAGATCAAAGTTCACATCGCGTACGGATTCGCGTCAGTGCGTAAACTCGACCTCGAAGTAGGGACCAATGTCGACGGCAAGGGCCGCTTTACTGGGCTTCCCAACCACGTCAAGAACGGACTCTTCTTTGACGCCTCTGAAGGTGACCGGACCGGCAATGCGTTTCAGGATGTGAGCAAGACGTGCCAGGCCCAATTCACGGTCGTCCTTCGGAAACCAACCACGG
>DATJWZ010000472.1:0-1936 GCA_035500795.1 Candidatus Eiseniibacteriota bacterium | reverse complement strand
GGGCGCGCATTGGTAGCATCAGGCTCTCCGTTTGCCCCCGTCAGTTACGGCGGCCGCAAGATTCTGATCGCGCAGTGCAATAACATTTACATCTTTCCCGCAATGGGGCTTGCCGCCGTTGCTTCCGGCGCTCGCCGCGTTTCAGAGCCGATGATGCTGGCGGCGGCCCGCGCGTTAGCAGAAAACTCACCTGCTCTCAAAGACGCTTCCAACTCGCTTCTTCCTCCACTCACCGAGATCAGAAGAGTTGCCGCGGAGATCGCGTTCGCGGTTGGCATGGAGGCACAAAAAGATGGTGTCGCTCCCAAGATCAATGAAGATGAACTTCGCCGGCGAGTGCTGAACACGCAGTGGACCCCCGGTTACCCGTTGTATGGCAAATAAGGAGAAAGCTTGTCATGAATCATCGACACGAAAAACTGTTCGTTCCGAAGCTTCCCACGGTCCTTGGCCTTCTTGTGGGGCTGATCGCGCTGGCGAGTTTACCGTTGCCAGCCTCAACATCAGATTTCCGCATTCCAGACGACACCGCCCTCCGCATGCGGTTGGATGACACGCTGAACAGCGTTGATTCTGAGGTTGGTGATCCGTTCAGTGCAACGGTCGTTGACCATGGCGAATACCGGAATGCTCGAGTGTACGGTCACATCGAGGAAATTGATATGTCCGGCAAGGTCGAAGGCCACACCAGCATGATGCTCCGCTTCGACCGCCTGGTTATGCCTGACGGACGTCGCGCGCAGATTAATGCTGAGATTATTGAGCTTTACCATGCGCCCTCCGGCGAGAAGGTGGATGTCGAAGGCGCGATTGAATCAGGTGGTAGAGGTCGCAAGTCGATCGAGCACACAGCCATCGGGGCAGGAGCCGGCGCTTTGCTGGGCGGGATCTTCGGCGGCGGAAAAGGGGCCGGAATCGGATCCATTGTCGGCGGTGCCGGAGGGTTAGGAACAACCGCATTTCGCGGACACCAGAAAATCACGCTCAGCAGTGGGCAGGAGATGTTGATTCGCATCACCGCGCGTTGACATTCGAAGGAGAGAAGAAAATCAAAATGTCCACGTACTTGAAACGACAACTGCCCCGCTTGTGTGTGGCTGGAGCAATTTCGTTTCTTGTGCTGTTCACTAAAACTGTTTTTTGTCAGAGTCCGCCTGTTTCGGCTGATCATCCGTGGCACACATCTATTGAGATCAGCGTGGAAACCGATGCCAGAAATATTCCTGACTCGAGATTTGTCATAGATTCGGCCAAGACGTATTCGCTGTCGGAGTTGATTGATTTGGCGGAAGCGCACAATCCGGCCACTCGCGTTTCGTGGGAACGCGCCCGCGCCCAAGCTGCCACCCTGGGTGTCACGCGCAGCGAGTTATATCCCACTCTGGCGGCGGCTGCGCTTTCCGAGACAAACCGCCAAGAAGCCTTTTTCGGCAATCGCTTTTACGGCCAGGTTGTACAGGATTTTCAGGTGGAGCTGGATCTCAATTACACAGTTTTTGACTTTGGCGCACGCGCCGGTCGAATCAGTGCTGCGAAAGCGCAACTGTTGGCGGCCAATTTCGCCTTTAACGACACCCATCGCGCTGTCATTTACCAAGTGCAGCAGGCTTATTACCGGCTGTTGAGTTCGATGGGGCAAGAGGAGGCCGCACGAGCAAGTCTGTCGAACGCACAGTCAGTGCAGGAGGCTGCAGAAGAACGCTTGAAAAATGGTCTTGCCACTCGGCCAGACGTACTAGAAGCACGAAGCGCCACAGCCCAGGCGGAATACGATCTCGAAGCAATCCTTGGTGCTGAGGAGATTGCTCGCGGTGACCTGGCAACAGCAGTCGGAGCCTCCGCGACCGCGGGGATCCAGGTCCAGTCGCTGGATCAGATGCCCACTCCTGAGTCAATCGGCGATACCGCCGACCAGGCGATCAACCGCGCGCTTGGA
>DATJWZ010000471.1:0-13473 GCA_035500795.1 Candidatus Eiseniibacteriota bacterium | reverse complement strand
GCAGCCCGCCTAGTAGTTCTCCCAGTAGTTGCTGGCTGCTTTCCACTGCTACTCTCCAAAAACTTCTTCGGACGAAAGGAGCATCATGATCAGACGCAACTTGTGCTTCGCCTCTTTGATTTTCATTTCGTGTTTCGTGCTTCCACACGAGGCCTCATCTCAAGAGGCCACACCTCACATTACTGCCCGGCCGGTGGCCGACGATTCCCCGTCCATCACGGATGAAGATATTCAGATGTTGCGCAAGGATATTCGTTCGCAGAGGAAACAAATCATTGCCGCCAACATGAAGCTATCCGAGTCGGAGGCTGAAAAATTCTGGCCGGTCTATGAGCAATACATCTCCGACCTCGTGAAGCTCAATGGAGCGAAGTATGCGCTAATCAAGCAGTACATCCAGTCTCAAGGTGCTCTCAGCGATACCGAGGCCTCCAGCGCTGTAAACCAGTGGGTGAACGTCGACGAATCCGTAGCCGAGTTGAGAAAGAAATATATTCCTTTGTTCGGCAAGGTCCTTTCGCCTAAGAGCACAGCACTGTTCTACCAGTTGGATCGGCGTGTTCAGTTGATGATTGATCTGCAACTGGCGTCCTCTATCCCTATGATCGAACCGTAGTCCGATCGCTGAGTGGTAGGGCATGGTGATTAAAACCTTCGTGAAGGGTGTGGGGGTTCATTGATCGCGTCGCTGCAAAAAGTCACCCGAACCAATCAGTTTGAGAATGTACCGGGTCAGAACATGCGTGTTCTTCCTCCAAGGCCGGATATATCACTGCATCGCTCGTAAGCCGTCGAACTCAATCCTCAACGATGTTGAAATGTGAATCGAGACAATTCTTGTTCGGTCATCGAAACTGGCAAATGTCACAGTTCAAGCCGGATTCCGGCACCGCTAACTTTGTAGACACGGCGGAGGTCGCGATGTGCGCGGGTTGATGGGTTTAGCGATCCTGGCGGTCTGTTGCGCCGCGCTTCACGGACAAGAATCATCCGATAAGGAGCTTGGCAGCACTGGGTCCAATGCTTTTGGTGGAAATATTGGGATTGGATTTACAGCAAGAGTAGCGGAAGAGCCGTACAGGCTCTATGTCGAAACTCGTTATCACTACGCGCCCACTCGGAACATCAGTACCGAGCTAGTCACCGTTGGGGTCGGAATCCGTTACTAGTTGGCTTGGGAAGACTGTTTGGTTCGCTGATCCAGATCAGAGAGATATTTTCTTACCATGGCTGCATCGCTCGGATTGCCGGCATACTTCAGATACTCGCGCAATTGAGCAGCTTCCGCGACCCGATCACCCTTCGCTTCATAAATCTGAGCGAGCAGGAAATGAACGCGAGGGTCGGTGTTGCTCTTGTCGATTTCCGCTGCCCGCAACGCGCTTTTTTCCGCCTGGGGCAAATCGCGCAGATGGAGGTTCGCGGCCGCATTGTAGTCGTAGGCTGCCGCCACTGTCGTGTGGTCAATTTCCAGGGCGCGAATGCTCAGCGCCAGGACTTTTTCCCAGTTCTCTGAGCGAGCAGCAACATCGGCCAAGCAAAGGTACGCGGGCAGGTAGCTGACGTCATTGGCTATCGGCTGAGAACAGGCATCCCCGGCCTCTTTGTTCCTCTGTTGCGCTTCCAGGAGCTGGCCCAATACGACCCAGGCAGCCGAGTATTTCGGCGATTGCTTCACCGCTTTCCGCAGGTGGCTCTCTGCCTCGACAATCTTGTTGTTTCGCACGGCCACACAGCCATCTCTATATTCTCTGCGAGCCTTTGCTGGAAGCTGCAAATCTGCGACGCCCACCGTAGCAGGAAGCAAGCCGTTAAGCGGAGGAAGAAAGCAGTTGTTTCCCTCTGCGATTTTGGAGGAGACAGGATCGTTATTACTACGCTGGATCAGCTCATTCTGGTCCCAAGGATCCATCTGCGTCGGGAAGGTATCGGGCTGCGAAGGTGTGGTCGTCTGAGACTGCGGCTTAACTGGAGACTGAGACGGATTCGGATGAGCCCCCGATCCTTGCTGAGCAAACGCAGACATGACACTGAGCATCAACCATGCTGCCCACGATGACTTCAGCAGCGAGCGGCCGAGTGGCTTCATAGGCTCTCCGATGCGGCGCCACCTCATATTAATCCATGCCGCCAAGTCTCTGAAGAATGCACGTAAACGTGAACGCTCGAGTTTCTGTCCAACTCGGCATTCTGTCCTATGGCTATCCCTGTTCTACCGGCATCTCGCCAATCTCGCCCGTTTGAAGCTAAGGTTACCGTGATTACTACTGGGCTATTACGGAATTGTCATTGATGCTCATGCTCGACAATCGCTAACATTGGCGGGGGCGTTGCTCGTGTAAAATAATCGAAATTTCCCCCGCTCGGGTTCTACCCTAGTTTCTACAAGTCCAAAAGTTTTTGGAGGTGCAATGCGCCGTCGTGTAGTTGTGTTTCTCCTTTGTGTCTTCGTGTTTTTCATGGCGCATGAAGTATGGGCTTCTACCCTGAATTTTGCCGTTCCGGTGAGATACTCGCCCGGCGGAAATGGCCCAAATGGAGCCGTCGTTGCAGACTTGAATGGCGACGGGAAACTGGACGTTGTTGTCTCGGACTGGTGCGTGAATAACACAGTTCCCTGCCCAAATGGCGCTGTCGGTGTATTGCTGGGCAACGGCGACGGAACCTTACGCGCGGCGGTCACCTACACCTCTGGCGGAATTTATGCCACCGGCCTTGCCGTCGGAGATCTCAATGGCGACGGCAAGCCTGACATTGTCGTTGTGAACTGCGGAAACGCGTCTGGAAACCAGTGCGTGGGCTCGGGCGGCAATGCCGGCATTTTGTTTGGGAACGGTGATGGGACGTTCCAACCCGCGGTCACGATCACGCTGGGCGGTGGTGGTTACGGAGCGATCGCTGCTGCCATAGCGGATGTCAATGGCGATGGCAAGAATGATTTGGTGGTTGCGGGCGATTGCGCTACCGGCGGATGCGGCGGCGTATTTCTCGGCAATGGCAACGGAGCATTCCAACCGGAAATTCCTTTCGGCTCAGCTGGCCTGATTGCGTTCTCTTTGGCCGTGGGTGATGTAAACGGAGACGGAAAGCTTGATGCCGTGATCGGAAACCAATGCGCTCAGTCACTGTGCAATTCGAGCACAGTTGGAGTAGCGCTGGGCAACGGCGATGGAACCTTCCAGCCGGCTGTGGCCTACAATTCTGGCGGAATTTACCCTGACGGCGTCGCCATCGCGGACCTCGGCAACGGAAAAGCAGACATCGTTATCGCGAACAGCAGTACGAGCACCACCGTCAATCAAGGTGATGTCGGCGTGCTAATCGGCAATGGCGACGGCACATTCCAGCCTGTCGTGGCTTATCCTGCGAGCTTGTTTGGCGCAGCCGCGATCAAGGTCGCTGACATGGACGGCGATGGCAAGCTCGACGTTATCGTGGTGAACTGCTCTGCGACCAGCGGCAGCTGTCAGGGGGGTAACGGAGATGTCGGAATCTTGTTAGGCAACGGCGACGGAACCCTAAAGCCTGTCGTAACTTTTCCTCCGGGAGGAAGCGCGCCCTATGCAGTGGCGATCGGAGATCTGAACGGCGATAGCAAACCCGACATCGTCACCGGAAATTGTATCGGCGCGTCGTGTGGCCAGGGGCCGGGCAGCGTAGGAGTACTCCTGAACACGAGCCGAGGAAATAGCACGACGGGCCTTACATCTTCGCCAAATCCGTCGAACTTCGGGCAGACTGTGACGTTCACGGCCACCGTCAACCCATCAGCATTCGCAGCGTTACCAACGGGAAATGTTACCTTCTTCGATGGAAGCACGAACATCGGAAGCGGTTCTCTCAACAGTCATGCCGTAGCGACGTTTAATATCTCTACGCTTTCAATCGGGGCGCACAGCGTGAAGGCGACATACAACGGTGACTCCAACTATGTGACCAGCACGTCTTCGCCTACAGTCCAGCTCGTGCAGGGCCCGATCGTGCAGCTTTCTCCAACAAGTCTCAATTTCGGAAACCAGCCAGTCGGAACCACGAGCGCGGCGAAGACGGTCACCCTGACGAATATCGGCTCTGGAGTTCTGACCATTGCAGGCGCAAGCATCACCGGGCCATTTACGATCACAACGACCTGTACGACTACGCTCAATCCAGGCGCGAGTTGCAGTGCGTATGTGAGTTTTAAGCCGACGAAGATCGGTGCGGCGAGCGGCACGATTTCCATCACTGATAACGCGCCGCAGAGCCCGCAAACCGTGGCACTCAGCGGCACCGGCACATCTGTGCAACTCAATCCCGCGAGCGTTAATTTCGGTAATTACGCTGTTGGCACAACAAGCCCTCGCAAGCTGATCACGCTGACCAACAAAGGCAGCGTCGCGTTGAACATTTCGGGAATCACGATCACCGGGCTGAACGCCGGCGATTTCACTCAAATCAACAACTGTGGGACGAGCCTGGCAGCCGGAGCCAGTTGTTCTCTTGGTGTGAACTTCAGGCCGTCAGCGGTGGGCTCTCGTTCTGCAAATCTCTCTGTGAGCCACGATGGCGGTGGAAGCCCGCAGATGCTCGCCCTGCTTGGAACAGGAACGTAGAACGTTTTTCGTCGAGCACGAGTTCACGCTGGCAACGAGAAATAAAACACCGACCCGCGCCCAAGCTGGCTCGTGACGCCGATTGTGCCGCTATGAAGCTCTACGATCGCTCTGGCGATCGCCAATCCCATGCCTGTGCCCTTGACCGTGACCCTCTGATTGCGGCCTCGATAAAACTTCTCGAAGATCATCGATTGCTCAATGTCATCGATGCCAGCGCCGTGATCCGCGATGCTGGTGACTATGCTCTGATCGCGCAGCTCAGCCGTGATGTGAATGACGGTGCCGACCGGCGAATATTTGGCCGCATTGTCGAGTAACTGAACCAGCACTTCAACGATTCGATCCAAATCCATCTTGAAGGCTGGTAAGTTCGGAGGAATTGTTCTCTCGACAGTGTACTTGTCGAGTGTGTTCTTCAGTTGTTGAAGCGCTTTGTCGATCGCTTCGCCGATCGGGTGCGGCTCAAGGTGAAGCTCAACCTTCCTGGCGTCTAATTGGGCAACTTCGCTCGCCTCTCCGACGATTCTGTCCAATCGATCGCTTTCCTCGTTGATGACCGCGGCCAAGTCCTTTAACTGCGGCTTGTCGAGTTCGACTTCATCGAGCAAAGTTTGGGCGGAAGCCTTGATGGCGGTAAGCGGAGTTCGAAACTCATGCGTGACCGAATCGAGAAGAAGGGCTCGCAATCGGTCACTTTCGCGCGCAGCCTCTGCCTTGCTCAATTGCTCGAATGTTGTGGCTCGCTCGATCGCTGTTGCGATCAAACTTCCTACAGCTTCCAATGTCTCTCGTGAAACTTCGCTGCCGACTACGGCGAACGATCCAATCGAGCGCACTCCCATCCTCATTGGCATGAACCGAATGTGCTGTTCTCGATCGAAAACAGGCTCACCACGTCCGCTGACAGCTCTTAGCTGCTCTACAGGCACTTGCGCCTGCAGACTGATATCGGAGTAATAAACTTTTCCTTTGTTTTCTAGGAACAATGCGGCTCCCGTGGCCTGAAAGATCTCAGTCACGTAAGCCGGCAGTTTGTTGAGAAGTTCGAAGACATTTTCCGTAACTAACACCTGCTGGGTTAAAGCGTAGAGACGCTCGACTTCGCGGCGGCGTTGGTTCGCTTCCTCTGTCCTTCGGCGCGCGCGCTCCGACAGTTGACTACCGATGACAGCAGTCGCAAGAAACGCAGTGAGAGCAATCCAGTTTTGCGGATCGGATATAACTAGAGTGAACAACGGCGGCAAAAAAAAGAAGTTGTAGAGAAGCGACGCGGCTAGCGACATATAGATGGCCTGTTGCAGTCCCCACGTCGCGGATACCACAAGAATGGCGAATAGAAATACAAACCCTACCGTTGTCGGATTGTGGTGGAAGAAACGAAAGCAGAACCACGTGATAAAAATATCCAGGACCGACACAACTACATAGCGCACGATCTGCTGGACGGTCCTTTTCACAGCGAGATTGTAGACGATTCGACAATCTGTTGGGCGAAAGCGAGAATAAGCCTGATGACGAAGACTCCAGAACAATGGCTGGAAGAGGCCGCCCCTGAAAAGAAGGGCACGATCTTTAAGCTATTCCTCGGATATGCTCCCGGCGTGGGGAAAACCTACAACATGTTAAGCGAGGGTATCCGCCGGGCAAGTCGTGGGGAAGATGTTGTCGTTGGAATTGTCGAAACTCACGGGCGCAAAGGCGTCGCTGAACTCGCCGCCCGGATCGATCATGTGCCGCGCCGGAGGCTGAACTACAAGGGGGCATCGTTCGAAGAGATGGATGTCGATGCCATCGTCGCGCGTAAACCACAAGTCGCCTTAATCGACGAACTGGCGCACACCAACATCGACGGAAGCAAGCACCGCAAAAGATATGAAGATGTATTCGACATCTTGAAGGCAGGTATCGATGTGCTCTCGACGGTTAACGTGCAGCATGTCGAGAGCTTGACGCCGCTGGTTCAGCAAATCACCGGTGTCCCCGTGCGGGAGACCATTCCAGACTGGGTTATGCAGCGAGTCAATGAGATTGTGCTTGTCGACCTGACTCCTGAAGCGCTGCAGACGCGCATGCGCCGTGGTGACATTTATCCGACCGATCGAGCAGAGCGTGCGCTGGGAAATTTCTTTCGTCCGGCGAACCTCATGTCCCTGCGCGAACTGGCTCTGGAACAAGTCACCCGCGCGGTGGATCGCAGCCTCGAATCCTATTTGGAGAAGGAAGGATCAGAGCAGCCGACGGTTCGCGAAAGCATCGCAGTATGTACCAGTTCGAATCCGGCGGGGCAATACTTGATCGCCCGTGCCGCGCGAATGGCTCAGCGCATTAGTGCTGAATTCTACGTGATCTACGTGGATATCGGCATGGATGAGAGTCCCGAAAATCAGCGCACCTTGGCGCAAAATCTGCGCTTTGCTGAAGGTCTCGGTGCAAAACTCATCCGCGCAAGAGGCAAAACAGTCGCTGCGGAAGTCGCGAAGATAGTTCGCGAGCGCCACATCACGCAGGTAGTTTTTGGCCGTTCTGCCCAATCAGGGTGGAGACGATATCTGTACCTTTCCGCAATCCACAAATTTCTGCGTGATACCCCCAACATTGATGTGCACATCGTGACGCAAGAGGTAAAGTAGGCGTAAAGTAACGTTCAATGGGCAGCCCGGAGAAATCTAAAATCCTGGTTGTGGACGATGAAGCGCAGATCGCCCGCGTGCTGAAAACAACTCTTTCCGCACGTGGCTACACGATTCGCACCGCAGTGGATGGAGATGACGCGTTGCTCGTGATGAAATCATGGACTCCTGACCTCGTCATCACTGACTTACGGATGCCGAATGTCGATGGCGTCGAGCTTTGCCGCCTTATTCGTAAGAATTCGGCTGTTCCCATCATCGTTCTTTCCGTACGCAACGAGGAGAAAAATAAGGTCGAAGCCCTCGATTCTGGCGCTGACGATTACGTCACCAAGCCGTTCAGCCGGGATGAATTGCTGGCACGCGTGCGCGCGGCGCTGCGCCGCGCCTCCCTGCAGCAGGAGCCCGAGTCAGACCTCATTGAAATCGGCCATTTTCGTATTGACGCCCAGAATCACAGTCTTCATGTGAAGGGCCACGAGATCCGCTTGACGCCGAAGGAATTCGATGTCCTAGTTTATCTCGCCCGTCATCCGGATAAAGTAGTTACTCACCGCTCTCTCCTGGCCGCGGTATGGGGCGACACCAGTATCGGGCAGCCTGAATATCTTCGGGTGTTCATTGGGCAGCTCCGTAAAAAGCTCGAACCGCAAGAGACGTCTCCGAAGTACATCACCACCGAGCCATGGGTCGGCTATCGCTTCAACCCGGAAGGGGCGTAGCTCGGAGCCAACCGCAACACAGACAACAATTTCCATCTTCTTACAAAGTCTTTATAAACCTTTTACGCAAAGGTAATGCCTGGTGATTTGCAATAAACCTGCCGGGCTGACGTGCGCCCCGCATTGGAAATATATGCAAGATGCGATTTTCGTCGCTATCACCGTTGCGTTCTTCCTGCTGTGCATCGCATATGTTCATTTCTGCGATGTCATGAAGTAAGGATGGCACTTATGGAATCGTGGATCATTCTGATCATTAGTGCGCTCACAACGGTTTATCTGCTCTACGCCCTGCTCAGGCCGGAGAAGTTTTGATGACGGCAAATGGCTGGTTCCAAATCGCGCTGTTCCTCGCCCTGATCTTCGCCGTTACAAAACCGCTGGGTATTTTCATGGCTCGAGTGTTTGATCGGCAAAAGACCTTCATGGATCCCGCGCTACGCCCGATCGAGCGGCTGCTCTACCGGATAACAGGAGTCGATGAAGCGCATGAAATGCGCTGGACGGAATATGCGATCGCGATGCTTCTCTTCAGCGTCGTCTCGATGATCGTGCTATACGCCATGCAGCGTCTGCAAGGGTTTTTGCTGTTCAATCCGCAGAAATTCGGCGCCGTAAGTCCCGCTCATGTGGCATTCAACACGGCGGCATCTTTTACGACTAACACGAACTGGCAAGCCTACTCGGGCGAGACGACGATGAGCTATTTCACCCAGATGGCAGGCCTGGCGTATCACAATTTCGTTTCCGCAGCGACAGGTATTGCGCTGGCGATCGCATTCATCCGCGGAATTGCCCGGCGCCAAATGCAAACAATCGGCAATTTTTGGGTCGACCTGGTTCGCGCATCTCTCTGGGTACTGCTGCCATTCTGTATCGTTGGCGCGCTGGTCCTTGTCTCGCAAGGCGTTGTACAGAACCTGAAGCCATACGACACAGCGAAATTAGTCGAGCCGATGCTGGTTCCAAAGGTCGACGCCAACGGCAAACCGGTTCTGGATCCGCAAGGTAGGCAAGCTGTCGATACGGTAACCGATCAGACCATCGCACAGGGACCGGTGGCGTCGCAAGAGATTATCAAGGAATTAGGAACCAATGGTGGCGGTTTCTTCAATGCCAACAGCTCACATCCCTTTGAAAATCCGACTCCACTCTCCAATCTAGTCGAGATGTTCT
The DNA here is from genome assembly GCA_035500795.1 of Candidatus Eiseniibacteriota bacterium. GTDB lineage: Bacteria > Acidobacteriota > Terriglobia > Terriglobales > Acidobacteriaceae > Sulfotelmatobacter. The sequence goes on along the minus strand of DATJWZ010000471.1, from coordinate 4,350 downwards.
GTATTTTTTCCATTGGTGCTGGACTAACCTACACGCTAGGCTGCATGACTGGATCCCGCCGCCACGGCTGGGCAGTTTGGTCAGCAATGGCGATTCTGTTTGTCGCCGGCGTGCTCGTCGCCTACTGGGCAGAAGCGAAGGGCAATCCCCTGCTCAAAGCCGACCAACACGTATCCGCGTTGCAGCCTGGCGGCAACATGGAGGGAAAGGAAGTCCGCTTCGGCATCGCCAACACTGCCCTATTCGCGACCATCACTACCGATGCAAGTTGCGGCGCGATCATCGGCTGGCACGATTCATTCACGCCTCTGGGCGGCATGATTCCGCTGGTGAACATCATGCTCAGCGAAGTGATCTTTGGTGGAGTCGGCGCGGGGATGTACGGCATGCTCATCTACATCGTGCTCGCGGTGTTTATCGCTGGCTTAATGGTTGGACGCACTCCGGAATATCTCGGCAAGAAGATCGAAGCGTACGACGTCAAGATGGCAATGCTTGTTGTGCTTGTCTTCCCACTGGTCATTCTTGCGTTCACAGCGATTTCGTCGATCTCCGGATTTGGGACGTCTAGTATTACGAATCCCGGTCCGCACGGCCTCACCCAGATCTTGTACGCATTCACTTCGGGTGCCGGGAACAACGGCTCCGCCTTCGCCGGGCTCATCCCGAATACGCCCTGGTACGACGCGACCATCGGCTTCACCATGCTTGCCGGACGCTTCCTCATGATCATTCCGATGCTGGCGATCGCGGGAAATCTCGCCGGCAAGAAATACGTCCCACCGTCAATCGGAACATTCCCAGTCACGACGCCACTATTCACCGTACTTCTGATCGGCGTAATTCTGATCGTCGGCGCGCTTACGTTCTTTCCTGCGCTGAGTTTGGGACCGATCCTCGAACATCTGCTGATGGTTGCGGGAAAGACTTTTTAAGGATTTCTATGGCCACTGTGCAAAGACCGACATTGCCGAGGATCACGGCGCCTCTTGTGAGCCGCACCCCGAACCCGAGGAAGAAAGCCATTTGGGAGTGGAAGATAGTTCGTCGAGCCGTCCTTGACGCAGTGATCAAACTCAACCCTCGCAAGATGATGGGCAACCCGGTCATGTTCGTAGTTGAGGTTGGCAGCGTCATAACGACTACCCTGTTATTCGAAGGCGGCAGCGCGTTCAAGTTCAATTTGCAGATCACGTTGTGGCTCTGGTTTACCGTCTTGTTTGCGAACTTTGCCGAGGCAATGGCCGAAGGCCGCGGTAAGGCTCAAGCGGATACGCTGCGCAAAGCGCGCTCCGAAACACTCGCCAATCGCCTGCTCCCCAACGGTCAGACCGAGCATGTGCCAAGCTCCAAACTCCGCGCCGGTGATCTCGTAGTTGTTTCCGCCGGAGAGATGATTCCATCCGATGGCGAAATCGTCGAGGGCGTCGCGTCGGTGGATGAGTCCGCTATTACAGGTGAGTCGGCGCCGGTGATCAGAGAAGCCGGGGGTGATCGTTCGGCTGTGACCGGCGGCACTCGTGTTCTGTCGGACCAACTGAAGATAAAGATTACGAAGAACCCGGGCGAGACATTCCTCGACCGAATGATCGCTCTCGTCGAAGGGGCCGAGCGGCAGAAGACTCCAAACGAAATTGCGCTCAACATTCTTCTCGCTGGCCTGACCATCATCTTTTTGCTCGCAGTGGTAACCTTGCAGCCTTTCGCCATTTACTCCGGCTCTCCGCAGACGATCTTCGTCCTGGTTTCGCTGCTGGTTTGTCTGATTCCGACGACTATCGGCGGACTTCTTTCCGCGATCGGTATCGCCGGAATGGATCGCCTGATTCAGCACAACGTGCTCGCCATGTCCGGTCGCGCCGTCGAGGCTGCCGGCGACGTCAACACGCTTCTGCTGGACAAAACGGGCACCATTACTCTTGGGAATCGTCAGGCGGCACGGTTTATTGCCGCGCCCGGCATCACGGATTCCGAAGTCGCTGACGCTGCCCAACTTTCTTCCCTTGCCGACGAGACTCCGGAGGGCAGGTCGATCGTGGTTCTTGCGAAGGAGAAATACGGCCTTCGTGGACGCGAACTCGCCGCTCATGAAGCGCAGTTCGTTCCCTTCTCTGCTCACACACGTATGTCGGGCGTGAACCTCGACGGCTATGAGATTCGCAAAGGTTCGGTAGATGCGATTCAGACCTATGTCTCTACAAATGGGAATCCCTTCCCCCCCGCGGTTCAGGATCAAGTCGATCAGATTGCGCGCTCCGGCGGGACTCCACTGGTAGTGGCCGAAAAAGGTCGTGGCGTTCTCGGAGTCATCGAACTGAAAGACGTCGTAAAGGGCGGCATGAAGGAGCGTTTTGATCAGCTTCGCGCGATTGGGATTCGCACCGTGATGATCACCGGGGACAATCCACTCACAGCGGCCGCGATTGCCCGTGAAGCCGGTGTCGACGACTTCCTTGCGCAGGCAACTCCGCGCGACAAGATGGATTTGATCAAGCGCGAGCAGGCCGGCGGCAAACTCGTCGCCATGACCGGCGACGGCACCAACGACGCTCCCGCCCTTGCTCAAGCTGACGTCGGCGTTGCGATGAATTCTGGAACCCAAGCCGCCAAAGAAGCCGGCAACATGGTCGATCTCGACTCCAATCCTACAAAACTCATTGAAGTAGTCGAAATCGGCAAACAGCTTCTGATGACCCGCGGCGCGCTCACAACCTTTTCCATTGCGAACGATGTCGCCAAATACTTTGCAATTATCCCGGCGATGTTTGCCGGAACTTTCCCGGTGCTCAATGCGCTCAACATCATGCACCTGAAAACACCGGCGTCGGCAATTCTCTCGGCGGTTATTTTCAACGCCCTGATCATCATTGCGCTGATCCCGCTGGCGCTGCGCGGAGTAAAGTATCGTCCGCTCCCCGCAGCTGACCTGCTGCGCCGCAATTTGTTCATTTACGGCTTTGGAGGAATTATCGTTCCCTTCATCGGGATCAAAGCGATTGACATGCTGATTACAAGAATTGGACTCGCATAAGGATTTGCTTTGAAAAACAATCTGAAAACTGCATTTCTGATGACGGTATTTACAACGATCCTTCTTGGGATCATTTATCCCTTGGTGGTCACAGGACTGGCACAGGTCCTCTTCCCTGACCGCGCCAATGGGCAACTGATCACGCGCGAGGGCAAGGTCATTGGATCGCGGCTGATCGGCCAGGGCTTCTCGGGTGCCGCATATTTCCATTCACGGCCTTCAGCGGCAGGCAACGGCTACGATGCAGCCAATTCTGGAGGAACAAACCTGGGCCCAACGAATCAAAAGCTTATTTCGCGTGTGGCGCAGGATGTGACTTCCCTGCAAGCAGAAAACCCTGCGATGCCAGTGCCGGTTGATTTGGTCACCACGTCCGCGTCAGGGCTGGATCCCGATATCTCACCCGCATCTGCGCAGTTTCAGATTCCTCGAATCGCCAAGGCACGCCACGCTAGTCCAGAAGCCGTCCGCCAATTGGTGGCAAAACACACTCTAGGCCGGCAATTTGGATTCCTCGGAGAACCTCGAGTCAACGTTCTGGAACTGAATCTCGATCTTGATGCGGCCTATCCGGTTCGATAGCTGATTCCTGCTTCGACCTTAGCGGGACCGAGTGTTATCGTTCATTGGGTGCGGGAAGCATCACGTCCGTACCGCAAATTCATGGACTATCACGCTCTCCTTCACGAAGCGCTCGCCGAAGCTACGACCGGTTTATCGGAAGGTGGCCTGCCCATCGGCTCGGTGCTCGCCGATAAACAAGGAAGGATCGTGGCCCGCGGCCACAATCTGCGCATGCAAGCGGGCGATCCAACGGCACACGCGGAAACCGTCTGCATCCGCAATGCCGGGCGCCGCCGCGATTGGCCGGAGCTAACCCTGGTCAGCACACTGAGCCCCTGCATCATGTGCACAGGCACCGCATTGTTGTACCGCATTCCGCGAGTCGTGATTGGAGAAAATCAAAATTTCATGGGTGCGGAAGACTTGCTTCGCGAGCGCGGCGTAGAACTTGTGCTCATGAATGATTCGGACTGCATTCAACTCATGCGCGACTTTATACGCTCGCGCCCGGACCTTTGGAACGAAGATATCGGAAAGTAATGGGCGATGGCGCCAGACCTCAGCGGGTGGCAGACACCGAACGCGCCGAAGTCGACTGTTGCGGAGCCTCGCTGGCGGGCAGCCTCATTCTCAGATCACATTTGCAGAGCGGGCATCTGGTAGCAAGCGAATACACGATATGGCCGTAGCCGGCACACTTCTTGTTCGTACAAGTTCTCACCGTTCCCCCAATCTGCGGCGCCGCAATTGGATTT
>DATJWZ010000470.1:0-19786 GCA_035500795.1 Candidatus Eiseniibacteriota bacterium | reverse complement strand
CGCTGTAAGCGAAAACCGCACTGCGCCCGCCTCCCGGAATGCGATGGACGGGAAGCCCACGCTCCGATTCCCAGCGCTTGACGGTGCGCTCGGCGCGTCCGAGGAAAGAAGCAATCTCTTTCCACGAATCCAGCCGTTTGCCCGAAAACGTTTTGGAATGAGCTGCCATAAAGGGAAATGACCTGTTCTGGCCTGAAGTGGCCCGACTTGTCTCTTGCCGGGCATCCGTAAAGCCGAGACAGTATAGCGCGATCCGAGCGGGCTGTTCCCCCACGAACGGGCGGCTGCGACGGCACACTTGTGGGATCTGGCGGCGCTTTTGGAAGGTGCAATCAACGAATTTGGAGGGCCTCTATGCCCGCAGATTATTGTTTCGGAGACATTCCATGGCCAATTTTCTCGACCTCGCTCAAGCGCAGTCTTCGCTGGTCGAGGTTTCTCGTAATGGTTGTTTTCGTGATTGGCAATTGCTGGAGCGCTTCAGGGCAGGCGCTGAAGATGACGTCGATTAATCCTCCAGGCAGTCGGCCGGGCTACACCGTTCCAAACGACGTCAACGATTCTCTCGCGGTGGTTGGCAGCTATATTGTCGCGTCCACAGGCGACCGGCAGGGCTTCTCATATTCAGCCGGCAAGTACAGTACGATTGCGCCCCCGAACACCTTTCAGTTCGCTCGCGCCAACGGCATCAACAATGGCGGCCAGATCGTAGGCGATTACCTCACCTCGGACGGCCGATACCATGGCTTTCTATACTCGAGTGGAACGTATACGAACTATGACGAGGATTCCACCGAATCCTGCGGGATCTTCGGTATTAACAGCGCGGGAAACTTTGTCGGCGACGTGGGCAATGGTGCAGTCCGGGCGTTCGTCAACATCGGTGGAACCAAGACGGAGTTTTACGCGAGCGGCACAGATTCGACGTATGCTTACGCCATCAATACGTCCAATGAGGTAGTTGGAACATTTTACGATTCGAGCAACAAGGCCCACGGCTTCTCATGGGTGAGCGGAACAATCGCCCAGATCGACTACCCGGGAGCCCTCCAGACGAACGTCTTGGGGATAAACAACAGTGGGGAGATCACAGGCACATACACCAACTCCTCGGGCCTTACCTACGGCTTCACCTACATCAAGGGCGTGTTCGCGTCTACGGATTTCGCAGACACAGGTAGTGTCAACAGCGCAGGGGCTTACGTCGGCTACTACTGGGGCGTAGATGGATTGGCGGCAGGATATCTGGCAGTTCCACAAAAGGTCGCGTTGACGAAGATCTCAATCGCTGGGAGCCAACAAGGCAGCTTTATGGGCATGAATAACGCCGGAGCCGCCGTCGGAAATTACGTCGACTCAAAAGCAATCGAACACGGAATGGCGGTTCTCAACAGCACTGTGAAGAACATCGACGACCCCAAAGCCATAAAAGGCACGTTCTGCCGCGGGATCAACTCCAAAAATCAGATTGTCGGGGAATATCTTGACGCGTCGGGCAATCCACATGGCTTCGAGTACTCTGGTGGGACCTTTATCGATATTCCGGGACCAGCGGGAGCCGTCTACAGCGATGCGACGGGGATCAACGACACGGGTGATATCGTGGGTGATTTTTCTGTCGGCAACGGTGTTTTCCAAGGCTACCTGCTCAAGGGCGGCACATACAGCACCCTGAATCCTCCTGGGGCAATCACGACTTACGGAGGCGGTATAAACGCCAGCGATGCGCTGACTCTTTGGTGGGTGGACGTCGCCGGGTACGTGCAGTCTTCCCTATGGAATGGGACAGCATTCACATCCATTAACGTTACCGGCGCCGCGAGCTCTTATGCTCTAGGTATCAACAAAGTCGGAGAAGTCGCCTACTTGGTCAGTGATCCCTATGGAGTCACACACGGGGCCGTAAAAGCAGGATCAGTCTTCTACCTCGTCGATTTTCCGAACGCGTCCAGTACTTACGCGAGCGGCATCAACGATGCCCTGCAGGTGGTTGGTACATTCACGCCCGCTGGGCAAAGCACACCCGAGCCATTCATGCGCAAGTAGTCCGCGAAGTCCAAGAGCTGTCGCTCGCTGTCGAACTAGAAAGCCGGGCTGTCGGCCCGGCCTTCCTGTGTTGGAACTGGTTTCCTGGGTTAAGTTCTATCGTTGCCGGATGCTCTGCTCTGGAAACGCGTTTGTCACCGCGTCTTATTACTCAACCTCTGCGACACCACACTCACACAAGCCTTCGCGTTTGAGACCTTGCTTTTGAAGCTCTGAAACCTGCGAAGCTTTGAAACGTTTCCTACATCACCATCGCCAGATTCTCCAGCTCAAACTGGAGCACCGGAATCGCGCATCCGGCCATCTCGACGCGGCTAGCTGCATCGAGCGCCGCGGTCGGTGAAACCCCATAACCACGGCCCATCAGGAACACGCGGAGCAGTTCGGCAGCTTCGTAGGAATCGACCATGCCACCCTGGAGCAGATCATTCCGTAGAGCTGCCAGCTCAGTCATAGTAAATCTGTCTTTATCGTTATTTGCCTTCTCGTATGTCATGGCCGTCATCACCTCCGATTCCGACCTCAGTTACCCCATTAGACTCTTCGTACGCTGCTCTAGTTGCATGCAATTGGCATGCCGTTGTTTCCGCCGGGCCTGAGCGCAAGTCTGGAGCTTTCTAGAGTTCTCTAACTCTAGTGATTATCGGAGTTTGCAGGAAGCGCTATAGAAACGAAGGGACGCGGAGGTTCCCAAAGTACCTATCGGTAATGTGGAAACTGACACAAAGTGTCGCTCGCGTGGTGATTCTCGGCCAGAAGTGGTGGTAGACGCACGCGCGCTACGAAAGAAAGGCGAATCGCGCCCGCTAGACCTCGACTTCGGCCTCGTCGACGAGCATGATCGGCAGGCCATCCCGAACCGGATAAACCCGATGGCACCGCCTGCACTTCAGGCTCTCCGGATTCTGGCGGTAGTCCAGTTCCGCTTTGCAAGCCGGGCAAACCAGCATTTCCAGAAGTTCTTTGGACAACATGGTTTGGGCATTATAGAAGGGACGGGGGCCTTGGAGCCAGGGCTCAAGGGCAGAGCAAGGAACAGGCACAGGGCGAAGAAAGAGACGGATCCTGCTGGACGAATCGGTCCTAACGCCAACGATCCCGAAGCCGGAAGCCCCTAGCCCCTAATCCTCAGCCCCTGTAAGATTTATTCAGAAGCCAATCATGTCAGCTCTCATCCTCGATGGAACGAAGATCGCGCAACAGATCCGGAGCGAAGTTGCTGCGGAGGTAAAGACTCTAGCCGCGGCAGAGATGCGTCCCGGGCTGGCAGTCGTATTGGTGGGCCATGTCCCGGCCTCCGAGATTTATGTCCGCGGCAAAGTCAAGGCCTGCGAAGAGGTCGGCATTCGTAGCGAGAAACTGACGCCACCAGAAACTGTCACCACAGGAGAACTCCTGCGGGTGATTGAGGACCTGAACTGCCGCGAGGAGATCGATGGCATTCTGGTACAACTTCCGCTGCCTCCACAGGTTGATTCGAAGACGGTCCTGTTCGCGGTCGATCCGGGCAAGGACGTCGATGGATTCCACCCCATGAATGTCGGCTTCCTCTCGACGCAGCGTCCAGGATTGGTTCCTTGCACGCCGGCCGGGGTAATGGAGATTCTCAAGCGAAGCAACATCCCGGTGTCCGGGCGTGAGGCGGTGGTCGTTGGCCGTAGCGATATCGTTGGTAAGCCGGCCGCCATGCTATTGACCAATGCGAACGCGACAGTCACTGTTTGCCATTCCAAAACGCGAGATCTCCCGGGCGTCTGCCGAAGAGCTGACATTCTAGTGGCCGCTATCGGGCGCGCAGGAATGATCACACGCGATTTCGTGAAGCCGGGGGCGACGGTAATCGACGTCGGCATGAACACGGTGACGGATTCCGCAGAATTCGAGCGATTTTTCTCAGGAAACGCAAAGAGGGAAGAGACCTTCCGGAAAAAAGGATCAACTCTGATCGGCGACGTGCATCCTGAAGTGGCGGAGGTTGCTGGCGCGCTGACGCCGGTGCCCGGCGGCGTTGGCCCACTCACAATTGCAATGCTGATGTTCAACACCGTCAAAGCTGCCAAAATGCGGAGAGGGAACGGAGTTCCAGAGCTGTCGAGGGCCTAGACCTACCGCGGAGACAAGGAGCAATTGCCGATTTGTTGATTGTCGCGAGAGTGGACGAGTTTAGATTTTCGATCAACAATCATCATTCAACAACAATGGGGGAGCTCCTTACTGCAAGGGGGGGCTTCCGGTATCCATGCTGAAAGTCGGCCTCACGGGCGGCATCGCCGCAGGAAAGTCTGTAGCCGGAGAAATGTTCATTGCGTTGGGAGCCCATCTGGTCCAAGCTGACCGGATTGCCCACTCGCTGATGCAGCCTGGCGAGCCGGTCTACAACGAAGTAGTCCGGCACTTCGGGCGCGACATTCTCAATCCGGACGGCAGCGTGAATCGCGCCAGGCTCGCCGAGTTAGCGTTCGGGGCTCCGGCTGAGGCAGTACAGAAGCGATCTTCAAGAATCGAAGAGCTCAACCGCATCGTGCATCCCGCGGTAATTCGCAGTCAGGAAGAATGGATGCACGCGATCGGCGCTCAGGATCCGCATGCCGTGGCGATTGTGGAAGCCGCACTTCTCATCGAGGCTGGCGCCGCAAAGAGATTCGATGTTCTAGTTGTGGTGACCTGCGGCGCTGAACAGCGGGTGGAGCGATTCGCCCGGCGGCAGAAACTTGATCTCGAAACCGCTCGCTCCGAAGTGGCCCGCCGCATGGCTGCTCAACTACCCGATGAGGAGAAGATCAAACTTGCCAGCTACATCATCGACAATTCCGGCTCGCTGGGTAGAACGCGAGAACAGGTAAGCTCGATCTGGCAAGAACTGAAGTTAAAGCAAGCCAATGACGCACCTCGGAATGAGGCACAGTGACACGCCAGAGCAATTTCCTGATTTTCTCCGTGCCTCCGTGTCTCCCTGCTGAGCTTTGTTTAGAATTAAGAGGAACCTTTCTTTTTCCGGGAATCGTATAAGTTCTAGTAGTCAGGATCGGAGCGGCATTCAAGTATGAAACTGGTGCGTCCTTTAATCTTCGCGGTCGCCCTTGCCGGGGCGTTTTTCTACTTCACGACATGGCGTTCGAATCCAGTCGCCGGTTCGCATCCCGACACCTGGTTCTCACGCCCAGCTCAGGTGGAGATTACCGAAGCTGCACCCGGAGAATCCCTCGACGGCGAAGAACAAAACAATATTTCGGTGTATAAGCGCAATATTCCCTCGGTCGTGAATGTCACGTCGCGCGCGCTGACCTACGACTTCTTCTACGGTCTGGTACCGCAGGAAGGCCAGGGCTCGGGATTCGTCATCGACAAGGATGGCCACATCCTGACGAACTATCACGTCATCGCCGATGCCCGGCAGGTGAAGGTCACACTCCACAACCGAAAGAGCTATGCCGCAACTGTCGTGGGAACTGATCCCGCGCACGATCTCGCCGTCATTCAGATCAAGGCTCCTGACTTGGTTCCGGCAGTTCTAGGAGACTCCCGCAATCTGCAGGTAGGACAAAAAGTGTACGCGATCGGCAATCCATTCGGACTCGCCGGGACGATGACCCGAGGAATTGTCAGTTCCATTCGCCCGGTGCACGAGCCGAACGGCGCCTACATCGATGAGGCGATTCAGACGGACGCCGCTATCAATCCCGGAAACTCGGGCGGGCCGCTGATGAACTGGCACGGCGACGTCATCGGCATCAATACCATGATTCTCTCCAATGTCGGCCAGAACGCCGGCATCGGATTTGCCATCCCCATCAATACGGCTAAGGCCGTCTTGAACGATCTTCTAACGCTGGGCCGCGTGCGACGTCCCGCGCTGGGAACGCGAACGATTGCAATCAGCCCAGAGTTAGCTGACGAGCTTGGATTGCCGGTCGACTACGGATTGCTGATCATTGGAGTCGTGCCCGGCAGCGCCGCCGATCAGGCTGGATTACGCGCTGGAAATGAGCGCGCTTACCTCGGCAACACGCCAATCATGCTTGGAGGCGACCTGATCGTAGCCATCGACGACCAGAAGATCGAAAGCCAGGACGATCTCACGCAGATGATGGACAACCACCGTGCCGGCGACTCGGTGAAGGTCACGATCTACCGCGGCAAGAAAAAGATCGATGTCACCGTCGAGCTTGGAGAGGCGCGCCAGCAGGTCTAAAACACCTTCCGCCTTCCACTATCCGGCTTTGAGACTGATGCTTTTGCATTGAAAGCGGGATCCATTTTTGGCTACTATGTGCACCTGCCTATGCCCTCCATCCTTTAATCCGGCCTGCGCCCCTTCGAAGCGGACCGTGCGTGATTAGCGCGGGTCGCTTCCTCCTCTCGTTCTGTCTCAGCAGGAAAGGACATTCCAATGGAATTCGTGGATAAGGCACTCGCGCGCCGATTAGAGTCATGCGAAGAGATGCCGCAGGTGTATTACGCCAGAGAATTCAAGAAATCGCGGCCGGAAGTTGGTGCGGCTGAAGAAGAAATTTGCGGCGGGCACATGGTCTTTGCAGGGATCGGATCGCCCATCGGTCGGGCAACAGGCGTCGGTCTCGATCAGCCGTTCACCGCCCACGACCTCGACGGTATCGAAGCGTTTTATCGCGAGCATGGGGCTCCATCACAGGTCGATCTCACTCCGTTGCATGGCCCTGAAATATTCGAGATGTTCAAGGAGCGAGGTTATGCAATCGCCGAACTAAACAATGTGCTCTATCGAAAGCTGGATCCGAAAGAAGAGTTCCCGGATCCTCCAGAGCATTGCCAGGTTCGACGATCACCAGCAGATGAGGCTGAGATCACTGGGGCCATTGTCGAGAGCGCATTCTTCCCCGATGGCGCACCCGAAGCATTTCGCGGCTTGATCGCTCCGCTATACCAAATGGAAAATGCCCTCGCTTTCGTAGCCACGCTCGATGCCAAGCCAGTCGCCTGCGGCACAGGTCTGGTGATCCCGGAGCACAAAGTCTTCGCATTATGCGGAGCGGGAACGCTGACCAAGTTTCGAGGCCGCGGTCTGCAAACGGCCCTCCTACGAGCACGCATGAAGGCCGCACGCGATGCCGGATGCGAATATGCAGTCGTGGTCACCCAAGGCGGGACAATCTCCCAACGCAACGCCGAGCGTCTAGGCTTGCGGGTCGCATATAGCAAGGTAACGGTGATTAAACAAATGGCGTAGAAGATTGACTGGGCTTCACGTCGGCAGCAGTCGAAGTGAAGTCCTGGTTTGTTCTTCGGCAACTTTGCGATCTCTTGGCGTCCCTCGCGGTTATCTGCGGAAAGGAAAACAGGCAAAGACGCATACCAATTCGGAATGCCCTGATAATCGATTGCGTTGCGATTCTCATGCGCTGATTGCATAGTAGAGCAATGTCTCAGGAAGTGTTGACGCTACAAGGACAGCGCATCCGCTTGGAGCCATTAGAACTGCGCCACGTTGAGGAACTCGTGCAAGCCTCGGCCACGAATCGCGAGCTCTATCGCTGGAGTCCAGTTCCATCAGGCAAAGTCGAAACCACCAAGTACATCGAGACTGCGCTCCAATGGCAGAAGGTAGGCACCGCCGTGCCATTCGCGATCATCTCCGCCGACGACGACTCTGTAATCGGCTCGACTCGTTTCTGGAACATTGAGCATTGGGCGTGGCCGCAAGGCCATCCGCTGCACGGACGCGGCACTGCTGATGTCTGCGAGATCGGCTATACCTGGCTTTCAAACTCCGCCATTCGCACCGGCGTCAATACCGAAGCAAAAATGCTCATGCTGCGCCATGCCTTCGAAGTCTGGCAGGTGCTGCGTGTATGCTTCCACACCGACTCGCGAAACCAGCGCTCCCGGACGGCCTTGGAACGCATTGGCGCAAACTTCGAAGGAATTCTCCGCGCACACCGCATGGCCGCGGATTTCATCTCGCGCGATTCCGTACGTTATTCGATCATTGCCTCAGAATGGCCCGGAGTCCGGCATCGCCTGATCGGACTGCTGGACGGGCGTAGACGTTAAGTCTGCAAAGCCCAGTCACGCCACGCTGGCCGCAAAGAACTCCGCGATCTGCAAAACCTCATCGCCGCCTAAATGCAGTTCCGCCGCACGCATTACGCCATCAGCTTGTTTCGCATTCCGCGCCCCCACGATAGCGCCCGTCACCGCCGGATTCTGCAGCGTCCAGGCGATCGCGACCTCTCCCGGAGTACGCCCATGATGCCCGGCGATCTGTTGCAGCAGATCGACCAGCGCAAGATTCCGCGATAGATTTGGTTCGTTGAAGTCGGCGTGCCGTTTGCGCCAATCATCCTCCGGCAGCTGGGAAACGCGCTCGCGAGTCATCGCTCCGGTGAGCATTCCCGATGCCATCGGTGCATAGACGATCACACCGATGCCGTGCTGCTGGCAATACGGCAGAATCTCTGTTTCAACTTCCCGATGGATTAGCGAATACCGAGGTTGGAGCGATGTGATGGGCGCGATGGCGGCTGCGCGCTTCAGTTGATCCACATTAAAATTCGAAACCCCGATCCAGCGCACCTTGCCTTCGCGCTTCAAATCGACCAGCGTGCTCCAGCCCTCTTCCAAGTCGCTGGAATCCGGATTCGGCGGCCAATGGATCTGGTACAAGTCGATGACGTCGACCTGAAGCCTGCGCAGGCTAGTTTCCACTTCCTCGAGGATTGATGCCCGTTTCAAAATCGTACGCAATTGCCCGCTCTCGTCCTGGCGCCTCACGCATTTCGTGAAGACATAAGGCCGGGAGCCTCCCCAGCTTTTCAAGGCACGGCCGACAACCTCCTCGGAGTGTCCCAAACCGTAGACGGCTGCCGTATCGATCCAGTTCACGCCAAGGTCCAGGGACCGGTGAATCGCCGCGATGGAATCGTTATCGTCCTGCGGTCCCCAGCCAAACTGCCAGCCCGAACCGCCGATGGCCCATGCGCCATATCCAACGGGAGTAATCTTCAGATCCGAATTACCAAGAGTGCGAGACTGCATGCGAATCTCCTTGCAAGTTTCGATTCAGTCGATCCAGACTCGATTCATTCAAAATCATGAACACTGTGTAAAGAAAAATTGCTCGACCTGCGTGCCATCGGATTTCGGGTGACAAGTTTTAAGCTAAAAGTGCGCGAGAGCCAATTGAAACTCTTAAACATGAAACGTGAAACTCGAAACTCGAAACTCGAAACTGAACCTCCCCCATTTGACTCCGGCGCTTCCCTCGGCTAGCCTCAAAGTTTCTTTTCTGCACAACTTTTCTCAAACCTCGGCATGAGATTTTCACATAAAACGTCAGTTCTTGTTGGACTAACAGCCTGGATTCTCACTGCCACCTGCAGGGCCTCCACCTCGCCCGTCCACGCTGAACATGCCATGGTGGTCAGCGTTCACCAGATCGCCTCCCAGGTCGGCGTCGAGATCATGCGGTCAGGCGGAAATGCCGTAGACGCCGCGGTCGCAACCGGATTCGCTTTGGCTGTAGTTCATTCACCAGCCGGAAACATTGGCGGGGGCGGTTTCATGCTCATCCGCATGGCCGATGGTTCCACCCATTTTTTGGATTATCGGGAAAAGGCCCCAGCGGCGGCCACCCGCGACATGTATCTCGACGCGCAAGGTAACGTCATCTCTGGCGAGAGCGAGATTGGCTACAAGGCGATTGCGGTTCCTGGATCGGTTGCCGGCATGGCCTATGCTGAAAGGAAATACGGCAGGCTGACGCTGAAGCAGGTGATGGCCCCTGCGATCAAGCTCGCGCGCGACGGATTTCCTCTCACTTGGTCGGAAGCCGAGGACCTGCACGACTCCTACCTCGCCAAATTTCCCGAGTCGCGCCGGATTTTCCAACGCAACGGTGATTTCTACAAGTCCGGAGAGATTTTCCGCCAGCCCGATCTCGCCCGCACTCTCGAACGCATCGCTGCCAAGCCCGATGATTTCTATCACGGCTCCCTCGCTCGCGAACTCGCTGCTGCCATGCAAAAAGGCGGAGGCCTGATCACCGCCGACGATCTTGCCCACTACCAAGTCAAAGAGCGCGAACCGGTGCGTGGGACTTACCGCGGTTACGAGGTCATCAGCGCACCGCCGCCATCGTCCGGTGGCACGGTTCTGATCGAATCTTTGAACATCTTGGAAGGTTACGATCTGCCGAAACTCCTGAATCGTTCGGCTGAGTCAATCCATTTCACCGTCGAAGCATTCCGGCGTGCCTTCTTCGATCGCGCGGAATTTATGGGCGATCCCGACTTTTCAAAGGTCCCAGTCTCGCAGTTGATCGACAAACGATATGCGGCCGCTTGGCGCGAGACCATCGATCCCGAGCATGCCTCATCCAGCCAGGAATTGAAACGACCTGCAGTCTTCAGCGAACTCGAGCAGTATGCGGCCCTGCACCCGCCCACTCAAACGCACGAAGGCAATCACACAACGCACTATTCTGTTATCGACTCCGAGGGCAACGCCGTCTCGGTGACCACCACCATCAACGACTGGTTCGGATCGCGTGTGACGGCCGACGGGCTCGGATTCCTCCTCAATGACGAGATGGACGACTTTTCCTCTAAGCCGGGAGTCCCCAACGCCGATGGCCTGATTCAAGGTGCGGCGAATGAGATTGGCGCGGGCAAGCGTCCGCTTTCCTCGATGACGCCAACCATCGTAGTTCACGACGGCAAAACCGTGATGGTGCTCGGATCACCGGGAAGTTCAAAAATAATTACCACGGTTGCCAACGTCCTGATGGGTGTGGTCGATTACAGAATGAACTTGCAGGAAGCTGTCGACGCCCCGCGGTTTCATAACCAGTGGCTCCCGGACATCGTGAATGTCGAGAAGACATTCTTCCCAGACACCATTCAGCTGCTCGAAAAAATGGGTTATAAAGTGCAAATTGGCTTAGGCGAAGGCAACGAGACCTCGCCCTACTGGAGTGACGCCGAATGCGCAGCAATCGACGAAAAAACCGGCGCTCGGCTCGGCGCCACGGACGGTCGCAACAGTAACGGTAAGGCCATGGGATACTAGTAAGGCAATTGTCGATTGATGATTGTTGATTGTTGAATAGAACGTACACACATAGAAGTGCCGTTTAATCAACAATCAACAATCGGCAATCAACAATGGCGTTAGGACGCGCATGCAGAAAGCAGTCTCAACCTATCTTTTTGTAAAAGAGCGACTTCACCCGGGTATTCTCGATAGCCTGGCTCGCTGCGGCGTGCAGGCAATTGAGATTTTCGCCGCTCGCCAGCATCTCGATTACGCGAACCGCAAGCAGCACGTCAAAGAGATCGCGGAATGGTTCCGCGGCAGTGGGATTCCGCTGAACTCCGTCCACTCTCCTCTCTATGCGGACTACGAGTGGGGACGCGCCGGCGCACCGCCTCTCAACGTCGCATCAACCGATCGGGCGAGCCGCGTCGAAGCCATGGACGAGGTCAAACGAGCCCTCGAAATTGCCGAACAGATTCCATTTCGGTTCCTGGTGCAGCATCTGGGAACGCCAAACGAGAGTTTCAGCGACAAAAAGTTCGAAGCGGCTATGACCTCAGTCGAGCACCTCAGGGCCTTTGCCAAGCCACTCGGTGTGCGAATCTTGTTGGAAAACATCCCCAACGATCTTTCGACGCCGGACAAGCTGGTGGAAATGATTCACCAGGCGCATTTCGACGACGTTGGCATCTGCTTCGACTTCGGCCACGCAAACATCATGAGTACCGTGAGCGAAGCCTTTGAGATTCTGCGCAACCACATTTGCTCGACGCACGTCCACGACAATGACAAGTTGAAGGATTCGCACCTCTGGCCGGGGCTGGGAACTATCGACTGGAAAGAGGCGATCGAATTGTTACGCTCGGCGCCCCAGAAGCCGCCGCTGTTGCTCGAACTCGGCGAAGATGAAAAAGTAAACCCGCTCGAAAAGCTGGGCGAAACATTCGACAAGCTGGAAACTACGTAAGAAATTACCGCCGAGATCGCAAAGCACGCAGGGTATTTGAGAAGTTAGTCCTGAAACTCTGCGTCCTCGGCGGTGAAAGATTTTGAGACTATGTCAGCAATCACGACCATCGCCGAAGTCGGCAAACACGACGGCCAGACCGTCACCATCCGCGGCTGGCTCTATAACCTGCGCGAGAGCGGCAAGCTCCTGTTCCCGCAATTCCGCGACGGATCGGGCATCATCCAGGGCGTTGTTCCTAAAAACACCGTCACGCCTGAAGTCTTTGAGGCCGTCAAAACTCTGACGCAGGAATCGAGCGTGATCGTTGAAGGTAAGGTGCGAGCCGACAAGCGCGCTCCCGGCGGATACGAACTCGACGTACAGAACGTCCAGGTTCTACAGCGCGTACCAGAAACCGATCCCTATCCGATCACGCCAAAAGAGCACGGCACCGACTTCCTGATGGAGCACCGCCATCTCTGGCTGCGCTCGCAGCGCCAGGCAGCGATTCTCCGTGTTCGCGCCGAAATCATCAAAGGCGCCCGTGATTTCTTCGACGAGCGCGGATTTACGCTTACCGATCCGCCGATCATTACACCCGCAGCGTGTGAGGGAACGACCACCTTGTTTCCGGTCGACTATTTTGAGGATCAGGCGTTCCTCACGCAGTCGGGTCAGCTCTACGTCGAAGCCACAGCCATGGCGCTAGGCAAGGTGTACTCGTTCGGTCCAACGTTCCGCGCGGAGAAGTCGAAGACACGACGCCATCTGACCGAGTTTTGGATGGTCGAACCCGAAGTCGCTTACGCCACACTCGACGACGTAATGGAACTCGCCGAAGGCCTGATCGGCTTTATCGTGAAGCGCTGCCTTGAGCGCAGGCGTACTGATCTTCAGACAATCGGCCGCGATATCACGAAGCTGGAAAAGATCGCGCCTCCATTCCCCAGGATCAGCTACGACGATGCCGTTAAGAATCTGCAGGAAGGCCACGCGAAAGGCGCCCTGGAAACGAAGTTCGAATGGGGCGGCGATCTCGGCTCACCCGACGAAACCTATTTATCTGCCCAGTTCGACAAGCCGGTGATGGTCCACCGCTACCCGGCAAAGGTAAAGGCCTTCTACATGGAGCCCGATCCGCAGCGCCCGGACCTTGCTCTCTGCGTCGACGTCCTCGCGCCCGAAGGTTACGGAGAGATCATCGGCGGCTCGCAGCGTATGGCCTCCCACGAACTGCTCTTGCAGCGCATTCACGAGCACGGGCTGCCCGAGTCGGCCTTCCGGTGGTATCTCGATCTGCGTAAATTCGGAAGCGTCCCGCACGGCGGATTCGGCATGGGCATCGAGCGCGCCGTGGCGTGGATCTGCGGCCTGGAACACGTCCGCGAAACCATTCCGTTTCCGAGAATGCTGTACAGGTTGTATCCATAAGAGATTCGTCGTCCCATAAGCAGACGTTACAGTTATTTACTTGTGCGCGGTTGTGCTCGGAGGGGCTTCATGAAGAATGCGCTCTCTCTTATTCTTTTTCTCCTACTTCCTTGGCTCGCATTAGCTCAACAGCTTCGCGGTCCCGACGTCCCGATCGAGAAATGGACCGGCAAAACCATCATGCTCATCGGAGCCCACGCCGATGATGATGCTCTTTCTCATGGCACGCTCGCGATGCTGCAGGCACATGGCAATCAGGTCTACATCGTGACGCTGACTACCGGGAACGTGGGCACGCAGGATCCAAATCTCACTCGCATGCAACTCGCACAAATTCGTCGTCAAGAAGAGTTGTCGGCCCTTGCCGAGATTGGTATTCCCGCAGATCACTACATCAATCTTGGATATGATGACGGACTTCTTGAATTCGAGGATCGCAAGGCCGTGGTCGAAAATCTGGTGCGCTGGATTCGCAAGCTGCACCCGGATGTACTGATGGCGTGGGACCCAGGGCATAACTACCAGAAATGGCACAAGTCCGATCACCGTGCCGCGTCTTATCTCGCGGCAGATGCTGCGCGTGCCGCCATGTGGCGGCTCCTATTCGAAGGACAGATTACCCAGGAAGGACTGAAGGAATGGATGGTCCCGCAATATCTTCTCTACGATAACGATCACGATGATGAAAACGTCTGGGTCGACATCAGTGACTACCTCGACAAGAAAGTGAACGCATTCTCCAAGTATGTGAGCCAGTATGGCCCCGGCTGGAAGAGCTACAAGCCGAACCTTTCCGAAGCCGAGTTGAAACAATTGAAAGATGAAGAACGCGCCCGAATCCGGCTGAAGGACGGCAAGCCGGTCGAGGGATTCCGATACTATAAGGGCTTGCCGGACGGGCTCGGCAAATAACCTCAAGATGATGAGCACTGCGACCACAACAAACATCTCAGGCCGTAAAATTCGCGTTATCGGAGTTCCCCTCGACCTAGGCCAATCCCGCCGCGGTGTTGACATGGGCCCATCCGCCGTTCGCGTCGCCGGACTCGAAGCCCGTCTCGAAGCTTTGGGGCACCAGGTCGAGGATGGCGGCAACGTGCCAGTCGCGATCCCTGAACAGAAGCCGGAAGGCGCGGCCAATGCGAAATATCTGAAAGAAATTACCGCAACCTGTACGAAACACGCCGAATTGGTGCTTAAGACTCTCGAGGCCAACAAGGTTCCACTCGCTCTAGGCGGGGACCATTCCATGGCCGCCGGCACCGTTTCGGGCGTGGCGGAGTTTTATCGTCGCCAAAACCAGCGCATCGGCCTGATCTGGATCGACGCCCACACCGATATCAACACACCGGAATCTTCACCCAGCGGCAATGTCCATGGCATGCCGCTCGCGGCGCTCATGGGCCTCTGGCCCGGCGGGCTAGCCAACATTTTCGATTTCTCTCCGAAGGTGAAGCCGGAAAATTGTGTGCTTGTCGGCGTGCGCGATATCGACGCGGTCGAAAAAGAAAACGTTCGCAAAGCCGGAATCGGCGTCTTCACCATGCGCGACATCGACGAGCGCGGCATGCGCACGGTGATGGAAGAAGCTCTCCGCATGGCCGGACGCGGCACCGCCGGATACCACATCTCCCTCGATATGGACTGGGTCGACCCGGAAGACGCTCCCGGCGTCGGTACTCCGGTCCGCGGCGGCGCAACATATCGCGAAGCCCACCTGGCCATGGAAATCATCGCCGACCACGGGCGCATGGTCAGCATGGAAATTGTCGAGGTAAATCCCGTGATCGACGAACACAACCGAACCGCAGATCTCGCAGTGGAACTCGCTCTTTCGGCCTTCGGCAAGAAAATCCTCTAATCGTCACGGGGTCGTGCACTCTACGCCGTGGAAGCGCGACATTGAAGTGCGAGAATCGTCCAAGCTGTCGAAGAATACCGTGGAAGAGCGGTCCTTTAGGGCCGCGTTTCACGTCCTAAAACGCGGGGCTTTAGCCCCTGCCCGAACCCTCCCTGCGATTGACGCAGCGCACCCCCCACGTCCACACTAAAACGTCATGGAAAAGCTTCGAGTCGGTATCCTATTCGGCGGACGCAGCGGCGAGCACGAAGTCTCGCTTCTCTCCGCGGCCTCTGTCCTGAACGCAATCGACAAAGAAAAGTATGAAGTCGTTCCCATCGGCATCACCAAAGAAGGACGCTGGCTCACCGCCGAGCACGCCGAAAATCTTCTGACCGGAAAGCTGGTCCTCGAGCCGCGCCACCTCCGCGCCGGAGATCCCGAGATCACGCAGCCCGCCGCCGTGCTGGCCCGCGGCGAAGCCGTCGTCGTTCCTCCCGAGCCCGTGCATCGCCAGAGTGGCCTGATCCCTTTTCAAACCGACGCCTCGCCAATGCGCCGTGCCTCCGACCGCGCCATTAATGTCGACGTTATATTTCCAGTACTGCATGGCACCTTCGGCGAAGACGGCACCATCCAGGGTCTGCTCGAACTCGCCGACATCCCCTACGTTGGCGCGGGAGTCCTCGGCTCCGCCGCCGGCATGGACAAAGACATCATGAAGTCCTTGTTCATAGCTACTGGCCTGCCAATCGTGAAGCACGTCACCATCCTGCGCAGCGATTGGAAAAAAGATCGCAAAAGAATCGAGAAGCTCGTGGGAAAATTGAAGTACCCAGTCTTCGTCAAGCCTGCAAACCTCGGCTCCTCGGTCGGCATCAGCAAAGCGCACGACAAAAAAGAGCTTGGCCCAGCAATCGAGGAAGCCTCTAAGTTCGACCGCAAGATCGTTATCGAACAAGGCGTGGGTGGGAATAAAGACAAAGCCCGCGAAATCGAGTGCTCAGTTCTCGGCAATGACGAACCGTCTGCGTCGATCCCCGGCGAAATTGTGCCGGTGAAGGAGTTCTACGACTACAACGCGAAATATCTGGATGAAGGCTCGCAGCTGATCATTCCGGCGAAGCTCACGAAGGCAGAGACGAAAAAAGTTCAGGAACTCGCGATCAACGCTTTTAGGGCGGTCGATTGCTCCGGCCTCGCGCGCGTCGATTTCCTAATGGACCCGAAGACGCGCAAGATTTATCTGAATGAAATCAATACCATGCCAGGATTCACCGCGATCAGCATGTACCCCAAGCTCTGGGCGGCATCAGGCCTTGAGTATTCAGATCTGATTGATCGCCTGATTCAACTCGGTATCGAGCGCCACGAAGACAAAAAGAAAAACCAGTACAGCCGCTAGTGCAAATGCTAGGCTTACCCCGCCTAGTGGCAGTCCGGCGAAGACCAGAAATGTGAGTTTGAATCCAGCGTGCTGCAGCAAGAATCCGCTGACGAGCGGCCCGGCAACTCGCCCGATCGCGACCGCAGTGGCAAATGGCCCGGTGAGTGTATTGAATTTTCCGTGGCCTTGCGTAGGAACGGCTGCGAGGCTGATCACGACAACACCCTAGATTCCGGCCCCGATGCCGTCCAGGGACTGTAGGCAGATAATCATTTTGGGATCGTCAGCGAGTGTGTAAGACACGATCCGTAACGGCAGGATCCAGAAAGCGATTGCCAGAACCGGTTTGCGTCCCCAGAGGTCACCAAATTTTCCGGCGAAGATTGCGACCGGAACCATTACCAGCTGAGCCGTCAGCACCGTGGCTGTCATCAAACTACCGCGGCCTCCGAGGTTCTTAACGTAAAGGGCTGTCAACGGGAGGATGGGCGCATTTGCCAAGTGGAACAAGAAGATTACAGTGAAGACAGTCAATATTTCGGTTGTTCAGCAGATCCTTCCAGGCCATCGAGCGCGAGTGTTGAGAGGACGCAGCCCGGTAGCGATGGCGGAAATGGCGAACAGAGCTCTGTGCGACGATATCCGGTCGTAGAGGATTCCGGCCGAGGCTTGCATGATCAGCGTTCCCAATCCGGCGACGGCTGTCGCGATTCCGATTGAGTCGTAACGCCAACCGTGCTCTTTGAGTAGAACTCCCAGCACCGGGAGCAGAACACCCATCAGCTCGGCTTGAAAAAAGTTAATGGCGTTCAGTCCCAAAAGGCTCTCTCTGGGAAAGCCGCTCGGATGGTGTCGTCGTCATGCGAAGTTTCCGCTAGGTCCCGCAACAGATGCGTCTTTCCTGGCAAGAGTCTGATAAATGCTTGTAAATAGGTGGTTTAATGAGAATTCGGAGGCAGATGGGCGTTTCCTTAAATCGAGCAACCTTTTCGCAACCCATCGGTGGTTCAGCTCATCTAAAACTTGACAACGATTCACTCAAGCCATATCATCTGGCTGATTATAAAGCAGTTGTGCGGCGTAAATGTTGTTGACAAAGGACTTATCAAGTTTAGGAGGCAAGGCTTATGGCCAAGATTATCGGGATTGACCTCGGAACCACCAATTCCTGCGTAGCCGTCATGGAAGGTGGAGAGCCCAAGGTCATTGCCAACGAAGAAGGAGGGCGGACAACGCCCTCGGTAGTCGGATTCACCAAGACGGGCGAGCGGCTCGTCGGACAGGTTGCAAAACGCCAGGCGATCACGAATCCGGAGAATACGGTTTATTCGATCAAGCGGTTCATGGGACGCCGCTATGACGAAGTTGGCGAAGAAATTAAGATGGTCCCCTATAAGGTCGTCCGGCAGGGCGATCATGTCGCCGTGTTGGCGCAGGGCAAGGAGTACACGCCACCGCAGGTTTCGGCGTTGATTCTGCAGAAACTGAAGAAGGCGGCGGAAGACTACCTTGGGGAGAAAATCACCGAGGCTGTTATTACCGTGCCCGCGTACTTCAATGACGCGCAGCGGCAGGCGACGAAAGATGCCGGACAGATCGCCGGACTCGAAGTGAAGCGCATCATCAATGAGCCCACGGCAGCGGCCCTCGCGTACGGACTCGACAAGGGCAAGGACGAGACGATCGCGGTGTACGACTTCGGCGGCGGAACGTTCGATATTTCGATCCTGGAAGTCGGCGAAGGCGTGATCGAAGTGAAGGCTACCAATGGCGACACGCACCTTGGCGGCGACAATCTCGACCAGCGGCTGGTGGATTGGCTTATCGACGAATTCAAGAAAGACGAAGGCCTCGACCTGCGTGGCAAGGGCAACGAGATGGCGCTGCAGCGTCTGCGTGACGCGGCAGAGCGCGCCAAGATCGAGCTCTCGACCACGATGGAGACGGAAATCAATCTGCCATTCATCACCGCGGATGCAAACGGTCCCAAGCACCTGGTCAAGAAACTGACCCGGGCAAAGCTGGAGTCGATGGTGGAAGACATCATCCAGAAGTCTGTCGGCCCGTGCAAGCAGTGCATGAAAGACGCTGGAGTTGATCCGTCGAAGATTAACGAAGTCGTGCTGGTCGGCGGACAGACCCGTATGCCACGCATTCAGCAGCTCGTGAAGGAGCTGTTTGGGCGCGAAGGTCACAAGGGCGTGAACCCGGATGAAGTTGTCGCAATCGGTGCGGCGATCCAGGGCGGAGTGCTCAAGGGCGAAGTGAAGGATCTGCTGCTGCTCGATGTGACGCCGCTGTCGTTGTCAATCGAGACGCTCGGTGGAGTCTCGACGCCGATGATTCCGCGCAACACGACGATTCCGACCAAGAAGACGGAAACTTTCTCGACGGCGGCGGACAGCCAGACGTCGGTGGAAGTTCACGTTCTTCAGGGCGAACGTCCAATGGCGGCGCAGAACCGTACGCTCGGCAAGTTCCACCTGACCGGGATTCCTCCCGCTCCGCGAGGAGTGCCGCAGATCGAAGTCACGTTCGATATCGATGCTAACGGCATTTTGAACGTCACCGCGAAAGACACGGCGACGGGCAAAGACCAGAAGATCACGATCACATCCTCTTCCGGTCTGTCGAAGGAAGAAGTCGAGCGCATGGCCAAGGAAGCCGACGCGCATGCGGCGGAAGACAAGGCGGCACGCGATTCGATCGAAGCCAAGAACCAGCTCGACTCGATGGTCTACAACATCGAGAAGATGCTGAAGGAGCACGGCGACAAGATCTCGGGCTCTGAACGCGGCGACGTCGAAAACGCGCTAGCCGATGCCAAGAAAGCGCTGGAGTCCAATGACAAGGCGCAGATGGACAAGGCTCGCGAGAACCTGACCACGGCCTCCCACAAGCTGGCAGAGCAGATGTACAAGGCCGCCCAGCCCGCAGGCGGAGCACAAGGTGCTCCGAGCGCGGGACCGGGCGCTGGACCGCAGCCGGGTGCTGACGGCTCAGGTCAGAAGAAGGACGAAGGCGTGATCGACGCTGAGTACGTGGACGTAGAAGACAAGAAGTAAGTCGAGTCTCGGCCACGGATCGCCATAGATCGATACGGATAGAACTTGATCCGTGA
>DATJWZ010000469.1:0-10316 GCA_035500795.1 Candidatus Eiseniibacteriota bacterium | reverse complement strand
GTCGACGTCGGCAAGCGTATGGGCAAAGAAGTTGTCGTGATCAAGGAAAGCCCCGGTTTCATCACCAGTCGCATCAACGCCATGATCGGCAACGAAGCCTTCTATATGCTGCAGGAAGGAATCGCTTCGGCCACGGACATCGATAAGGCGCTGAAACTTGGCTTAAATCATCCGATGGGGCCATTCGAACTGGTGGATCTCGTCGGACTTGATACGCGACTTCACATCCTCGAGTATCTGCACAAAACTCTGGGAGATAAATACCGCCCCGCACCCCTTCTGGTGCAGTACGTGAAGGCTGGCAGGTTGGGACGAAAGTCCGGCCGCGGAGTCTACGAATATCCGGAAGTAAGCCGATCAACGTAGTCGTATGATCCTCGCGCCAATCCCTCTCAGAAAGATTTCTTCCGAGAATTTTCTGCCACTCGCACCTCCGCCTCAGCGCAAGAATTTGCACAGCACAATCTTCTGATTGCACGGATCTAATTAGCGTGATAGCATCCGCACCCGACCGTTGATCCTGTGGATCATCAGGAGACTGGTGATTCAACCATACGAAACTCCCCTCAATAAACCCTGACTAGGAGGAAAGACGATGCACTCACGCAGAATTATGGGAATGGTGCTCGTAGCTGCTACCTTGCTATTGCTCACACCGTTCGCGACTGCAACCATCAATGCTTGCGATAGTTACGGCCAAGACTGGCAACTCAATCTCGCTGTATTCGGTGGAACGTATCCTTCGACACAAGTAGTCACTGGCTGCCGCGATTGCGACAATTCTTTGGGATGCGGTGGTCCGCTCATATTGGATGGCACGCTCGTAAAGGCTAGTGGCGGCGCTTCTATCTTCTCAACGACTGCTTACAGCCCGGCAGGAAGCAGCTGTTTCAGCACCCACTGGTCCGGCAAGGTAAGCGGCGGAAACACCATTACCGGAAACGTTTCGAACAACAACGGCCCCTTTGGGAGCTACACGCTTACTGCGGGAAATTGCGCCGCGGCTGCCCGCGGCAACGATCCAGCTCACGGTGGACAGCCCACTTGGAAGCTACCTGAGTAAACGAGACGACTCGGTGTACATACCCCATCGCGTTTGTTGTAGCCTCTCAATCAGGAGGCGAGACGTGCAAGCAGGAAGCGCACGGCTCGCCTCCGTCTTCAAACTCTCATGATCTGAGTCGCTCATCGTGAACAGAATCCATTCGTTTGTACTTTGTTTGATAGCAATCTTCTGGGTGGTGTCGGTTACTTCAGGACTGGCAGGCTCATCGATTCAATCGGACTCTCAAGCTGAAGTGGGTCATGGGGGTGCTGGCGCTGCCGAGGTCGACCCAAAGGCAGCAGCCATACTACGCAAGGCACAAGAGGCTTTCGGAGGCCTGCGTCGTTTGCAAGCCATCCATGACGTCACGCGCGAAGTTGAGATGCTGAACCTCGCGTCAAAAGAGAAAGCACGAACTACTTCGCAGATCATTTTTCCTGATGTCATCCGCCTCAGCACTGAGAGCCCATTGGGAGAAGTCACTGCTTTCAGCGATGGCCAGTCGGCCTGGGCATCTTTTGCGTTGGGGACCGATGACCGGCTGCCCGAGTGGCAAATGAAAGCCTCGCGGCAGGATCTTTTCCGACAACTTGAGTCCCTTCTGCAGAGCGATCGACTCGCTGGCAGGAAAGTGGAATTCGCAGAACATGGCCAGGTTGAAAAGAAAGCCGCAGACATTCTTAAGATTTCATCCCCATCCTCAGGAAGCGTTCGGCTGTGGGTCGATGCGGCCTCGGGGGATGTGCTCGAACTGGAGTATCAGCGCGTCGTGGCGCGGGGGGAAGGCCCGCTGGTTACCGATTTCTACAGCGACTACCGCTGGGTGAATAAGACGGTGCGGGTTCCGTTTCACACTCACACTATCAGCGACGGCCAGCCATATATGGACACGCAAGTCCTACGCGCGGACTACAACCGTGGTCTCAAAGTCGAAGTCTTAAACCAGAAACCTCAATCCAAGCAGCGCTAGTGAGGAGTGGGCTGTGGCTGCATTAGCCCACACGGCCAAGCTGCCTATTGTCCCTTTGCTCACTTTGGCCTTGCACCTATCGCGTGTTGTTGGTTGCACTCTTGGGCCGCGACAGGCCGCACCCGTCCGGGTTCTTCTTAGAGAAGCGCCTCGAACGAGAATCTTCAATACCAGCCGGAGGGACATATGCGCCGAATGTTTTGTGGGGTTTTCTGCAGTGCGCTGCTTGTGAGTGCGCTCGCGTTCGGGCAATCTGGACAATCTTTGGGTGACGTCGCCCGTGCAAATCGCGAGAAGCAGGCGGCCCAGGATGCATCAGGTACGCGGCCGAAGGTGATTACAAATCAGGATGTTTCTTCTAATCCAGGCGAAATCACTGAGTCCGACGCATCATCGCCGATGACGATGGTCTCCGGCGTTAGCCGGCCCTATGAGAGGGCTTCCGATGGCAGGCTTGCTCAGCAGGATCTCACCGAGCAACGTGCCGGTACGCAATGGAGAGAACGCATCCTGGCGCAAGAGAGCAAGATCGCCGAATTACAAAGCCGGATCGACCAACTGAACGCGTCGATCCATGGACCTAGCGGAGGAGTGCAGTACGAAGGCCCGTACAACCGTTATCAGGCGCGCCAGAGGCAGCGGCTGGGGCAGATGCAGGCGACACTCGATCAGCAGAAGCGAAAACTTGATCTGATGCAGGAGGCGGCGCGTCACTCCGGCATGCACACCACTGTCTACGATCCGTAAATTCCTCGGAATTGGAAGGATCAATGCGAACCGCTTAACTGGAGTTTGTCGGTTAGGGTCGCGTGGCTGGCGAGCAAGCTAACCTACAATTGCTTATTCGTCGGTTAGCTTGACCTGAAAGGAAGTCGCGGAGGGGCGAAGCGGCCTACCTGCCCCCGTGTAAGCACTCTTCCCGAACACGGGCGCTAGCGCCGCCCAAAATTGAGGCCCGCGAGGGCAGAGGCCTTGTTCGGCGCTACGCCCTTGCTTGCGACGAGCACGTGGAAGCTTTCTCCCATCCCTGCAGGAGTGACAAGATGCTTTAACTGGAGTGCAACTTTTGCGCGCTCTTGTGGCAGGCGGCATTCCTCAAACGCATCGGCAAACTGATTTGCTTCGCCAATTCCCATTAGAAACTGCGACTGCGTGACCAGTTTCTGAACTTCAAAGCCACGTTCCTGCGTGACGGCGGCTAACGCCGTGAAATTAACGTCAGCCGTAATGTCTTGCTCGCCTGGAGCTTCATAAGGATTCGCGCTCACTGAGTGCTGCCGAATCGCTTTCAGAGTTCCACGATGTCGGCCAGCGAGCAGTTCGTCGCGCGTATAGCCGTAATCGATAACTATCAGAAATCCGCGATCGACGTTACCGGCAGCTGACATCGCGTCCTGTGCCTGGAGTGAAACCTCCACACGCTCGTCGTCCTCCGGATGAACAGAGTAGCGATCGAGGAATCCCATTTCTTCGGAAGATGGTGAAGTCCAGGCTTCCAGAAATCGCCCATCGTGGCAGTCAACGCGAAGCGATCCTCGCGAGCTGAGAACTTCTACCGGAATGGCATCAAAGAATTCGTTCGCGAACACAATGGTGGGGGTATCTCCCGCCCCAGATTTGTCAGGTGCGCCGAAAGTTGCCTTTCCCGTTTGCAGTCGGCGGCTTAATGTTTTCGAAATTCGTTCGCGCAACGGAGGCGATTGCTCCACCAGTTCGTAGGTCAAAGCGGAGAAGAATGCGGGAAATTTCTTCTCCGACCAGTCCATGACGTCCTGGGCGAAGAGACCGCGCCCGGGGCCTAGTTCGCGGATCAGTATGCCCGGCGGCGATCCAAGGACGCGCCACATTTCATCGAATTGTCGCGCCAGGAGTCGTCCAAACACGGCGTGCAGATCGCTCGATGTATAGAAGTCGCCAGCTTTCCCGAATTGCGCTGCATTGCGTGAATAGTATCCAAACTCCGGATCGTAAAGGCACAGCTCCATGTAGCGAGAGAAGGGGAGTGGCCCGCGTTCCTGGATCTCCTGCTCGATTTTTTGCCGCAGCTCGTTCACAGTCCTTTTTTCTGCCGGTCGGCGCGGTCCTGTGGCGTGCGAATGAACATCTCGACGAAGTAATCGTGGAGTGCGTCATAGAGTTGTCGCTGAAAGCTCCACTCGAATTGCGGATCGTCGAGGTCGCGAGGATGCAGGTCAAAGTAGTAGGTGTGAACCGGCACGCTTTCGTCTTTGAACTTGATGATGACTTCAACACCATCGCTCTTTGCGCGTGCCGAGAAGTTCAGCAATGGATGCTCATATAGACGAAGTTGGGCCACTACACGATCGAGGCGAACTTGAGATGTTTCTGGCACCGATGGATTGTAGAACAACGAAGTAATTCCGCACGAAGGACGTAAAACTATACAACAGTGGAACGAAAGTTCGTTTTCGTGGGCAAAAACATGCCCCCACGCCTCCGGGGAGGAGCGTGGGGGCCCCGGGTAACGTTCAGGCGAGGGGTCTCAATCCCGCCTAACCATCTGATCAGAGATACGCAGCCGGATTCGGTAAAGTTCCCGCTGTCGTGTACTTCCTTAGACCCAGCGGACTGGAAAAAGGTTAGCCGGGGAGACTGATCCAAATTTTTTAAAGCAGGCCGCCGGAATGTCGATAGCCAATGTAGCGAGGAAATAAAGGGGGTCGATTGTCACGCCAACAAAAGTTAGCGCCGGTTCTCATGATGAAGACGCAAGTGACGCTGCTTGAGCCGGTTTTGCCCACATTCACTCTCGACGTACAGAAACGCCTTGTGACTGTCAGATTCACCGGGCCGGTGACTTTCGATGATATTGCTCGATATGCCAAGAGCCTTCTGGCCCATCAGGATTTTCAGCCGACCTTTTCAGAGATTGCCGACTTGAGAGAAGTCTCAGAACTCAACTTGCAAGCCAACGAGTTCCTTAAGCTGGCAGATAAGATCGATCCCTTTTGGCCCGAGGCGAAACGCGCTTTCGTTGTGGAAACCGCAGTTCAGAATCATGCGGCGCGCATGCACAAGATTCTGCGCAGCGACCGAAAAATTGAAATCTTCCAGTCGCTCGAAGAAGCCGAAAAGTGGATTGCCGCGGAATAACGGATCAGCAGCTAATTGAAACTACTGACTGTTTTTCTCCTTGGGTCGCTCGTAGGCCTTCTGTAGATATTTCCGAGCTTCCTCAAGTGCGCCGAAGGTATTGTCGTTGGTCTGGAGAGCTTGCCGGTACTGTCCCACGGCGCGCTCTCGCTGGCCGGTGATGTCGAAGATCTTACCGAGTTGGATGCGGCTCCAGACCTCGGTCCACCGTGGATCTCCGTCTCCGTCAATGGCGGCGCGGTAGGCATTCGCTGACGACTGGTAATTCCGCTGTAAGAAAAAGATCTCTGCAATCCGATAGTGCGCCAGAGAGCTGTTCTTGTTGAGGTCGAGCGCCTTGTTGAATTCGGTAAGCGCTCCTGACAAGTCTCCCTGTTGCTGCATCGCCTGTCCGCGCAAAATAGACGACCGCAACTTCACGTCACTGGAGTTTGTGAGGACGTGATGGTCGGGATCGATCGAAATACGACGAGGTCGTCCAAAAGTTTCGATCGTGAATGGAGAATTCGTGCCGACAACTTCGATTCGCTTGTTCTCCGTCTTGCCGTCGGTATCGATTCGAAGATCGACCGGCATGCGAAAGAGATCGAGATCCTGAGCGATTTCTCCCGTGACACGGAAGCCGGGAGTCTTTTCTTCTTTGGGATTCTGAGCGCTCGCCCCGCCTAGACGATAAGTGGTGTACTTCACCTTGAATTCCGGAGCGCCGGTCGAGTCGAGCCACTGCGAAAAGAACCAGGTGAGCTGATCACCGTAGTTTTTCTCGGCAACTTCGCGGAAATCGTCAGTCGTGGCGGACTTCCCCGCATATTCAGCCGCGAACTCGCGCATGGTTTTGTTGTACTTGTCTTCACCTAAGACCCAGCGCAGCATGTGGAGAATCATCGCGCCTTTGTCGGTGGTCAGCGACTGAAACTCGGTCGAGAACATGTCGAGCTTGTTAGCACTTGAAAGAGGCACGGTGTCATACGCCAAGGCGCCGACCGACATATCCTTCACAGCTTCTTCGAGTCCAGCTTCGCCGGCCGCGTTCTCGACATACATGGCCTCGGAGTAACGGGCGAATCCATCGCAGAGCCACCAGTCATCCTTGGTAGCCGGGCTGACTGAAACGCCCCACCATTGATGGGCAATGCCGTCAGCCAGCAAACGGTAATTCGTCTTCTCTGTGATGGACGGACCTGCCAATCCCACGAGCTCGGGAGCCCAGGTGTAAGGCAGCGTGTCGCCGGGCAGTTCAACGATATTCAGCTTTTGCGAGGGCGCCAGACCGTAAAGAGTTATGAAATATGTGAATTCCTGGACGGCAGTGGTCGTGTAGGCAGGAGCGACGTTCTGATGCGTAGGCTTGAAGAAGACGTGCAGGTCCATACCGGCTTCGTCGCTCTTGTACTCCTGGAAAATCCCGGCCACGATGGTCCCAGGAAAGCTCGGCTTGTCGGAGACAAAGGTAAAAGTCTTTGTAGGCAGTACGCTGGTAGTTGCCTTTTTTGCCGGAGCCACATCAGAAACGCTGCTTTTGCCGCTTCCGATCACCAGCATGTGAGCCGGCAGGGTAATGCTGATCGTCGACGTGAAGCGATTGATCCCATACCCATTCACTGGGAACCAGCGTCCCGCATATAACAGATAACTTGTGTCGTCGCCGATGTACGCCAGGCTCAGGCCCGGAACGGGGCTGTTATCGGCGGTTTCCAGCTGTCCTTCGTATTCGAAGGTAAGAGTGGTGGAAGCGTCCTTCGACAAGCCATTGGGCAGCGGGACTCGGATCGTGGAGTCTTGCGTGATGCGTTCGGCAGACAGAGCCTGGTTCTTTTCGTCGAGTACTCTGGTGACGCGCAGATCATTGTGCAGTTCGAAGACCGCGATACTTAAGTCCTGCAGGGCCGTGAACTTAACTTTGGCACGGGCAGTGATCTGGTGCAGATGAGGCTCCAACGTGGCTTCGATCTGGTAATCGTCGACCCGCAGCCGCGATTTTTCGGCTGCTTTGGCCGGAAGGGCCAGCACCAGTAGGCATAAAGTCAAAAAAACGGTAAAGACGCAGAGACTGCGCCGCAGGTCGATCAACATTCAGGAGAGTCTCCAGGAAATGATAACCCATTTCCTATGATGAAGATTCTGACGCAAAAGATGCTGGGAGCACAAGGTTATCGCGGGCAGACCCTTTCGTTTCAAGCCTTAAGCCTGGGTTACTGCTGGGGGTCGCGGGAGTGGGAGGTCAGTTTTCGAAGGAAGAACTCTTGAATGACGGCGCTGCCGGCAGTGCCACCGATCCCGATCAGGGCGTTTTCAAACGTCAGGCCCAAGCCGTTCCGGTCGGATGCAGGGTAGTAGAGGTTTGAGATTGCACCCGAGGTCAGACTTCCCAGCATGCTGGAGTAGTTGGGCTGCCAGTGCCGATTGTCTCCTTTGCAAATCACAGCATTTGCCACGGCGTAGAAGAATCTGGATTTCTTGCTGCCTGTCCCCTTGTAAAAGTAACGAGGATCCTGTTTGAAGAGTGCCGGGTACACCATATTTCCAAAAAAGACTCCGGTCACAAAATCGGCGTAAGCTGCCCCAAAGCGTTTCGCGTATCCTTGTGCGCCCTGTCCATAACCGCTGTATGTGTCGGTAGCTTGTTCAGCTCCAGCCGAAATCCCTGCTATTACGAATGAAACGGGGTCGATGGTGAACTTCCAGCCAAGCTGAAATTTCTGATGGGCAGTGAGCGGTTCAGGATCCGGCCCGTAGCTCACGTAAAAGTTCGGGACCACGCCGAAGACGCGCTGCTTTTCTTCCACGTGAACCTCTTCTGCGGCAATTTCTTCGCGCGTCTGAGTGACCCGTACCTCGACCGTGGTAGCTACGACGAGTTGAACCTCAGGGACGATGAACTCCTGCCCTGCGACCAAATCCCCCGCCTTGGTCTGATCGGCGAAGCCCGAAGCAGAGATGGCAACCTGGAAAGGTCCGGCTGGCACATCCGTGAATGTAAAGGCGCCATTGTCCCCAGACTGCGTTTGAGTGCTGTATGACCCAGCGGTGAGCGCGACTTTAGCGTTGGAGACTACTGCGCCATCCTTGTCGACGATGGTCCCGATAATGCTTCCGGTCGCCGTGATTGGCGTTGGAACAGGATTATCCTGGGTCGGAGTCACAACAGGCGAGGCAGGAATGTCTTGTGCAAGCATCGAAACAGCAGGAATCGTGAGGACAATGGCTACGAGCCATAGTCTGACGTGACAATCGAGGACAGCCGGAAAGAGACCGGTTCTCGCATAATTTACCCTACCTCGACCGTTCAGGACCGCTTTTACTCCCACACAACCTCCGATTCGTTCTACTAGGGCAGGAAGCCCCCTCTTGTGCTCTGAGACTATTGTTCGCGAACAAGTTACGCACAGACGGGGTGCGCGCTGGCTGCTATCTTCCAGCTATAGATGCGTCTACATTACCAAACGACAGTATGATCGGTGCGGCACGATCGGCAGGGTGGGCGCTGGGACTATTGCCGGCTTGACTTCCACGCAGCTTTGCCTTTACGAGCGCCAGCCCTTGAAGCATATGTTGACGGGGGTCCCCGTCGGGCAGGATGCGTTTTAGGGCTGTTACTACGTTCCCGGCGGTAAATTCATGTTGGACGAGTTCGGGAACGACTTCTTCTTCGGCGATCAGATTCACCATAGCGAAATGAGTCACCTTCACGCGCGGTTTTCCCAACATATAGGTGAGGGGCGAAACACGGTAGACCATCACGAATGGCGTGTTCATCATGGCTGCTTCGACCGTAGCTGTACCGCTGGCCACAATACCTGCCCGGGAGTGAAAAAGTGCAGGGAGCGCTTCCGAAAGCAAAGCGATTTTCTGTTGGCCGATGAGCTTGCGCAGGAATTCGCGGTCCAATGTCGGCGCAACTGGCAGCAGAAACTCGTATTGGTTGCCGAGCTGTGCCGCCGATTCCAGAATTGTTGGCAGATTCATTCGGACTTCTTTGACCCGGCTGCCGGGCATCAGCGTGATCCACTGCTTGGCAGGGTTGAGTTGATGTTGAGTCGCGAACTCGTCCCGCCGAATTGTGGGTGACGGCAGTCCGGCGAGCGGGTGACCAACAAAAGTCGCATCCACACCACGGTCGCGATAGAACTTCTCTTCAAACGGGAATATAACCAGCGCCTTGTCGATGTACTTGCGCAGCAGGCGGACGCGGCCTTGTCGCCATGCCCAAAATTGTGGCGCTACATAGTAAATCGTCGGAATCCCGCGACGTTTCATCTGGCGGGCGACACGCCAGTTGAACGCGGGGGAATCGATCACGATGGCAAGATCGGGCCTGCGGCGGTCCGCTTCATGGAGCAGATGCTTATAAAGGCCGAGGATCTTTGGAAGATGATTGAGGATTTCAGTGATACCGACGACCGCGAGATCCTTGGCATCGACAACAGTCTCACAGCCAGCGGCGCGCATTTTCTCTCCGCCGACGCCAAAAAATTCCATGGAGGGATCGAGGCGTCGCAGAGCCTCAATAAGTTGAGCGCCGTACATTTCGCCTGAGGCTTCCCCGGCGGAGATTAGAATTCGCACTGAGCAATTGTAAGGGAGCGGCGCCTATTGCTGGCTGCCTTGCCGCTTTCCGCAAGCATCCAACGGCGTTTGATAACATCTTGCCGGAGCTGTGGAGGAGGACCACTTGGCCGAGAACAGGATTCCCGAAGGACAGTCAGCGGTCGGGGTACAGGGGAGTGGAAATTTGCGCGTGTTGGGTATTGTGCTTGCCGGGGGCAAAGGGACTCGTCTTTCTCCTCTGACCCGCGAGCGCGCGAAGCCGGCGGTGCCGTTCGGCGGCAAATACCGCATCATCGATTTCGTCCTCAGTAACTTTGTTAATTCCGGGATCTATTCCATTTATGTGTTGACGCAGTTTCGCAGTCAGTCTCTGTTACAACACCTGAGTGAAGGGTGGCAATTGGGCGGCGTCTTGAAGAGCCAGTTCATCACCAATGTTCCAGCGCAAATGCGCTCAGAAACGGAGTCGTGGTATCAAGGCACGGCCGACGCCATTTTTCAGAATGTCAACCTGATCGAGCAGTCCGATCCTCATCTTGTTGCCATCTTCGGTGGCGACCACATCTACCGCATGAATATTCGAAGCATGATCGACTTCCATCTTTCGAAGAAGGCCGAGGTGAGCGTTGCGGCGATCCC
>DATJWZ010000468.1:0-7220 GCA_035500795.1 Candidatus Eiseniibacteriota bacterium | reverse complement strand
TCGCAAAGCAGGGAAACCAAGGTCGCGCCCGATACCGCGAAGATTACAACTCGCCGGAAAAGTTCCGAATGGAGTGCGTTTTGGAAAAACCTGTTGCGCCGCTACTGCCCAGTCCGCCGCCTGCCGGACAATTCTTGCTTCGTGCTACGCTCGCTGTCGAGCTCTTGATCTGGAGCTGGCGAAGGGATTCGAACCCCCGACCCTCTGATTACAAATCAGATGCTCTACCGACTGAGCTACGCCAGCAACTGGGGAAAGGCGCGTCTCCGCGCAAACTTATCCCACGGATCCCTTCCAGATGTCCGGGACAATTATCTAAGGTATCACAAGGAAAACAAGGGGCGCAATATGTGAACCCATCCGGACAATCAGCCTGTCCCTGCACAGATGCTATCATTCCCTGACCGCATTTCATGCGACTCAGACGCACTCTCCCAATTGTTCTAGCGGTCGTTGCGATAGCCGCGGCGCTGGTGCTTGCCGTCCAACTTCGCAAGCATGCTCCGCCCGAACCGGCACGGCTTCTTCCCGGTGCGGACGGCTTTCTTTATGCGGACTACAGCTGGGTTCGCCGGGCCAACAGCGGCAAGCCGTTTTATCCCGTCACGCATGAACCGGAATACGAGGACTTTATCAAGGCCACCGGCTTCGATTTCGAACGCGATCTGGAATCGGCCGCGTTCGCGATTCATTATCCAAAGGATTGGCCTGGAGGCGGCACAGGTAGTTCCGCTGCTGAGCCCCGCTTTTCAGAGGTCTTTATCGGCCGATTCGATGGACAGAAGTGCATCGCGTATCTGAAGAAGATGGCGCAGTCGGTTGAAAACTACAGCTCGGTCGACATCTTCACAATTCCGATGTATGGACGAACATTCCGCGTGGCGTTTCTCGGCGTAGACACAGTGGCTGCGTCCAATCACGAGGATCCGGGAGTGATTCGCGGGATGGTGGACCGCTCGCGGAGACTGGCATCTCCGTTCGGCGGTCCAGCGTTCTTACGGCGATATTACAAGTTCGTACAGCTTGGGAGTCCGGTTTGGCTCATGCTGCGAGTAAATCCGGAAGCGCCCGGATTCGAAGGATGGTCGACGGTCTTCCCAAAGCCTGCCGACCTGGTGGTTTCGGCCAGCTTCAATCCACTGCATTTACCGCTGCGGTCGGGGATACTTCATCTGCGGGCTGAGGCTTGGGCTCTGAATGACGAGGACGCCCACACGATTGCCGACAAGTTAAATGTATTTCTGACGATGTTCCATAGCGCCGAAGCGTCAGTGGGATCGACGGGGGCTGATACCGATGTCAGGGCGTTCTTTGATAGCTTGCAGGTGCGGCAGATCGAGAACCGAGCAGTCCTACAGGCAGCGCTGCCGACCGAGGTCCTTCGCAAACTCGCGGATTCTCCATCGCAAATTGAATCGCTGACTGCGCCGAAGACTCCGGAGCCACCGAAAGCTCCTAAGAAAAGGAAGCCTCGGTAGTTTTTCAATAGCTGGACCCGTTTCTTAGCCCTTTGTCATTCCGACCTCGAGCGATAGCGAGGGTGGAGGAACCTGCTGTTCGCACGCAGCATCGACACTGCCGGCACACAGCGGATTCCTCCATCCTCGCTGCGGCGAGTTGTCGGAATGACAAAATCAAAACCCTGAAAGTTTCGAAGTTTCTACGGAAGAGTACGGGGAGCCGGTTTTCCCGGCGCACCTCTATAGTCCTTGGGATAGACGACCAAGCGGCGATGCGCGCCTTCTCCTTCGCTCTCGGTGTGAAGATCAGCTTCATCGCGGAGTGCGAGGTGGACAATGCGGCGCTCGCGCGACGACATTGGGCTGAACTCATACGGACTGCCCGTTTTCCGGACCTTCTCAGCCGCCACGGTCGCCGCAGTGCGCAGCTCCTGAATTCGCACGGAGCGGCGGTTCTGGCAGTCGAAGCAGACCTTCTCATGCTCGCCTGAGGGCAGGCGCAGCATCTCAAGCGCGAGCAGTTCCAGCGCGCGCAGCAGTTCTCCGCCGCGGTCGAGCAAGAGAGGCGAATCGGGACCGGAGAAGTCGACCAGGATTTCTGGCTTCTCCCAGTCGCGATTCTCGGGAAGTGGCGGATCGACGACGATCCGATACTTCAGGCGGAGCCCACCGTGATTGACGACG
The DNA here is from genome assembly GCA_035500795.1 of Candidatus Eiseniibacteriota bacterium. Classification (GTDB taxonomy): domain Bacteria; phylum Acidobacteriota; class Terriglobia; order Terriglobales; family Acidobacteriaceae; genus Sulfotelmatobacter. The sequence goes on along the minus strand of DATJWZ010000468.1, from coordinate 5,076 downwards.
GCCTGGAGAAAGGTGTTGATCTTTTGTGCGGCGGCGACTTTGTCGGGAATGGACACTTCGTTTAGCTCCTGACCTTTAGCTGCTAGCTTCTAGCTCCTAGGCTCTAGCCAAACCAAGTTCGGCACAGGCCCGCAAATCTCTGAATTCGTATGCGCGACCAAGAAATCTACGCGCAATTGCCTAGCTAGTAGCTAGCAGCTTACTTCTCTTTCTTCCTCGCACGTTTGGCCATCATCTCGCGCATCTCCCGGCCCAGGTGCGTTCGGTTCATCACTGCCTGCTGCGCGATGCTGATTACGTTGACCACGGCATAGTACAGGTTCAGGCCGGCAGCAAGGCGGAAGAAGATGAAGCCCATCATCAGCGGCATCATCACGGTCATCATTTTCTGCTGCGACGGATCCATGCCCGCCTGCGGCGTCATCTTCTGCACGAATAGCATGCTGACGATCATGATTACTGGCAAAATGTAGGGAAATGGCTCGGCCGCCGACAGGTCTTTGATCCAGAGCCAATGCGCATGCCGCAGATCGAGCGCCGTCGCCAACATGCGGTAGTAGGCAAACAGGAACGGCATCTGGATCAGCATCGGCAGGCAGCCGCCGGCCGGATTCACGCCCTCCTTCTTATATAGGGCGCTGATCTCCTCGTTCATGGCCGCCTTGCGCGGATCGCGCAGGCTGTACTTCTTGTATTTCTCCTGAATCGACTTGATCTGGGGCGCGACACGCTGCATCTTCAGCATCGACTTCATCTGCGAGATACGCAGCGGAAGCAGCGCCAGCGTGATAATGATCGTCTGAAGGACGATCGCCCATCCCCAGTTCGCGATCATGTGATGATACGTCCATCGCAGCCACACAAAGAGCGGCTTCGCGATGATGCCCCACCAGCCGAAGTCGACGAGGCCAGTCAGGTCGTTGTCTGCGCCGGTGACGCCGGGAACCGGAATTTTTTGTAAGACTTCCAGTTCTTTCGGGCCGACGAAAATACGCTGCGAGGTTGGCCCGTGAATGTTACCCACAGCAGCGCCGAGCAACTCCACATTGATTTTTTCGGTGGAATTCTTCGCCTGCGTTTCCTTTGCGATCGCTAGGCCATGACGGAATGTCACCATCGACGTCGCCGCCGGATCGTCTGGAATGAAGATCGCCGCGAAGTATTGGTCGTTCGGGCCAGCCCAGTGGAAGGGCCCGGGCATTGTGGCTCCGCTACTGATTTTCTTGATCGGAAGCCGCTCGATGTTCTTGTTGTACTGGTAGTCGATCAGCGACGCGGCGTAGAAAGCTGGCGTGGTTTGATCTCCGAAACCCGAAGGCCATGCCGGGATCGCAGCGACATAGCTCCCTTTGTACGTAACACTGGTTTCAATCTTGGCAACGTACGTGTTATCGAAACTGAAAACTTTGCGAACCGTTAGATCCGGGTCGGAATATTCGAATGTGACCTGATTACCGTCGCGAGAAACGACATAAAGAGCAGAACTCAGTTTGCCGCGCAGATCTTCGTCGTAGGTCCAGAGCGAGAGGGGGTAACCGTACTGAGCGGCGGCTACGTCGTTGACCAGGTCGAGAGGGCCGTTCTCGGTATCGTTATCAAATTTTTTCAGAATCCACGATTTCACCTGAGCGCCGCGGTTGGTGAAGGTGATGCGATAGAGATCGCTCTCAATTACAGTTTCGGCTTCGCTCGTCGCCTGCTTGCTGACAACAGTGGCCGCCCCTGTTTGCTTCGATGCCTTGACGCTTGCCGGAGCCGGCGAAGTCGATACTGGAGTGCTTTGCACCTGTTGTTGTTGCTGCTGCTGCGGGGGAGGCGGCGTGGGAAAATATTTCCGCAAAAAAGGCTGAGCCGCCATCATGACCACGAACGTCACGAGGAAAATTAGAAGCAGCCGGCCTTCGCCACCACCGCCGGGCCCGTGTTGTTGGGGATTTTGATATTCGGCCAAAGTTTCTTACTTTCCTCAGATTGCGTGGTGACAGTCCGCCGACGTCACAGGATCGTTGTGTACGTGTTTGACGACCGGATCATATCCACCCTTCACAAATGGATGGCAGCGCAACAAGCGCATCAAGGCTAGCCAGCCTCCCCGAATCGCGCCGTAACGTTCGACTGCTTCCATCGCGTACTCTGAACAGGTCGGAACGTAACGGCAAGCAGCAGGAAGCATCGGCGAAATCGCCCACTTGTAGGCTCGCAGCAACTGAATCGCGACGAATTGAGCGGGATTGCGCATTAGCTAGCCTGGCCTTCCGGCTTTCGGCTTCCGGAACCGCCTTCTCTCACTTTCGCGAGCTTCTTCTCTATGACTACGAATGCCTGGCAGACTTCGTTCAATAACGCGTCGAACTGCATCGTCCGGACGACCTTCTTCGGGTTGATGACTACGTCCACATCGGCTGCTGGCCAGGGCCGCGAGAGCCGGACTGCCTCACGAAGCCGCCGTTTCATGCGGTTACGGTGGACTGCGCCTCCTAAAGCACGGCCGACCGTGAATCCGATGCGAAGCCCCTTGCTACCCTTCAGCCCCTCCGGAATTGCCTGGCGAACCAGGTAAAACACGGTTATCGAGGGCGAGAAGTGCTTTCGACCCTGCTTATAGACGCGCTCAAAATCAGCGTGCCGAAGCAGGCGTGCATTGCGAGGAAAGGTTCGACTGCCAGTACGCTCCCCCGTCCTCTCATTGGATTCTGCAGGCACACTGGCGGTCACAGGGCCTCTCGACAGCTGCGAAAAATTCCTTAAGCGATTGCGGCGGACGCGGACGGGGGCGTCCGCGCCACACTATTCACGAAATCCTGGTTTCACAGAGACCCGCTTGCGCCCCTTGGCGCGGCGGCGGGATAAAACCTTCTGGCCGCCCTGGGTCTTCATGCGCGTGCGGAATCCGTGCTTCTTGCTCCGCTTGCGCCGGTTCGGTTGGAATGTACGTTTCGGCATGAAAAGTAGCTGCTCCTGATTGCTGCGACGGTCTTAGGACAAACGATGAGTATAAATCAGCGGCGGCGTTGCTCACAAACGCAGGCCCACCGACTCAGCAGAAAAAGTTCTGTTTTTGGAACAGGATTTTTGAGGCTACATTCAAACCTTATGATTGTCATAGAATGGGCTGAGCCCAACAACTTTCTTCCGTTAAGTCTTTATTTTGTCGCAGGAATTCCAACAATCGGGTAAGCCGGGCGGAGAAATGTCCGTCGCTGGTGCGAGTCCCAGTCGGGAAGCTAATGAGCCTGCCAAGCCTCTTGTGTTCGATCGCAATTCGGACGTCCACAAAGAGCTGAAGCGGTTGAGTCGCGCTTTGCGGGCGCTAAGCGCCTGTAACCAGGCGTTGGCGCAAGCTAGCAGCGAGCAGGAACTCTTGAACGAGATCTGCGAGATTATCGTTCGGGTGGGCGGCTATCGAATGGCGGGCATTGCCTATGCCGAGCACGATGCCGAAAAAACCGTGCGGCCCGTGGCGCATGCCGGATACGACAGCGGATATCTGGAGCGCATTGAAATTCGATGGTCCGATACTCCGGCGGGCCAAGGACCTGCCGGCACTGCCATCCGCGAAAACCGCATTTGTCTTGTTAGCGACACCGCGCAGGATCCGCTGTTTGGACCGTGGCGCGATTTTGCCCAGGCCCGCGGGTATGCTGCCGTCCTCTGCTTACCTCTGCGGGCGGCAGGTACTCCCTTTGGAGTGCTTGCCATTTATTCGGAGCAGGCAAACTCATTTGAGAAATCCGAGGTAGAACTCATTACCGAGATGGCCAACAGCCTGGCCTTCGGGATCACGGCGATTCGCTCGCAGGAGCAGAGCCGTCGCGCCACAGCCGCGCTGCAAGAAGCAGAGGCAAAATACCGCCAGTTGGTCGAGGAAGTGCCGGCGATTTCCTACGTCGCCGAAGCCGGCGCCCTCGGGCCTTTTCTCTACATGAGCCCGCAAGTTGAGACCATTCTCGGCTATAGAGCCGAGCAGTGCGTGGCCGATCCAACCTTCTGGTGGACCCATCTCCATCCGCAAGACCGGGTACTCGCTCAGCAGGAAGACACTTGGGAAGAAAACCGCTTGTTTCAGGTTGAATACCGTATGCGGCGGGATGACGGCAAAGTGATCTGGGTTCGCGATGAAGCCATTATCGTGCGAGATCCGCAGACTGGAAAACGCCTCACACGCGGACTGTTGGTTGATATTACCGAACAAAAGCGCGCAGAAGAGGCGCTACGCCGCAGCGAAGAAAGCTATCGCATGTTCGTAGCGCAGAGTTCGGAAGGCATTTTCCGTCAGGATCTTGACCAACCATTGCCCGTCAGCCTTCCGGAAGATGAATTAGTCCATCGCATCCTTCACGGTTCGTATCTGGCGGAATGCAATAACGCGATGGCCAAGATGTATGGATTCGACTCGCCTCACCATTTGCTGGGAAAGCGTTTGGCGGAACTGACTAGTGTTGAGGATCCAAACAGTGTCCAGTCAACGCGAGAATACGTCCGCAATGGCTTTCGGGTGGTGGAGCGCGTCTCCCAGGAGATGGACGCTCGCGGCAATGCGAAAGTTTTTCTGCATAGCCTTTTCGGGGTTGTGGAGGACGGAAAGCTCCTGCACACCTGGGGCATTCAGCGCGACATCACAGATCGCTTGCAGGTGGAGGAAGAGCGGCGCAAAGCGGCGGACGCTTTTCGGGAGAACGAAGAAAGATATCGCGCCTTCGTGCAGCAAAGCTCTGAAGGCATTTACCGCATGGAATACAACCCTCCCGTTCCGTGCTTCTTGCCGGCAGAAGAACAAATCCATTGGGGACATCAAAGCGGTTACATGGCGGAATGTAACGATGCGATGGCCAGGATGTATGGCCGCGACGCGGCAGAAGACCTGATTGGAAAGAAACTCTCGGAGTTCCTTATCTTGCGTGATCCGGTGACGATGAACTTCATGGAGAATTTCATTCGCGGCGGCTACCGGATAACGGACCAGGAGTCCGTCGAAATGGACGCCCATGGACAAAAACGGATTTTCCGCAACACCATGGTGGGAACCATCGTCGATGGGTTTTGGGTCCGAACTTGGGGAATCACGCGGGACGTAAC
>DATJWZ010000467.1:0-38742 GCA_035500795.1 Candidatus Eiseniibacteriota bacterium | reverse complement strand
AGGTTATCTGTTTACGGATTCTCTTTGGATCAAAGAAAAAACATACTTTGATCGCGCCCTCGCGAGAACCGACTTTTGATCGTGTGACTTGCGATCGTCATGCCCGGCCGAGAACGGGGCTTGCTCTAAACAAGACTGAAGTGGGTCTGCCATCGAAGTGCACCAGCTTCTTAAGTCCCTGGAGGTCGACCTCGATCGTTCGCGGCGCAGGAGCAAGCATGCGCGCCCCGGATGCAAGTGCCAAGTCGAGCTTTCGATGTTCGTCGTTCCATGTCATTTCAATACCCATCCAGTCGCCCTTTCGATAGTTGAAGGAGCAACCGTCGTCTTCATACAGGAGAAACGATGCATTTCTTCCCGGATAGATTGAAATCGAAAGTGGGCCATCGACCTTCTCGTCAACAAACTGTTTCCCCGGGCCAAGGGGAAGAATCGACCCCGCCCGAACATAGAGCGGCAGCGTCTCAAGCTCGACTGCGCGAATAATGTCGCGATCACCTTCAATACGCTCGCCCGTCCAAAAATCGTACCAACTTCCGCGTGGAAGATAGACGCGACGAGCCGTGGCGCCCCTCTCGAGTACAGGAGCGACAAGCAAATTCTTGCCCCACATATATTGATCCTGGCACTCGACGGATCGTGGATCATCCTGAAAATGCAGCCAGAGTGCCCTCATAATAGGCATTCCAGTGGTAGCGCACTCACGCACGGTACTGTAAAGATACGGCAGCATGCGATAACGCAACTCAAGATACTTCCGGCAAATGGGTTCGACTCGGGTATCGTGGAGCTGGCTCGAATCAGGGATCGCAGCGCCTTTGTAACTGCTTATCTCAACTGGGCCGGGATCTCCAGTGTTCCATCCCCAAGGCAAACGAAGTTTCCAAGTTCTCCCGTGACAGCGAAAGAGCGGGCAGAAAGCACCGAACTGGAACCATCTAATGTAGAGTTCCGAGGTAAATTCTTCAGTTGGAACGAAACCTCCGATGTCGGTTCCCCAGTAAGGGATCCCGCTGAGTGCAGTGTTGAGAGCAATCGGAATATGAGTCTTCAAAGTTTCCCACGTCGAATAGACGTCTCCCGACCATAAGAAGGACCCATATCTCTGCATTCCGGCGTAACCATTGCGATGCAATGCATACGGACGCTCATTCGGACGATCAATCTGAGGCCCTTCCCAGTACATGCGGTTGCGAACTAATCGTGATGCGATATCGAGTGGGTCTCCCTCATCAGGCCACCACCCGTCGATGCCCATGGCAAAGTCCTTTCGATGTGCATCCCAATAGCAGCTTGCTTGCGACTCATCGAACCTAGATAAGTCGCATTCGTCGTGCACAGTTCCGTGGAGAGTGTCGGAGAGAATCACCACATGCACGACGGCCCGAAAATTCTCTTCGTGCAACTCGTCCAGTACTTCTTTAGGATCAGGGAAAACTCGTGGATTCCAATCAAAGGCACCGTTTTCAGTGTTCCAACCGGAGGGGCAAAATCCTGTCCCCAGATAGATCATGGTGTCGCACGGCAATTTCTTCTCGCGGAATAACTTCGCCTCCGCGATCACCTCTTCACGACTGGCAAGCGTGCGATGCGACTGCTGATACCCAAAACTCCAGAGCGGAGGCATCTCTGGAAATCCAGTCAGTCTGGCGTATTCACGTAAGATCGTCGCCGGATCAGATGAAGCGACCAAGAACAAATCCAGTGGAAGGGCCTCATCACGGCTTTCTGGCAGAAACCTGCTTTGGGAACCGGTGAAATCAAACGTGCCAAAAGGTTGGTGAAAGAAAATTGCCCATCCCGATGTGCTGATGATCCAGGGGATCGGCACGCGTCCGCCATGCGTCGCAAGCTTGTAGCCGCCCTGTCCACTATGCATTGCGTCAATCGATCCACGCCGATCAAATTGTGGTCCTCCTTCGCCCAAGCCGAGCAAAGGAGACGTTCCTGTTAAGAATGCGAGCGCTCCGGTCTGCGCACTCCAATCGAACTGCTGAATCAACTTCTCTTTCTGGTCGCAGACGGTGACGCTGACCGGATTCCAAGAAATTTTGAGCCGGAAGTTTCCGACGGGGATCTCGCGACCCGGCTGCTGTTGACTTGCACGAATTGGGACACCCCAATCTTCTTTGACGAGTGATCCGTTGAGCGGAATCGGTGTTTCTTCCGCAGTTGGCAGAAAACTCAGCCTCATCGTGTGCTGGCTCACGGACGTAATCTGAATTTCGATCGGGGCATCCGGCGCACCGAAAGCTAGCTCCCGCTTATCCGGGATCAAGGCGGTCGTTGAAACTGCGGCTAAACCCCGAAGAACATCTCGACGATTCCACTGGGAAGACATTGCTGAAGCCGGAGTGATTCGCTTGGTTTCTTTCATTTGAAACGTCTGGATTGTATCGGAACGCAGTCTGCCGAGTAAACGATTACTCGAAATAGCGCTATAATGCCTCGATTCCGAACCGGAAGAAAGGCGGAGGAGAACGTGCGGTGGCAACTCGCGATCATGGTCAGCATCGCTATAGCGATCAGCTACCTCGATCGACAAACTTTGCCGGTGGCAGTCCACTCCATCAGCAGAGACATCCCGTTGAACAATGGACAGTTCTCCGCGTTGCAGTCCGCATTCCTGTTCTCTTATGCCTTGATGTACGCAGGTGGCGGCAAGTTAGTTGATCTGTTGGGCACGCATCGAGGCTTCACCGTCATTATGCTCTTCTGGTCCCTGGCTTGTGCAAGCCATGCCTTGGCGACTAGCTTCGCCCTTTTAGCTGTAAGTCGATTTCTGCTTGGAATGGGCGAGGGAGGCGGTTTCCCAGCCGCTACCCGCGCAGTTGCAGAATACTTCCCTACTGGCGAGCGAGCCACGGCCATGGGCGTCATCAACGCCGGCACTTCAGTGGGCGCGGTAATCGCCCCGCCGCTTATCGCCATGATTCTCCTGCACGCAAGCTGGCGTTGGATTTTTCTTGTGACGGGAGGCTTCGGCTTGCTTTGGACAATCGCGTGGACGTGGTCCCGCGTTGGCAAACCAGGGGCTGCGGTACCCACCTTAATCGCAAACGAGGATGCGGATTCTGTCTCGCCAACTTTTCGGTGGAGTCGCTTGTTCACAGTTAGGGAGACTTGGGGACTGATCACGGCAAAATTCCTGAGCGATGCGGCTTGGTTCTTTTACCTTTTTTGGCTACCCAAGTATCTATATGACGCCCGCGGTTTCGATGTGAAAGCCGTGGGCTCTTTCGCGTGGATGCCAAGTGCTGCTGCGGGGATTGGCTGTCTTATGGGAGGAGGTTTCTCCAGCTACCTTGTGAACCGGCATCTTTCACTGGGCGCTGCGCGCAAGATTGCACTTGGTCTTAGCGCTGGGCTGATGCCCTTCGTAATTTTGATTCCACATGTGGCCGTGTCATGGGCAATTGTGCTCTTCTGTGTCGCCTATTTCGGCCAGCAGTCGTGGTCTACTCTGGTGATGGTTCTTCCCGCTGACCTCTTTCCGCAGGAGGTCGTTGGCTCGATCGCCGGCCTGGTTGGATTTGGCGGAGCCATGGGTGGAATCGCATTTGGAGAGGTCGTCGGGTACCTGCTGGATCATGGACTTGGTTACAGCACAGTATTTGCTCTTGCAGGAACACTTCATGTGACTGCGTTCCTGATCATTCTTGCCTGTATACCTTCAGTGGATCCGCTCAGTTTGAAATTGTTTGAGTGCGAGGCTGCGAATTGAGAGTTACTGAGGTTCGAACGCGAGTCGTTCGTTGGCGCGGCAACACCGTTCCGCTGCCTCCACATTTCTGTACGAATCCGATGGATCTGTTGCAGTTGCCCGAAGCCTCGATGCCAACCTTTAAGTTTCATGATTGGTTGATCGTCGAGATATTCACGGACGACGGCCAGGTCGGCATCGGCAACGCCGCGCTTTCCCCTCAGATCACCAAACACATCATTGATCTGCATCTCAAGCCCGTGTTGATGGGTGAAGACCCTTGGGATATCGAGCGTCTTTGGCAACACATGTATCGCGTCACAATAGCATTCGGCCGCAAAGGAATCGGCATGGTTGCGATTAGCGCGGTCGATCTTGCCCTTTGGGACCTCATCGGAAAGTCTGCCAAACAGCCCGTCTTTCGAATGCTTGGAGGCCGGACAAAAGCGCGCATTCCCGTTTACGCTTCGCGTCTTTACGGCGTGGACCTCAAAGAATTGGCCACAGAAACAAGTCGCTACAAGGCCGAAGGCTATCGAGCGATGAAGCTCCGTTTTGGGTGGGGACCTGCTGATGGCGCCCAAGGCATGCAGAGAAATCTTGACCTGGTTCGGACGGTGCGGGAGACCGTCGGCAGCGACATCGACGTCATGGCGGACGCCTATATGGGGTGGACGCTTGATTACGCCAAGCGGATGCTCCCTCTCCTGGAACCATTTCATCTCCGCTGGCTCGAAGAGCCGGTAATACCCGACGACATTCATGGTTATGCCGAATTGAAATCGTATGGGCGAATTCCAATTGCCGGCGGCGAACATGAATTCACCCTCTACGGATTTCGTGAATTGCTTGACGCCTCAGCGCTCGACTACATCCAGTTCGACACCAACCGCGTGGGCGGCCTGACGCAGGCACGAAAGATTGCTGCCCTTGCCGAGGCTTATTCGATTCCTGTCATCCCTCATGCCGGACAGATGCACAACTACCATCTAGTCATGGCGAGCTTCAATTCCCCGATGGCCGAATACTTTCCTGTCGTCGACGTAGAAGTTGGAAATGAGCTGTTCTGGTACATCTTTGATGGCGAACCTAAAGCCGTGAGCGGCTACATCAATCTCGATGAGACCAAGCCTGGGCTCGGACTCTCGATTAACGAATCCGGACTCAAAGACTTCCAGATCATCGAATGACCTGCTGGCGAATTGATGACAAGACTCATTCAAATCAAGAAAGGCAATTTTCGTCGCATCGCTCTGGTCGAAGAACCATTCGTGCGCTTGCTTGATTCCTGCTCGTCGATTTACGAACTGGCGTATCTCGCGATCGATTCTGGTATGAGCCTGATCGATGTTGCACGAAAACGCGCGAGACACGAAGCCATCGATTACGACTCAATTTATCGCGGGCAGTCGGACTGGAAACTACTTCCCGCAATTGATCAACCTGAGGAGCCCGCGCGCTGTCATATCTCTGGTACCGGCCTCACTCATTTGGGCAGCGCACAGAATCGGCAATCTATGCACGCGAGACTCGAAGAAGACCTGACCGATAGCATGAAAATGTTCCGCTGGGGCGTGGAAGGTGGACGCCCTGCTGCTGGCCATATCGGGACTCCTCCCGAATGGTTTTACAAAGGCAATGGTTGCGTTTTGCGTGCTCACGGTGAACCGCTCGACATTCCTTGCTATGCCGAAGATGGTGGAGAAGAGGCTGAGATCGCCGGCGTTTATGTAATCGGACCAAACGGCCAGCCCTATCGGATCGGCCTCGCAATTGGAAACGAATTTTCAGACCATCAATTCGAGAAGAAAAACTATTTGAACTTGGCAGGCTCCAAGCTGCGCACGTGCGCTCTCGGCCCAGAGCTGGTGCTAGATCCAGAGTTTGCCTCGGTTCCAGTTTCCGTAACAATTGAGCGGAACGGAAAAATACTTTGGAGTAGGGCCTTTCGCAGTGGCGAATCGGAAATGTGCCACAGCCTCGCAAACATTGAGCATCATCATTTCAAATATGCGGCACACCGTCGCCCGGGCGATGTCCATATCCACTTTTTTGGCACCGATTGCCTGAGCTTCAGCGACAACATTCGTTTGACCGACGGCGATGTTATGCAGGTCGCTGTCGAAGGCTACGGCAGGCCTTTGCGCAACTCGGTGCGTGTCGATAAAGCTACGCCAGAACCTGTAAATGTTATTTCGCTTGGATGAGAAACCAAATGTCGTCTTTGATAAGTAAGCATCGTCGGCTCTCGCATAGGGCTTAAGCTGACTTCTCTCAAGGATCAGAGGCATCGAACAAAAGAAGAAAAGAGGATCGGAAACAGTGATTCGTAATCGATTACTGCAGTGCATTTTCCTGGCAATCCTGGTTTTCATCTTGCTGGCCCTGTTCGTGAGCGCGTCCGCTCAGAACCCCAAAGAGAAGAAGCCTCCCGTACCGGGGCCTATGTTGGAACAAGGGATCGTGAATTACGAAACCCCCGAGTTCACATTGAGCTTGGTTCGATCGTCACAAACGGTTGCGGCTCTCAAGCCCAAAGGTAGCGATGGGTTCGACTTCACTCCGGGAGACCTGCTGGTTGCCCGATCACAAAACCGCTATTTCCATTTGGGCGATCTCACGCTTCGCCTGAGAACTCAGAATTCCGGAGAATGGTCGAATTACTCGACCGCGACTGCGCGGTCTCCGGTCAGGCCCCTCCCGCCGTCAGGTAATTTATTGGCCAGTTCCGACCTCGCACCAACTCTTCCCTCCAATATCCCTCTCGAGATTACAAGAACATGGTCGGTCGAAAACGGAAAACTGACTCTCCGTTTCGTCCTCAAGAACAAATCCGATGAGCCCGTACAGATTGGTGCGTTGGGCATCCCAATGATCTTCAATAACGTCCTGAACGACCGGTCGCTCGAACAAGCCCACGCGATCTGTTCGTTCTACGATCCCTATATCGGAGAGGATGCTGGTTATCTCCAAGTGACACGACTGAATGGTCATGGTCCTGCTCTATTGGTCATTCCAGAAGGCAAGACGCCGTTTGAGGCGTACAACCCGATACTCGACCATAAAGGACCTTGGGGTGCGAAACCGATCTTTACTGATCCAACACCGCGCGGCATCACATTTGAAGGCTTTTACGAATGGATGGTGCACAGTCAAGCCTATGCTGAAAACGAGTGGCGTAACGCGCAACCATGGAATCCCCCTACGGAACTGGCACTCAAGCCGGGAGAATCCAAGACTTACGGACTGCAGTTCGTGCTGTCGGATTCAATTCGCCATATCGAATCGACTCTGTCTGAAAATCACAGGCCAGTTGCAGTGGGCGTTCCGGGATTTGTGTTACCGCAAGACATTGAAGGTCGTTTATTCCTTAAGTACGACCAGCCTGTCACCTCCGTAAAAGTCCAACCAACGTCGGCCATCGACATTCACGAAGACTCCCCGACGCGCGACGGGCAAAGAGCCTGTACGCTCCGAGGAAAATCTTGGGGGCGGGTTCGTCTGACGGTTACCTATGCAGACGGACTGAAGCAAACAATTCAATATTTCGTGATTAAACCTTCGACTCAAGTCGTCTCCGATATGGGTCGCTTTCTCACTACTCGACAGTGGTTCAGCGATTCGAATGATCCATTCCATCGAGCACCTTCGTCGATCACTTACGATCGCGAGCTCAATCAGATGGTGTTGCAGGACAGCCGGGTATGGATCGCCGGTTTGAGTGACGAAGGAGGCGCGGGCTCGTGGCTTGCGGCGGTGATGAAAGAGTTTGTCCAGCCCGACAAGGATGAATTAGTCAATATCCAGGAGTTTGTAGACAACGTTCTTTGGGGACGTTTGCAGTCCAAAGATGGCCCCCACGCATATGGCGTCCGTAAGAGCTTGTTCTACTACCAGCCTGATCAGATGCCTGCCAATTACTACAACAGTAAGTTCGATTGGAAATCCTGGACCAGTTGGAATAAGCAGGCATCCGAAGCGGTAGACAGATCCTACGACTATCCACATGTAGCCGCGGCATACTGGGTCCTTTACCGATTGGCGCGAAATCATCCCAACCTTGTCACGAACCACAGCTGGGATTGGTACTTGAATCAGGCGTACGAAACATCAGTTGCCATGACCAAATATGCCCAGGATCTATCTGTATTTGGTCAGATGGAAGGCACGATCTTCGTTGCGATCTTGCAGGATCTCAAGCGCGAAAATATAAAGGAACAGGCTGACGCGCTTGAGTCAAACATGCGGGCCCGCGCGGATCGTTGGAAGAGTGAAGCTTATCCCTTCGGAAGTGAAATGCCGTGGGATTCCACCGGGCAGGAAGAAGTGTACGCGTGGACCAAATATTTCGGCTATGAAGACAAAGCCGACGTAACGCTGAACGCGATCCTGGGCTACGATCCCGCAATTCCCCATTGGGGATACAACGGCAGCGCCCGGCGATACTGGGATTTCATCTTCGCCGCAAAAGATCGGCGACTCGAACGCCAATTGCACCATTATGGCTCGGGTCTAAATGCGATTCCGCTGCTTTCCGAGTTTCGGGAACATCCTGATGACTTCTATCTGTTGCGCGTGGGGTATGCCGGAACCATGGGTGCTCTCACCGACATTGACCAGGACGGATTTGCATCCGCGGCCTTCCACTCCTTCCCTGATATGCTCAAGCCCGATCCATATAGTGGAGACTACGGTCCAAATTTCTTTGGGCATGCTTTCAATACTGCGACATATCTCGTGCACCACCCCGAATTTGGCTGGCTTGCCTTTGGAGGGAACGTCGAAGAAAAAGACGGCAAGGTCATAGTCAGCCCCCGCGACTCGTCACGGCAGCGGGTATATATCGCCTCATTGGGCTTGTGGCTGACGCTCGACGCGGGAACTTTCGATGCTATCGAGGTCGATCCCAAAACCGGCATCGTGCGTGTTGGACTCACAGGATCAGGCGAGTTCACCAACGAGGCGAGGCTACGAATCGAGCAACCCGCCAAGATCGGCGGCATCGGCATCTACGGCCCAAAAGCACCCTTAAAGTTGGAACGAGGCGCCCATGTAGCCAAGCTCGATCCTGGGATAACATGGATAGAATTGGTGATTATCCGCTGATCCGGCAGCCGGCAGGCTACTCAATTAGAGCCTCTCAGAAAACGTTTTCTACACTTCACGTGCTATGTTACACTGAATGACCATAACAGGCCATCCTGCAGCCCCATGGATATTCGCGAGATCGCCCGGCGGGCAAAAGTCTCGACTGCTACCGTCTCGAGGGCGATTAATCGTGTCCCGACGGTGGACCCCCAACTTGCCAAACGAGTCTGGAAAGTCGTCGATGAACTCGGATATTACCCGAATACTCAGGCTCGCTCTCTCGTCCTTGGTAGGACCCGCATCTTTGGGTTGATTGTTTCGGAAATCACGAACCCGTTTTTCCCCGAGATCGTTCAGACCTTCGAAAATCTCGCTGTCGAAAACAATTATGAAATCTTGCTGACGTCAACGGTACATGACCCGAAACGAATGGAGTCCTCAGTGCGCAGGATGATCGAACGCCGGGTGGATGGCGTTGCGATCTTGACATTCGGCATGGAGGAATCTCTCATCGAGCATCTTCGCGATCGCAAGGTTCCTCTTGTTTTTGTTGACGTAGGACCGGATGTTCCCGGCGTGGCGAATATCCGAATCAACTACTTGAGCGGAATCCGTCAGGCCGTCCAGCACCTCGCGGCTTTGCGGCATAGCCGGATCGCTTTTATTGCAGGACCGCAGCACTTGAAGTCCGCGGTCGCCAGATGCGATGCATTCAAAGCTTCCATGACCGAGATCGGGCTTGCAACGAATCTGATTGTTGTCGGCAATCATAGACTCGAAGGTGGCATGAAGGCATTCGGAGAACTCAACGCTCTCGATGATCCACCGACTGCCGTTCTGTGTTCAAACGATATGACCGCGATTGGAGTCATGCGTGAGGCATATGAAAGAAATGTCAAAGTTCCGGATGAGTTGTCGGTGGTAGGTTTCGATGATATTCACCTGACAGAGTTCACCATCCCACCTTTGACCACGGTGCAGATGTCCCAGTATGAGTTGGCCAAGATCGCATTCCAAGCGTTGTTAAACGAGGTTGATGAACCCCGTACGCAACAACCTCATAAATACGAGTTGATCACAAATCTTGTGCTTCGCCGGTCGACAGCGCTATCTCCCGGCGCGAATACCGCGAGTCTTCCAAAACCGAACCGGACTGCAGTCCGCAAAAGCTCCAACCTACCCACTCGCTAATCCTTGCTCCTCGAATTTCCGCTTAATGTCGCGGTAAAGTCCTTCACAGTTTCTGCCAATTCCGAATAGAGGTTGCATTTCATATCTCCCAGGACTAAGGTGAATTGCCATTCTTGGTAAACGCTTACTTTTCATTTGGGGTTTTGATTTGGTGAAACACTGGATCTCATCTCGCCGCAGCTATTTCGGCACAATCTGGCTGGCTCCCGCATTACTGACTGCTCTGATCTGCGGTGCGGGTTATCCATGCTCGTCTCAACAGACCACGAGCAATGTCATCATTCGTGTTCAAGCGGATCAACAAGAAGGGACCCTGCCCCATGTCTGGGATTACTTCGGCTATGACGAACCGAACTATAGCTATGCTCCCAACGGGAAGAAACTGCTCAGAGAGTTAGCGGCACTCGATTCACCACCAACTTATATTCGGACACACAACCTCTTCACATCGGGCGATGGGTCGGCCTCGCTGAAGTGGGGCTCGACCAACGTCTACACTGAAGATGCCGCCGGGCATCCCGTCTACAGCTGGACCATCCTCGATCGGATCTTCGATGCTTTCCATGATGCGGGGGTCAAACCGCTGGTCGAAATTGGTTTCATGCCTGAAGCCCTCTCCCTCCATCCGGAACCGTATCGCCACAACTTTCCCAGTCATTCCGTTAATGGAATCTACACCGGCTGGGCTTATCCGCCGAAGGATTACCAGAAGTGGTCCGAACTCGTTTTCCAATTCGTTCAACACCTGCGTCAGCGTTATGGCGACGCCGACGTAAAGACTTGGCTATGGGAAGTTTGGAACGAGCCCGATATCGGTTATTGGCAAGGAACGCGAGAGGACTTCTTCAAGCTCTACGACTACACCGTTGATTCAGTTCTGCGCGCGCTTCCAATGGCACGGATCGGAGGGCCCGACACTACAGGCCCAGGCAGTCTTAAGTCCATAGAGTTCCTGCGAGTCTTCCTTGAGCACTGCGCACACGGTAAGAACTATGCGACCGGCAAGACTGGATCGCACCTCGACTTCATCAGCTTTCATCCTAAGGGGTCGCCGAGGTGGCAGGACGGCCACATACAAATGGGGATCAATCACCAGTTAACTGCGATACAGCAAGGATTCCGGATCGTAGCATCATTCCCCGAATGGCAGCACACTCCGATCATTCTCGGCGAGTCAGACCCAGAAGGCTGCGCAGCCTGTTCCGCGAAGGAAAACCCACAAAACCTCTACCGCAATGGGCCACTTTACGGTGCGTACACGATCGAAGTTTTGAACAATATCCTTTCACTCGCCCGTCGAGAGCGGACCAACTTTATGGGAGCGGTTACTTGGGCCTTCGAATTTGAAGACCAGCCACCCTTCGCTGGATTTCGGGAACTCGCTACTAATGGGATTGATAAGCCTGTTCTGAACGCATTTCGAATGCTCGGATTCCTCGGGGATCGGCGCCTGAACGTATCAAGTACAGCGGCCTTACAAAGTGAAGATGTTGTGAGTGCGGGCGTTCGAAATAATCCCGACGTCAGCGCCATCGCCACCTGCAAAGATCATGAACTTGAAATACTGGTGTGGAACTATCACGACGACGACGTTCCGGTACCAGCCGCGACTATCGATTTGGACATCTCAGGTTTACCAGCCGAAGTGAAACGCGGCCTGTTCGAACATTATGGCGTCGACTCGGACCACAGCAACGCGTTCACCGTATGGAAATCTATGGGTGCGTCGGAATCGCTGTCTGCACCTCAACGCGCGCAACTGGAGCAGGCAGGACAACTCCAACTCTTGAACTCGCCCGAATGGATTTCCATTGAAGGCGGGACGTTCAAAACGCAATTTGCCCTGCCGCGACAGGGACTGTCACTCATCCGGCTCACCTGGTAATCCTCAACTAACTCTGCAATAGCAGATTCCAAACCTGCATGAACGTTGCTTGACGGTTTGCCCAAGCGTAGTACGGAATGAATGTGAGGGGAACCTTCCGGGTGCCGGCATCTCTTTTATATTCCGAGTAGAGAAGTTTCTCCGCTGTGCCGCGCTCGTAGACTGCTCCTTCGTGATGGAGAACGACCATCCCTCCGAGCAGATCGTTACGAAACTCCGGCTTGAATTCGTCGGCAGGGCGGCGACCCAGATTGACAGCAACGTCATTGATAGAAGTGCCGCTTGGCTGATCAATTTCCTCCAAGCAATAAATTAGCGGCCCGCGCTGCACCGCGACCCGGCCTGTGTCATCGGCAACGCGTGGATTCGCTTCAACCACCTGGGGCACCACGTTGATCCTAAGCTCTACGACATCTCCCGGAGACCATCGGCGATTGATTGGCAGATATTTTCCCGGAACCGCGCCCGTCATAGGCTTGCCATTGATAACTACGTCCGCGCGATCGGTCCATGAAGGAATTCGCACGTAGAAAGTAAAGTCCGAAGGCTGTGCGGGAGTAACAGTCATTGCCACCGTTCCGTCCCACGGATAATTCGTCTTCTGCGTTATCTTAAGTCCTATTCCACTTTCCAAATGCCAATCGAGTTCGGAGTCATCGTAAAGGTGCACGTAAATCCCATCGGCACTTGTGGAATAGAAATATCCGGGCAACGAACCGAAGGTGCGCTCCAGATTCGGCGGACAACAGGTTACGTCGTACCACGGATTCCGAATCTTGTCGCCGGTGGATGGATCGAATGCCAGCGGATTTCGGTAGCAATATAGCGTGCCATCCAGAGACATACCTGAATTGATTCCGTTATAGAGAGCGCGCTCAATCACATCGGTGAACTTCGCGTCCCCGGTTACTGCCAGCATGCGCCAATTCCACATCATATTTCCGATCGCAGCACAGCTCTCGCCATACGCCCGGAAATTCGGCAATTCATAGGCATCCCCAAATGCCTCGCCATCCGATCGCGAGCCAACTCCACCTGTCACATACATCTTCGTTCCGGTCATGTCACTCCAAAGCATGTTCAGCGTCTGCCAGTACTTCGGATCACCGGTTTCCATGTAGTAGTCGGTCGCGCCACAGCAGGCATACATCGCCCGGACCGCGTGTCCTTGCATCTTGGTGCGTTCAGTGAAGGGAGTTCCGCTGAACATGTAGATCGTCCGGCGCTCGGGCAATTCGAGGCGGGAATCGCCTCCCAGAATGTATCCCGCCAGATCGAGCTGTCGCTTGTCACCCGTGATCCGATAGAGCTCAATCAGCGCCATTTCAATTTCGGGGTGACCGGAGACAATCGGCTTCTTCGGAGCTGGCCCATAGTTGGGCATCAGGAAATCGTCGACGAAGCGAATGCCCGCATCCAGCAATTTGCGGTCGCCGGTTGCGCGGTAATATGCGATTGCGCCCTGGATCATGTGCCCGATGTTGTACAACTCATGCCCGGTAGTTTGAGTTTGCGTGAGCATCCGCAGTGATTTGCGGTCGTCCTGATAGTAGGTATTCAGATAACCGTTTGGTTCCTGCACTGCGATCACTTCATCGATAATTTTCTCGGCGGTGGCGCGGAGTTCTGGGCGATCGCCTGACTGCAGAACGAATCCCGCCGCTTCGGTCCACTTATAGACATCCGAATCTGAAAACACAGGCCCAGACTGCGCAGCTTGACTCTTTCCCACCAGCCGGCGGAAGTTGTTCATCCGACCGTTCGCTTCCAACAGATCGTGCATTGTCGGAATACTCTTCGTCACGTTGATCTCGCGCCGTGGCCCCCAGAATCCGCCAGTAATTGTGACTGCGCGGACAGGAATATCCCTCAGCTTGGCGTGCGGCGATTTCGCAAGGTTCTCCACTCCCTGTTCTTTCCAATTCGGTGAGTCGGTCAATTTCACGCTGCTTTGAGAAGCCTTGCCAGTAGCCGCAATTCGCCCCATCGCGCGAAGTGGCGTCGATGCAGCCGCAGCCACCGACGCCGCCGATGCGACAAACTGTCTCCGAGAAACTTGACCTGTCCCACCCATGGATCTCTCCTTCATATCGACCACTGCACAACAGCATACGATCGTGCTGGAATTTCGAACTTGGTTCGTCCTCCTGCTGTGACAGGAGCACTGAAATTCTGAGGTGCAACCCGCTTCGGCGCAGCAAAACTGTTCGATGCCTTCAGGTCGCCTCCAGTTAATAATGAGCCCAAAATGAATTTCCCGGGAGCGCCATCCTCCCACACGACTTCAACGTCGTGGGACTTCGCCAAATCTCGATTGAGCATAAAAAGCGCGAGCTTTCCATCGCTTTTACTCAAGGACCCGGCGATATCGACATAGCCCACGTGATCCAGACCCTCAACCTCGTAGGTAGGCGATTCCACCAATAAATTCAACACATCACCTCTGGCGAATTGCAGTGCCCAGCTATAAGGATAGTAGATCGTCTGCTGAAACAGGCCGTCGGCGTTCGTCATAATCGGAGCAATCACGTTGACTAACTGCGCCAGGCAAGCCAGTTTCACGCGATCCGCGTTCCGGAGCAATGAATTGACCAGCCCGCCCACCAGCAGCGCATCCTCCAGGTTATAAACCTCCTCCAGCAGATGGGGAGCCTCTTTGCGTTCGCCGTCAACGTCCTTTCCTCCCGTCGTCCGGTACCAGACATTCCATTCGTCAAAAGAAAGCCAAAGTTTCTTCCCAGAGCGTTTGTGCCCACGTACCAAGTCACAGACCGCAACCGTCTCCGCAATCTGACGCTCCATGCTAAGATTCAAAGCAAGATACTTTTCCGTTTTTCCCTCGCTATCTCGCTCCCAGTTCCCAAAATATCGATGCAAAGAAAGCCCATCGACGTAGTCGTAGCATTGCTCGAGCACTTCGCGGTCCCACTCAAGATAAGTGCGCATGAAAGGCCCGCTGGATCCGCACGCGATCAGTTTTAGATCCGAGTCAACGTCACGCATTTGCCGCGCAGCATCAGCAGCCTTCATTCCATACTCAGCCGCAGTCATGTGACCGATCTGCCAGGGACCATCCATCTCGTTGCCCAGGCACCAGTGTTGCACCTTCCAGGGCTCGGAGACTCCGTGCTGCCGGCGTAGATCACTCCAACGTGTTCCTTTGTCGACATTGCAGTACTCCACAAGCGCGGCCGCTTCCTCCGGGGTGCCCGTCCCCAGATTAAGCCCCATAAGCGGAGTGGTTCCGACGATCTTGCACCAGGCCAGGAATTCATTCGTTCCAAACTGGTTCGACTCGATCGAATTCCACGCCTTGTCCAGCACTCGAGGGCGATTTTGTTTCGGTCCAACACCGTCAAGCCAGTTGTAACCCGAAACGAAATTCCCACCGGGATATCGGATGATCGGAACGCCTAATTGCCGGATTTCGTTCAGCACATCTTTGCGAAACCCGTTCGAATCCGACAACTTCGAGCCGGGATCGTAGATTCCCTCGTAAATCGCACGACCGAGATGTTCTAGAAATGATCCGAATAGATTCTTGTCGATCGGGGTGATGGTTCGCCGGGTGTCGACATAAACACGCGCCAACGCGGTAGAACTCGCATTCTGTGCGAAAGCGTTCTTAACTAGCCCCGTCTTCCCACTCAGCAAGCTTTTCGCTGAACAGGCAAGGCCGGCAATCGCAGACTGTTTGAGAAAACCACGGCGTGTACTAGATGCCTCCTTCATTTTCTGTGACAACGAGATCCTCCCTTTAATCGATTGAAAAGAAATAGCGAGCCGAAGCCGCGCCTCGACTCGCCGTCTACCGTCGATCTGCCCTGAACCGTGCTTAGAATGAGATCCTCACTCCTAACTGCAACTGACGCGCATTCAGCGCGGTTGCAACTTTCCCAAATCCTGCATCGCCCATATTCCCATCTACGGCTCCAAGATTGGGATGGTTCAGAACATTGATGAAGTCGAACCGGAACTGGAGATCGCCTGCTTCTCCGAGCCAGGGCAAGTGGTTGTTCTTGAGAACACTGGCGTCTATCTGCAGGAGCCCTGGGTTACGATAAAGGTTTCTTCGTAGATCCCCTTCCCCGCCCACTCCCGGTTGAGGAAAATCGCTTGCGTTGAACAGGCCATGCACATATTCGCCACGACTGTGCGAACCCGTGAAGTTCTGACTGGGTGTGTTGGGAACATCGTAATTCGTCCCGTCCATGTTGTAGTCGCCGCTGTCGGGAGCCATCGACCCGGGAATCACTGGAAATCCCGCCGCCGCAGACGACGAACATGCCATCGGTGTCCCATTCACATTGCACATCGGATCAAACGGGCGGTTGTCAATCACCCAGAACGGAGTTCCCGTCTGAATCGCGGCGATGGTTGAGACCGACCACCCCGACGTGAGCACTCTCTCGATGCCATTTCCGGCGCCCGGCAAATTGTACACGCCCGAGAGAGAAAACCTCTGGCGCACGTCGTAGTTCGCGTCGCCGTAGTAATTGAAGTACGAACTCGGAGCAGGGATGTTCAGGCCAGCGTCCTGGTCAAAGCGCGTATTCGCCTCGGGATAGTCCTTCGCATGCGACAACGTGTAGGACGCCTGAAAGTTGCTGCGTCGACTCGCTCTTCCTCGCACAAACAAGATCATCGAATTGTAGCTTGCTGCGTTTCTGTTGTTGACGTAGGTAATGGGCCCAAAATTCGGATTTAGCGTCCCGATCGATTCGACCACGCTGCCACCGGTTCCGGCGAACGTCGCTCCACCTGGAAACCGGTTTACGTTCGCTCCGGTCAATCCGTTGTAGCTTCGCGCCCCGGAATAGTTTGCACCCGCAACCAGGGTTCCTACCAATTGATGCTCAACTCCAATCACGTAATTCACCGCGAGCGGCGCCACCATGTTCCGATCCAGCGACGTCACATTCGTTGGCAGGCCCGTGATTCCTCCGTGGGAATTCAAACTTCCCGCTGGGATTGTGGGCAATGTAAAGCCCCATGGATAAGACGGAGACGGCGCGAGGGAGAAATAGTCGCCAAGCGGAGTTCCATCGGGCGCAACGTTCGTGAATGTCTCACTCAGGACTCCAGGCGGATTGTTGCGTGTCTGATCGACAGTTTGTCCAAGGACGACCCAATCGTGATAAACGCCTACACCTCCGCGAACTGCCCATGTTCCTTTCTTAGTCGGGTCCCACGAAAACCCAATTCGCGGGCTGAACAAGTTCTTCATCGGATTTGCAAATACTGCTGGGACCGTTCCCACAGAGGCATTGGCCACCTGGGTACTAAAATTCCCGCCAGGAGCGAGAATCAGCGAACTGAACTGAAAACCACTATTGCCCCACGGCGTGTGGTTTCCTAAGTCGTCCCAGCGCAATGACAACGTTAACGACAAGTTCGGCTTGACCTTCCAGTCGTCCTGCACAAAAAATCCGAACGGATTCGTCTGGCCGCCGAAAACTACGCTGCCCGCTTGCCCGGTCAGTGGATTGTATGCACCGACTGACTCCTGAAAAACATTGTCCTGCACGAGCGCTAACAGATTCGTGAAGGTAAATCCCGGTCGGACGTTCACAGGCGTGAAATCGCCATGCTCGATGGCATGGTCCCCGTCATAACCGAACTTCAGCGTATGCTTCCCTCGCACCCAACTCAAGACGCCTCGCCAATTGTAGTTTGGGCCTCGATACGCTCCCGGTCCCCAGCCTCCGCCAACGGGAAATCCGACCAGTCCTCCCGACGTCACACTCACATTTGGCACAGAGAGGTTTGCGTCCTGCCCATTCGCACCGCCTACACTGGCGAAAGCAAATCCCCCCTCAACCAACAAATTCGCGTTCCATGTATGCGTGAAGTCAATTTGGCCGTATCGGTTTCGCATGATGTCGAGCGCGCCGAGCTTTGGCCGCTGCGACAATTGCTGCTGATCAAACGAGTCGTTGTAGTAACTCAGATATAAGCGGTCTCTCTGGGTGAAATATTGATCCAGACGGAAGTTGTATTGCAGAGCGTTGTAAAAAGGACTTGCGGCGAAACTGCCCGAATCAATCATTGGCAAGCTGCAAGGTGGGGTTAAAGGATTGATGGTACCGCAATTGCCTGCCCCGAGATATTCCTGGGCCGTCTGGAAAACGCCACCTTTCAAATTCGTCGCCGGCCAGCCAGCAAGAACCTGAGTTCCAACATTACTCGCATAGTTTGCCTGCGCCCAGGCGACGAACTGCGGGTCTTCGTAGTACTGCGTGCCAGTGTTTGCTGCAGCGGCCGTAGTAGCCCAAAGCTTCTCGAAGTCTGCGAAGAAGAATGTCTTGCCTTTCCGAATCGGCCCCCCGAGCGTGCCGACGAGATCCTTTCGCGCGAATGGCGTAAACGCGCCGGATGCGAATTCGGGAGTCGCCTGAAAATCCTGATTCGTGAAGAACAGGCTGCCAGTCCCATGAAACTGATTCGTTCCCGACTTCGTCGTCACCTGGATGAGAATAGAACTCGCGAGATTGACTTCCCCATTCCATGAGTTGGTCTGTAACGAGGCTTCTTGCACAGCGTCCGGAATCGGCGCCAGGATGATGTTTCCATTTTGAATGGGGCTCGTCACGTTCATCCCGTCGACCATGACGAGGTTTCCTGTGTAGCTACGGCCGTTTGCGCTGATCTGCGGCGTCTGCGTGCCAAAATTGTCTGCAAAACCCCCCGGAGATTCTCCAACCGCGCGTGTACCGTTGCCAACCACGCCTGGGGCAACCGCCAGCACGTCCCAAAGATTTCGATTCGCTTGAGGCAAATCGCGAACCGTTTCAGAAGAGAGAGTCGCCTGCAAACGGCTATCGTCTGTATCAACCGTAGGCGCATTGACTTCGACCGTGACCTTCTCCTGAGTGGAAGCCACCGGAAGTGTAAGGTTGATGCCCTTGGTCTCAGATGTATTCAGAATAAAACGCGACTCAGTTCTCCGGAATCCTCCAGCCTCGGCGCTGAGCACGTAATTTCCCGGAGGCAGGCTGCTAAACCGGTAGTTGCCGGTATCACCGGTCTTGGATGCAGACGCTATTCCAGTGTCGGTGTTGCGTAATTCGACCGATGCGCCCGTGATAGCAGCACCGCCCGGGTCGGAAACTACGCCTTGAATGTTGCCGTTGTATTGCGCGTAGCAGATAGCAGAGGTAAGCAGCAAGAATGAAAAAACGAGGCGAGCGCAAGCTTGGGGGTAGGAGTCAGCCACGGCGATCCTCCACAGCGAGGGTTTTACAGTCGGGTAAACGCTTTCTCCAAGGGAATGGATGGCTTTATAGTCCCGCACCCAAATGATTGTCAAGCTCTTTCTGGCTAATCCGTCCTCAGGCAGTTCTATGCCCTAGCCGCATGAATCTTGGTGCATCTCTGATACTGTTGCCCCCTCGATCTTTAAGACGAGTTCCTTCCATGAACTGCGCCGATCTGGCTCCTGAGCTTGCGTTTCGAAGACTTCCGTCGCATTTGTGAGTAAGCGATTACAGTAGAAATTGACCAAGCAATCCTGTAGCTTGACAGTCGATGATTGCACGTCTTTTCAAGCAGATCGCACCAGTAATGGCGAGGTTTAGGGATGGAAACGCGGAGATTAGGGAATAGCGACCTCTACATCACTCCAATCGGCATCGGCGCCTGGGCAATCGGCGGCGGTGGATGGGAAGGAAGCATGGGCCCCCAGAATGACAGTGACTCCATTCCCGCGATCCACGCCGCTCTTGCCCACGGAATGAACTGGATCGATACCGCCGCTCTATACGGGCTGGGACATTCGGAGGAGATGATCGCCCGCGCCTTGCATGGATACACTCCACGCCCCTATGTCTTCACCAAATGCGAACGAGTCTGGGATGAGCGGGGAAAGGTCGGCGCCTCATTGAAAGCCGATTCGATTCGTCGCGAGTGCGAGGCCAGCCTGCGCCGTTTGCGGTCTGATGTTATTGATCTTTATCAAATTCACTGGCCCGAACCCGATGAAGACATCGGAGAAGGTTGGTCGGAACTGGCCAAACTGAAACAGGAAGGCAAAGTTCGATATATCGGCGTTTCGAATTTCAATGTCGCACAGATGAAGCGGGCTCAGGCAATCGCCCCGATTACGTCCTTGCAGCCTCCATATGCCGT
Source organism: Candidatus Eiseniibacteriota bacterium (assembly GCA_035500795.1). Taxonomy (GTDB): domain Bacteria; phylum Acidobacteriota; class Terriglobia; order Terriglobales; family Acidobacteriaceae; genus Sulfotelmatobacter. The sequence continues at coordinate 18,748 of DATJWZ010000467.1, read as the reverse complement.
CGTTAGGCGCGAGATTGAAAAAGAGATTTTGCCTTTCTGCGCCAATCAAAACATCGGAGTCATCGTTTATTCCCCGATGTATGCGGGGCTTCTTACGGGATCTATGACCCGGGAACGCGTCGCAAATTTTCTGACTGAAGACTGGCGGCGGAATCTCCCGGGCTTCAAAGAACCGGCTCTGTCCCGCAATTTACAGGTTGTTGAACTCTTACGCGATATCGGCCAGCGCCACGGCCGCACGCCGGGAGAAATCGCGATCTCTTGGACTCTCCACCACCCTGCAGTCACAGGAGCAATTGTCGGCTTCCGCAGCCCACAACAAGTAGCTGGCATAGTTGGCGCTGGAGAATTTCGGCTCCAGGCAGCAGAACTGCGAGAAATCGACGCAGCACTCGACGGAGGTCGCATGGGTTGATCCTGCGCGTCTTTACTGCGAATCGCACGGCACAATCGGACAACAGTTGTACGAGAGATTGACAAACTCATATCACTCCCCCCAAACTTGAGAAAACGTTTCCCCGCAGAGGAGGAATTGCATGAGTTCTTCCGTCACACGCCGGACCTTTATCCAAACCGCAGGAGCGGTTACGGCTTCGGCCTACGCCATCACTTCCCTGCCCTCGTGGGCGTCTTCCGGCACCTTGAAGGGTTCGGTTGCAATTACCCCAGCTTTGTCTACATTTCCTTATTCCGACGTGCAATTGCTCGACGGCCCGATGAAGCGCCAGTTTGAAGAGAATCATGCCCGCTTTTTGAATCTCGATGACGACCGTTTGTTGAAGGTGTTTCGCCAGGTCGCGGGCCTGCCGGCTCCAGGGGCAGATATGGGCGGCTGGTACGACCTTGAAGGGTTCAGCCTGGAGGACAACGATTTTCACGGCTTCATCGCGGGGCATAGCTTTGGACAATACGTGTCCGGTCTGGCGCGCGCATATGCCATCACGGGCTCTGAGGAGACTCGTGCAAAAGTTAACCGACTTGTAAAAGGGTATGGCGAAACTCTGGATCCGAAAGCCAAGTTTTTCGTCGACTATCGCCTTCCGGCCTACACGTACGACAAGCTCTCTTGCGGTCTGATCGACGCCCACGAGTTCGTGCACGATCCGCTGGCGATGCAAATTCACGAAAAGTTGACGCATGCGATCATGGCGTATCTGCCCGAGAAGGCTCTATCCCGTTGGGAACAGAGATCCCGTCCGCATAAAGACACTGCTTATACCTGGGATGAAACCTACACGCTACCGGAAAATCTCTTCCTTGCTTATCAACGCAGTGGCAACGTCTTCTATCGGGAGATGGCGAAGAAATATCTGGAGGACGACACTTACTTCAATCCGCTATCGCAGGGCAACAATGTATTGCCATTCGAACACGCGTATAGCCACGTAAACGCGTTCAGTTCTGCGATGCAGGCCTACATCACATTAGGTAGCGAGAAGCACCTGAAAGCCGCCAAAAATGGTTTCGAGATGCTCCAAACAACCCAGAGCTTTGCCACAGGTGGATGGGGCCCCAATGAGAGTTTCGGCGAGCCTGGAACCGGACAACTAGGCAACAGCCTGAGCGATACGCATGCCAGCTTTGAAACTCCGTGTGGCGCTTATGGCCACTTCAAGATCACCCGCTACCTCTTGCGCGTCACGAAAGATTCAAAATACGGAGACAGCATGGAGCGGGTGCTCTACAACACGATTCTCGGGGCGTGGCCGATCCAGGCCGACGGTACTTCCTTCTACTATTCGGACTACGCGACGACTGGGAGGAAGGTCTGGTACGGACAAAAGTGGCCGTGCTGTTCAGGAACTTTCCCGCAACTGGCCGCTGACTATCACGTCAGCACTTATCTGCGCTCGCCTGACGGTGTGTATGTGAACCTTTTCACGCCCTCCAAAGTTCAGTGGGCCGACGGGAGCGGCCGTTACGCTCTGACCCAGGAAACCAAATATCCATTCGCAAACACAGTCACCATGCGGATATCGGCCTCTAAGTCCGCTGATTTTGTGGTCTGCGTTCGTATTCCGTCGTGGACCTCGAATCCCATCCTGTCTGTCAACGGGAAGCGCGCGTCCGAACCGATTGAACCTGGTACATTCGCCTCGATCAAGCGGACGTGGAGCGACGGCGACCGCCTGGAACTCGAGCTACCGATGCCTCTGCGGCTTGAAACAGTCGACACAAATCATCCAAATCTCGTTGCATTGTTAAGCGGCCCACTGGTGCTGTTCGCCATCGCTGATTCGCAACCAGGCTTCGACCGGAATGCTTTATTGCAGGCGAGAGCGGCCGGTACTTCCATGGGAGATTGGATCGCAAAATCGGTCGACGGAAGCCACATAACGATGCGGCCCTTCATGAACATCGATAAGGAGAACTACAGCACTTACGTTTTGCTGAAGGCCTGAGTGCGAGCATCAAAGAAAGAGGAAAAGAGTCAGTTCTGAGACGGAGCGTCCCCTTCAACCAGCTTGTATCGATATTGCTCTCTTTCCTCTTTGCTCGCTTCCTGGCGAAGAAGTGCCAGGCGTTTTAACAGCTCGGGAAGCTCGCTTGTCTTGCCACTCTTCCTCAACGCCTGGATGAGGTGGTAGAGCGATGTTTGGTCTTTTGGGTCGATCTCCAAAGCCTTTCGGCATTCCAGAACGGCAGCAGAATAATCTCCTGCTTGTAAATAGAGCTTAGCGAGCACTGCGCGCGCCGGAGCTAGCGTCGGACGAAGGGCGACTGCACTTCTTGCCGATCGCATCGCCGTTCTGAATTCGGCACTACTCGGTTCCGCCCCCTTTTGCACCAGGATGTCCGCTTTCAGATAAAGCAAGATCGGGTCCTTTGGCCGGCTGGCAAGCTTTTCTTGAACATTCGATAGCGCACGATCGAGATCGTTTTGTTGAACGGCGGAAAGCCCTTGTGCTGCAGCCGTTAAAGACTGTGTCGGGTCTAACGCGTAGGCGCGCTCGAAATCCGCCTGCGACTTCTCGTATTCAGCAACCTGGGCGTAGAGCATTCCGCGGGCAAAGTAAAGAGCAGCGGCTTTGGGTTGCAGTTCAATCCCGTCGTTCACCACCCCGATGCCAACCTGAAACGACTGATGCGCAGCCGATAGCGCCGCAAAATCCAGATAGAACTGCACATTTTGCGGATCAAGCAAAATGGCCTGCTGTAACGAACTTACGGCTTTTTCGGTATCATGAGTGTCTTCGTAGGCTGCCGAGGCTAGTTCTAAAGTTGCGGCTTCCACGTGATCATCAGCAAATAACGGGCGCAGAGTCACGAGTGCCGCCTCCGGTTTCTTGATCATCACTTGCAGGCAGGCCAGCAATTGCCGCTCGCGCTTATCATCCGGATTAAGCGCCAGGGCCCGCTGAAGCACTTCCGCTGCCGAATCGAGCTTGCGCAGCTTCACCAGACAAGTCGCGTAAGCATGTAAAGCGGGAATTTGCTGATCAAAGATCGAGTCAGCTTTTTCGAAGTGAATCACTGCTTCACGACATCTTCCCTGTTGATATTCCAGCACCGCTAGCATCGCATGGCTCATCGACTCTTCCGGACGCAGTTTCAGCAGGTGCTCCAACAGAGGAATCGCTCGTGCATCGCCATCGTTGTATTCGGCTTGAATTACCGCATGAAGAGCCTGGACGTTGTTTGGAGAAATCTTGACCGCTGTATGAAAGGAATCGAGCGCCTCCTTCTTCTGTCCTTTTCGCGCGTACGCCACACCTTGCATCACCCAAAGTTCGTCGCTCGACGGAAATCTCTGTAGTGCCGGACGTAGAAGCTCCAGTGCGTGGTCAAACTCGTTGAGTTGCAGCGCCGCGCCGATTTCAGCGACTTGGTCTTTGAGGTTCTGAGCAAAAGCGAGTGCGATTAGGCATACCGACACAATCGCAAACCTAATCCCACTGCTCAGCCGCATGGATTGATGTGAGTCTGGGCCCAACTTGATTTGTGCGTTCTGTTCTTCGGGGTCTTCGAACATGCTCCGCACATAGTAATCGAAGAAACGTTGAATCCGCGCGTCGCGGGCGCCTAAGGTTGGCATTCTGCGCAAATAAAAAGCCGGCCACTTCGCCCGAAATGGCCGGCTGTTGGAGGCTACTTAGCTTCCCTCGCTAGAACGAGAGCCTGCCGCCGAGCTGCCAGAATCGCGGCTCGTGCGATGCCGTGGCGAAACCAAAATTTCCGTCCGGCAGGTTCGTATCGACGTTCGAGTAGTTCGCCCGGTTGAAAATGTTGAACAGCTCGAACCGGAATTGGAAATTGATCCTTTCCGTAATTTTGGTGTCCTTATAGAAGTTAAGGTTCGTTTCAATGAAATTTGGCCCGCGGAACGCATTGGATTTCTCGTTACCGCCGTTGCCGAATGCCGGGGCCGCGAAATTTGACTTCGGAATCGCACCGGAAAGCCAAGCCTTGTTGTCTGTGGACTGGCTGTAGCTGCTCGCATCTGGAAAATCAAAATTGTTTCCATCCGCGTTGTAATCGCCGCTCCCCGGAGCGTAACCGATCGCAGGATTCGCAAACGATGGACAATTCGTCGGCCCGTTCTTACAGACTGGCTGATACGAAGCGTTGGTGCTGGCTGTGAGAGGATACCCGGATTGGAAGATACTCGTACCACTGATACCCCATCCGCCGGTCAGATATCCCACAACTCCCTGCCCGTGATTAAGTCCCGCGAGAGAGTAGTTGAAACTCAACGAGAACCGGTTCGGCACGTCGAAAGGTGACGGCCCGTAGTATGCTCCCGGATTAAACGGGTCCGGATAAGTAAGCGCATCATCTTTCGCCTTTGATCGAGTGTATGAGGCGTCGATGTAGCCACGCGAAAAGCGCCCTTTTACATCGAAGTAAATACTTTGGTAGTTTGCATACCGGTCATTCGCTGAATACGTAATTGATCCGAAACTGGGATTCAGCCTCGTCGGAACAATGCTCTCGTGCGTGATGAGATCTCCGGGCAAGACATTGATATCGACGCCATAGCTCACAATGCCCGTGTTGTTTCCGTTGCTCACAATGTCATAGGAATGAGATCCGGAATAGCCCACGCTAGCAGCCAGAAATTTGTTGAGTTTTCGCTCAACACTCGCCATCCAGATATTCGCTTTCGGAGACTTCAACAGCGGATTAATTCCGCCAATAGCGAACCCTGTCCCAGGAACTCCACCTTGGGAGTTGAGCCCTCCTTGGAACGTTGGAAACGTAAACCCAAACGGGGGTTTGCTGCTGGTGCCTAACACAAAGATCGGGGCCTGAGCCGTCGCGGTACCGCCTGCAAAGAACGTCGGCATCACCAAGCCCGGCGGGCTGCCACGAAACTCTTCCTGCACGTTCGCTTGTGTCAGCCAGTTGTTGTACACACCAAACCCGCCGCGTACTACCCAATCGCCATTGCCCGTCGGATCCCAGGCGACACCCACCCGGGGACTGAACAGATTATTCACCGAGTGCAAAAGAGCGTTATGAGTTGCTTTCGCATAACCATTTGCAATCTGTTGTTGCTGCGTATCGCCTGTGCCGTAGTAGAAATTGCCGAATACGGTCGAGGCGCTCTTCGACCACGGATTGCCGCTATCGTCATACCGCAATCCCAGCGTGAGCGTCAGATTCCTGCGTACCTTCCAGGTGTCCTCAACGAAAAGACCGAATGTTCGGGACGCAGCGTCCCAATTCCAGAGTTGCTGCGTACCGGTCTGCGGGTTGTACATAATTCCCCCTTCGGTAGTGGGGGCATCCTGCGCTAGCTTCAGCAGATTATCGAAGTTGAATTTCGGCTGGGACCATGGTCCCTGGAATGGTTCCACGTCGTCGCCATACCAACCCTCGTAACCGAATTTGAAGGTATGCGCGTTGTGAACATGCGTCAGCACATCGCGCCAATGCCAGTTGTGCTGAATAAAATCTCCCTGTGCAAATCCAACTCCGTAAGCCTGTCCCGAGTCCACGTTGATGCCCGTGACCGATATCGAAGGAACGGTATAGTCCTTCGCACCGCTACCCAAAACACCCTCCACTCTGCTTGTCCCGGCAGTGAAATCGTTCAGCGTGTTTGCAGAGAACGTATGCGTCCACGATGCCTGTCCCGCCACTTGCCATGTGTTATTGAGAGCTGAGAACTGCGGCATGGGCGAAGGAGCACCTGTCTGGAGAAGAGTTCTGAACAAGCTGGCGTAGACTCGATCACTCTTGAATCCTTGGTCGATGCGAGCGAAATATTGGGTGCCATTCCGGATCGAGGTCGCGCCGAAGGCACCCGTGTCGATCATTGGCAAAGTGCACGGCACGCCGTTCTGTCCGGCGGTTGTTCCGCAGCCACCTACTCCGTTGCCGAAAATGTCCTGCGCCGTTTGTGAGACGCTGGCCCCAACAATTCCGGATGGCAAGTAAGTCTTAAGAACGTTGGTCCCCACCGTAGCGGGATAGTTCGCGTTTGCAAACGAGATAAACTCAGGGGATACAAAATTGACGGATCCTCCTGCACTTGACGCCGAACGCAACGGCTCAACTGCGAAATAGAAGAAGCTGTTGTGGTGCGGAATAATGGGGCCGCCAATTGCAAAATCCATGTTGTTGGAGTGGAACGGCTTGTACGGATAGCCAACAAAGTGTTGGCTTGCGTACATTCCTTGGTAGTTGAACCAGTCTGATATCACACCGTGGAATTGGTCAGTCCCAGACCTTGTCGTAAACATGGTCTGCAAACCGGCCGCGCGACTGTAGTCACTGGAAAATGTGTTCACCTGGATGCTGGTTTCCTGAACCGCCTCTGGCTGCGGCGTCAGGTTTAAAACACCTTGGCGAATTCCGCTGGTAACATCCAGTCCGTCCACGACGTACTGGTTATTGTTTTGGCCCTGGCCATTGGCGCTGGCGTCCACTTGCTCTTCCGTAGAGTAGTTATCAACGCCCGATGCTGGGCTACCCGACGTACTCGTACCGAGACCCGAAACGCCCGGAGCCATCGTCACCAGCGTGACCATGTTGCGGCCGATAATCGGCAATTGCGCGACGGCCTGGTTTTCAATCGTCATTTGTACGCGGCTGTCTGCGGTATCGACCACCGGGGCTTCGGTGCTAACCACCACAGACTCGCTTACGGAGCCCACTCTTAGAGCGATTGGGACGTTCAGGTTCTGCTCCGTGAGCAGCGTGACGTCGGCCTCGGACTTTGCGAATCCGGCAGCTTCCACAGTTACTTTGTACTTCCCTGGCGCTACGCTCACAAAACGATAATTTCCATCAGAGTCGGAGGTGACGACTGTCGTCGCACCCGTGGAAGCATTCGTTAAGTGCACTGTCGCCTTCGCAATTCCAGCGCCGCTCTGATCTTGAACCACACCCTGGATGCTGGCCGAGAATTGAGCAAAGGCCGTTGTAGCAAACAGCACAACCGCTGAAAGTACTCCAACTGACCGGCGGGACAACATGCATCCTGGCATCGGTGCCTCCCTGGCAATGAGCTTTTGGCCCCAGTAAGCGGTGCGGAAATCCGACCACGAGAAAACGTTTACCCCAGCGAGCTAATATGTAAATAGTATCGGTGCCCCAATGTCAAGAGCTTTCTCTCGTTGCAGTGATGTCTTGGGCAAAAGAATCGCAGCAAACAGAAAAAAACTACAATGCAAAGCCAATTTCGGACTGCTTTTAGCCTTGGGTATGAGCCTTGCTTTGAGCTGCACCCGCCCCTTCGCGCAGCGTGATCACTTGATTTGACACTATGTTTTTGTAATGTTCGTGGAGTCCGTTCGGCCAGTAAACCTCGATATCTACAACCTTGCAGTCCCCCAATCCGAAGTGGAGGCGTGGATCACTGGACGAGTAGTAACTAGATTGGCTCACTCTGGCCTGTGCTTGCACCTTGTTTCCATAGTGAACCAGTACACGCGCACCTATGGCGCTGCGATTTGATTTCACGCCCTCCAGTTTGACTTTGATCCAGCTCTGTTTGCTATTCAGATCATTTCGCAACAACAATGGCGGTTCGTTCATGTTCACCACCAACACGTCTATGTCCCCATCGTTGTCGAAATCGCCAAAAGCGCATCCCCTGCCAGAGTGCGGTTCTACAATTCCGGGCCCGGCTTCCGTTCCGAGTTCTTCGAAGCTCCCATGGCCCAAGTTTCGAAAAAGAATGCGCGGCGTTTTGTAGGGATAATCCGGCAACTTGCGCTCAACCTCCGGATAGACACTTCCGGTCACGATGAAGATGTCCGGATTTCCATCATTGTCTAGGTCAACAATTCCAGTGCCCCAGCTAACGAATCGCGTTTCCACACCGATCTTGGCAGCCCGGGTCCGATCGTCGAAGTTTCCCTTGCCATCGTTGCGGAAGATGCCGCACGTGTCCCCCATGAAATGGGTCTTGAATAGATCGAGATGCCCGTCCAGGTCGTAGTCGCCAATCCCGACCCCCATTCCGGCTTGCTCCATGCCGTCATCACTTAGCGCGACGCCACGCACCACGCCCTCCTCGCGGAACGTTCCGTCGTGGTTATTCATGAAAAGTAGACTGGGAGTCGAATCACAGGCTACAAAGATATCGGGCCAACCGTCCTCGTCGAAATCCGCTGCCACGACAGTCATCCCGTAGCTTTCGGTAGCGCTGGTTATCCCAGCCTCTTTGCTAACCTCCGTGAATGTCCCATCACCATTGTTTCGATACAGCAGGTGACGCCCGGTTGGCAGTCCGCGAGGACCGCAATTCACTGGAACGCCCTTCCAATTGCACGTCGAAGAGGCTCCGGGTACAGGCGCCTTCTCAAGATCGAAGCGGATGTAATTGGAGACAAACAAATCGAGATGACCGTCGCGGTTGTAATCAACGAAACTGCAACCGGCGCCCCATCGCGTTTCGTGGCTCAGCAATCCCGCATCTTTTGTAACGTCGGTAAACGTCCCATCCCCGTTATTGCGATAAAGGCGATTCTGCCCAAAATACGTACAAAAGATATCCTCGAAACCATCGTTGTTGTAGTCTCCGACGCATACACCGTTCGCCCATCCCGTCGCGTGCAGACCTGCGCGCTCGGTAACATCGGTGAATGTTCCGTCCCGATTGTTTTTGTAAAGGCGATTTGTCGCTTCCGGCGGAACATTATCCAGCCTCGTCCCGCACAGCAAAAAAATATCGATCCATCCGTCGTTGTCATAGTCGAGAAACGCGCAACCACAGCCGTTCGCCTCGAGAATGTACTTCTTCGATTCCACTCCTCCATAGATTGTCGGCTGATGCAATCCTGCGGATTTGGCGACATCCACAAAGTGCGCATAAAACGGCCTTCCCGAGCTCGCTGGACGGGCCTGCGGTTTCACTCCCCGCGATGCGATCCCCTCTTGCTGCCCAAACGAAAAAAGACTTCTCCCAACTGCCATCGCACCCAAACCACCCGTAACGAAAGAACGTCGTGTGACTTTTTTCATAGACATGAAGACAACTGAATGTACCGGACGGTTTCGGACCTTTAATGCGATTCAGAAACAATAAACTCGCTATTTCGACGGCGCGCTCGCATTCGTTTGTTCGATCAGCTTGTAACGATTGTGTTCTCCTTCTTCGCGTGTCGCCTTCTGACGCAATTCCGCCAGTCTTTGCAACAACTCGGGAAGTTCTTGTTTCTGTCCAGTCCGCCGCAATCCAACGATGAGGTGATAGAGGGCGACTTGATCGTTCGGATCATGTCGTAGAGACTCTCTGGACTGCACCACCGCAAGCTGGTCTTTCCCCTCCTGTTGATATAACTTCGCCAAAGTGTCTCGTGCGGCAACTAGACCTGGTTGAATCTTTACCGCTTTCTGCGCGGAGGCTATTGCCTGATTGAACTCGGGACTCCCTACATCCGGATTCTTCTGCACCAGAATGTCAGCTTGTACATACAGCAGGAAAGCGTCATCTGGCTTCTTGCTGAGCCTCGCTCGTACCACAGCCAGCGCCTTATCCAGATCATCTTTCTGTTGAGCGATCATTCCGCGAGCGGCATCGCTCACGGAAAGCTGTGGATCGAGTTCCTCGGCTTTCTCAAAATCGTTTTCGGCGTGATCGTAGTCCGCGAGCTGTACGTAAAGAACCCCGCGGGCAAGATACAAAGCAGCAGCGTCGGGCTGCAGTTTCAACCCAGCGCTCATCATGTCTACGCCGACCTGGAACGACTGGTGCACGAAAGAGACATCGGCAAACTGCAAATATAGATCGACATCTTTCGGATTCTCGACGATCGCCTGGTGCAAGAGTTTCACTGCCTCGGGCGTGTTTTTCTGCTGCTCATAAGCCTCTGCGGCTAAGGCCAGCACAGCGGCCTCGGGATGATCCTGCAAAGCGGGTTGTAATGTGTCAATTGCATCGGCAGGTTTCCCGCTCGACATCTGCAGCGAAGCCAGGCGCAAACGATCGTCTCGGTCATCTCCTGGCTTTTCAACCAACTTCTGAAATGTCGTGATCGCGGCATCGTAGCGCTTCATCTTCGCCAGACACATCCCGTACTGTCGCTGGGCTGCCGGCTCCGATTGAAGAAGTGAACCACTCTTTTCGAAATGCGACACCGCTTCCGGGCAGTTGCGGCTCTTATAAGCCAACGACGCCAGCATAGCGTTTGCCGTAGGGTCCTCAGGAGCAACCTTCAGGACTCGTTGTAACAAAACGGAAGCTTCCGAACTGCCTTCGTCGTATTCAATCTGCGCCGCTCCTTCCAGCGCAGGCAAATAATTCGGTGAAATCTTCAAGGCTTTGTGAAAAGAGACCAGAGCCTCTTTCTTGTGTCCATCTCCCGAATAGGCCAGCCCTTGCAATGTCCATAGCTGAGGATTCGCCGGAGATTGCCGTAGCGCCGGCTCAAGCATCTGCAATGCTTCCCCAAATCTGCTCGCGCGCAACGCAGCCATGATCGCGGTAAGCTCATCCCGACCCGACTGCGCGGAGACCGTTACCACAGTCAGGGACGCAAGCCAAGCCACCACGATCCGCGAGAACCATCGCATGCTCGTTATTATCACGCGCACGAACCGAACAAGAAAAGGTTTACCCAAAATACGAAATGCGGGTTTTTCCCCAGGTTTCTCATCTCATTGTCCGGATGTCTTTGGACCGTCCAGGACGGGTTTTGCAAACTCCGCAGCGTCGATCGGCACATTTGACTCAATACGCTCGATCTGAGTGAGTGCGATTCCGTCGGGCTTCATAACGGCCCTGCGAAACGGAATTTTTAGAGCTCCAGCGTCCCGGTAGTCGCTCAAATCGATCTCACTTGGGATACGGCCCAAGGGCGTGTCCATATAGCGCGTCATGCGGACCAGCAACTTGGACTCTCGATCAAAATACAGGTGTACCGGTGGCTTTCTCTCATTGGCACAAGAGAGCACATATGCGTCATGCGATCCGATTGCTGTCTGATTCTCAACCCGCACATCAGCGCAAATCTTTCGAAGATGCAACGGGAAATGCAGATCGGCATCGATTCGAGCCGCATCCAGTTCGTCACCGGACAGTTCGCGGACCGGATGTCCTGGACTACTAAACCAGCCTTGCCGCCCATCAAAGACCCAAGTGGTGTCGCCATGCGGGCTGTGCTGACGCACCAAGCGCTGATCCGGATCACGACTGACAATTTCCACTGTTGCAGACGTTCCGTCCATGGTGATCGTGCCTCGTTCCTTGCGGTTCGCCACTTGTTCGATCGCGGCGGCTCCGCCGATAGCTTGGATATAGTCATCGATAATCTGGTCGGCTGTGGGCATGCTGCCGGAACTACCTTCGCTCTCTGGTTTATGTTTTTCCCCAACTTCTTCAGCAACTATTGGGGTCGATTCGGGCTTGCTGGAGCCCCGGTGACACGAGTAGCAGGTGATCTCCCTCATGCCGTCGAAGTTATGTTCGTTGATCGCCGCCATTATCTTCATCATGTTTCGAGCAATGACTTTCGGTTTCTTATCGTCTCGATCGAAATGCTCAGACACGTGGCAATAGCTGCACGATACTCCCAGCGACGCCGTAATAAATCGCATGGCCGGAATCAGTTGGTCAGCCGGGATCCCCTTGAGCACCTGAATATTCTTATAAACCGCTTCCGCTGTTTTCGATTGGTCTACAGTGCTGGGTTTCTCCGACTCCTGCTTCCGACTCGAATCCTTCTCGATAATTGAGTTCATCCTCGCCGAAAGATCCACGGCCTTTGCGGTATTTCCCTCCTGCTTATAGAGATCGATCAATGGTTCCACCGCAGGCAGGTGAAGTGGATCCATCGCGACTGCGCGCTCCAGGTGCGCAACAGCTTGTTCCGGCTTTCCGTTTTTCAGGAAAGCTGACGCGAGATTCGTCTCGGCGGAAACCGAATTCGGCTGCAACTGCAGAACACGCTCAAACGCAAGTTGCGCCTCTGAAGCCTCTCCTGCCAGTAGCAACGCGGTTCCCATCGCGGAAAAGACCTCGCTGTCGTTGGCAAATTCGCTTTGAACTTCTGTCAACATGCGATATCCCCGCCCGATGAACTCTCGCGAATGCCGATCCATGCCCACATTGATATAAGCAATTCCCAGGTTTCTTTTTTGCAAGTTCGAACCAGGTTGCCGCCAGGCCGCAATATCAGTCTCTACAGGTAGCGTTCCCTCTGATTCCGGTCGCCGTTGAATGCGGTGATCCGTAAACGCTGTATGTCCACCGTCCTTCGCATCGCGCCGGGGCATATGGCAACCAATGCAATTGCTTTCTCTGTCCGGATGTCCATCCGACAACTTCCCGGAATGACAGGTCAGGCATTTCGAACGAAAATATCCGATCGGATCCGCTGGCTGATTGTGCGGATCGTGGCATGTACCGCACCACATCCGCCCGTCACTCTTCTGCACGCACGTACTTCGAGCCAACTGCTCCACGTGGCTGATGACTTTGAACTTCTGTCCCTGTTCGCCCTGCGGCAGCACATCATGATAGGTTGTAAAAACATCTTCCAGAGGCTCGCCTGGCTGGAAATCGCTGAACTTCTTCCCCGGATTCAAAACTCTGCCCGCTCCGAGTAGATGGCACTGCTCGCAGATGCTGTCGCGCGCAGCGGTCCCCAGTTTTGCCGGATTGATGATCGTACCCGCTCTGGGATCGGCGAGGTGCCGTTCGGCAGAACCGTGGCACCGCTCACAGGTAATCGATTCAGCAAGAAATGGCGGCGAGCGGTAGGCGTTGGCAGTACCGGGAATTTTCAGCGCTGAGCCAGAATGGCAAAACAGACATGCCTCGCTGATTGGCCGCGTGAAATCCGGGCTCGTTACCTTTTCATATCCCGGAGCGAGATCGTAAGCTTGCCTGCTCTTGTAATAGGCGACTGGAGATTGAAACAGGTGGCCCGACAAGTCGAGCAGATAGCCTGACGCATGCTTCCCTGAACCAATTACGTAGTCAATCCGGTATTTGCTGATTCCCCCATTATTCTCGAGTTGTTGCCAGTAGCCATCGTTCGATGAATGTATCGTGATTCGAGAATCACCTGTTGTAACGGATCCGTTTGGTTCAGAACCTGCGCGGCGAAGAGAATGCGCCATCGCAGACCGCGCGTACCCTTCCACTTCCGAGGAATGACAAAACTGGCAACGCTGCGCTCCTTGAGGTTCAGGTAACTGGACCCAAGTCCCTACCAACTTCGAAGAAGACTCGCCGCTGGACTGCGCATGGGAGGAGGAAAACATCGCGCCAACTAGCGTCAGGACGAGAGGCCACCGCAGAAGAAAAAGCTTATCCCCCATGGATATTGCTTGGCATTGTACGCCAAGCCACGGCCCGCGCATTTCGCGTCGTCCGGGCTAGTGCCTGTGACGGCCTCCCTGCGAAAATATCTTACTTCAGCCATAAACGCAGCATATGACTCATGGGCGACTAGGCTAAGACGATTCGGATATAGTGTTTCGGACGAAAATCCTTTCTGGCAGGTTGACACCTGAAATGGCAACGGAATCGCGCGCGGTGGGGGCTTCAGCTGCATTAGCTCTGCCGCAGCTCGTCTCATCCGCCCTCACCAGGGCTGCAATTTTTCTTGTCGTTACCATCAATCCGAGCGACGAAGATTGTGCGCGGGTTCGGTCTCTCTGCGCCGATCTTTCAGCAGTTGTGCGCGCGGTTGGCTTTCGAAACCTGGAAGGCACTCTCTCGTGCATCATGGGGATAGGTTCCCAAGCTTGGGACCGCCTCTTCGGCTCGCCGCGCCCGGCAGAGCTTCATGCCTTCCGTGAATTTCGCTCTGGCCCGCGCCATGCTATCTCCACATCCGGCGACTTGATCTTTCACATTCGCGCCAAGCACATGGATCTCTGTTTTGAACTCGCCACGCAGATCATGGCGCGCCTCGAAGGTTCCGTCAACACCACCGATGAAGTTCATGGCTTCCGTTTCTTCGATGAGCGCGATCTACTCGGTTTTGTGGACGGCACTGAAAATCCTGCAGGCAGTGCAGCTGATAATGCAGTCTTCATTCGCGATGAAGATCCTGCTTTCGCAGGTGGAAGCTATGTTATCGTCCAAAAGTACCTTCACAATCTCGACGCATGGAACAAGCTACCCACCGAAGCACAGGAGAAAATTATCGGCCGCTCAAAAATCTCCGATATCGAACTCGACGACTCAATAAAACCGACCTCAGCTCACAACGCTCTCACTGTCATCGAAGAAAACGGTAAGGAAATCAAAATCCTTCGCGACAACATGCCCTTCGGCCGGCCCGGTGGTGGAGAGTTCGGCACATATTTCATCGGGTACAGCCGCTCGCCACGCACCATTGAACAGATGCTTGAAAACATGTTCATTGGCCGCCCACCCGGCAACTACGATCGCATTCTCGACTTCAGCACTCCGGTTACGGGAAGTTTGTTCTTCGTACCGACGGCGACATTTCTGGATCACGTATCAACCGATGCGCCCGTACCAGCCACATCTTCGGATATACACAATCAAACCTCGGCCTCAGCCGAAGTTGAAACTTCCACTGTTCCATCCAAAGATAGTTCTCTCGGCATTGGTTCATTAAAAGGAGAAAATTCTCATGAATAACCTGCATCGCGAGCTGGCTCCGATTTCCGATGCCGCGTGGGCTCAGCTCGAAGAGGAAACTTCGCGCACGATCAAGAGATATCTTGCCGGCCGCCGCATCGCGGATGTTCACGGCCCGGCAGGCGCCGCGTTGGCGGCTGTTGGTACAGGTCATCAGCACTCGATCGAAGCTCCTGGAGACGGCGTGACCGCACAACAGCGTGACGTCAAAGCGGTCATCGAGCTGCGTGTTCCCTTCCAGATCGATCGCCAGATGATTGACGATGTCGAACGCGGAGCCAACGACTCCGATTGGCAGCCCGCAAAAGAGGCAGCCCGCAAGCTCGCATTCGCTGAAGACCGCGCCATTTTTGAAGGATACCCTGCAGCGGGAATAGTGGGCATCCGCCAGGGGACCAGCAATCCCAAGAAATCTCTTCCCACCGACGTGCGCAAGTATCCGGAGGCTTTTGCCCAGGCCTTAAGCCAGGTGCGTCTTGTCGGTGTCAATGGTCCCTACTCCATTCTGCTCAGCGCAGATGCTTATACTGAACTCGCCGAAACCAGCGATTATGGTTATCCGGTGCTCGAACACGTCAAACGGCTAGTCGAAGGAAGAATCATTTGGGCACCCGCCGTCGACGGCGCCTTCGTAGTGACCACTCGAGGCGGCGACTTCGATCTTCACCTCGGCCAGGATGTCTCCATCGGCTACTCGGGTCACACCGACGAGCACGTTCAACTCTATCTACAGGAAACTTTCACCTTCCTGTATCTCACCTCCGAATCTGCCGTAGCTCTTTCAGCACCCAGTAAGCCCAACCGATAGTGACATGGGGCAGGTGCGGGCGTTCATAATGTTTCTGCAGAAACACAACGTCATGACAAAGAAGCCATACAGTAGCGTCATGACAACTAAAACAAGAAAGCAAAGGCGGCGGAAAGCTTCAAGTGTTAATAGATAATCCCAAGCATCGGTTGAAGACGAGGTGTAGTCGCTGGCTGCGAGTCATGAGAATCGACCTGAGCTAAGAGAGCTCCCTACCCCATACTTGATAACGAAGGTATCGTCGATAGCATCGTTCAATTGTTTTGCTCCCCTCATCTCTGGCCTAATCGCATTCATCCGGAACGAACGTTATCTGGCACGTTCTCTCGTCACCGTCCATTCCTATCTTTGACGGACCTTTTCCTCGGCACGATGCATTTCGCCAATATTCGCTCGTGTCGCATGGCTATAGTGTCCCGTGAGGGTACTGGCTTGGATCAGCTGCACTTTTAAGTCTACGCACATTTCGGAACGGTAAAAAGATGTCGGTCGATTCATGAACCTACGGACCACGTCATCGCCCAAACCCGATCGAACGAAATCGCCGGCGAAGGCAGGAAGCGGCGCGTGGCTTCATCTGTTTCAAGGTATAAGACCCGTGACTCGTACCGGAGCGGCCCGAGACACACTCGCCGGGCTCCAACTGGCCGCGATGAACATCCCGCAAGTACTGGGATATACCAGGATTGCCGGAATGCCGGTAATTACAGGGTTTTATACCCTGTTGCTGCCGCTGTTGGCATTTGCGGTTTTCGGCTCCTCGCGCTATCTGGTGGTCGCTGCCGATTCAGCAACCGCATCTATCGTTGCTGGGAAGCTGGCGACGATGGCTCCTATCGCGAGCACGAGGTATGTGGCCCTGGCGTCGACTGTCGCTTTGCTCACTGCCGGATTTCTGCTGCTCTCCCGAGTTCTCAGGCTCGGCTTTCTCGCCGATTTCTTATCGCAAACCGTGCTAACAGGATTCCTCACCGGAGTTGGATTGCAAGTGGGCATCGCCGTGTTGGGTGAGATGGTAGGACTCGAGGTGCATTCCAGTCAGACCGTCGGGCAGCTCCTTGATATCTTCCGCAATCTGTCCAGAATTCACCTGCCGACTGTAGCTATATCGGCGGTGGTTGTGGCCGGCGTCTTTGTTCTCAAGCGATTCGTCCCCAGAATTCCAGGTTCCCTGCTCGCGGTCGCTGGAGCAATTGCCGCAAGCGCAAAATTTGATTTCGCGGGTCACGGTATCGACGTCATCGGCCCGGTAGTCGGGGGGATTCCCCGCTTGGGCTTGCCGGAAGTGCGTTGGAACGACGTCGTACCGATTCTCGGCGTTTCCGCCTCGTGCTTTGTGATGATCGTTGCCCAAAGCGCGGCTACGGCACGCTTCTACGCCGGGAGCCATCATCAGGATCTAGACGAAGGTGCAGATCTGGTCGGCCTGTCTGCAGCCAACGCCGCCGCCGCATTGAGCGGGACTTTTGTAGTGGATGGAAGCCCAACTCAAACCGCGATGGTCGAAAGCTCCGGGGGTAGGAGCCAGCTCGCCCAGGTGGCAACCGCCACAGCGGTTGCATTTGTTCTGCTCTTTGCGACGAAGCCTCTGCAATATCTCCCACGTTGCGTGTTAGGAGCCATTGTATTTCTTATTGCGGTCCGTCTGATCGATGTACGTGGCTTGCGTGATATTCGACGCGAGAGTCCCGGTGAATATGCTTTGGCCGTGTTTACCACGGTCGTTGTGGTGTTAGTGGGAGTCGAGCAGGGCATTCTATTAGCCATGGTGCTGTCGCTCCTCCGCATTGTGCGGCACAGTTATCATCCTCACACCGGTGTCCTTGCCATGAGCGAACACGATGTGTGGCACATGGTACCGGCTGTACCGGGGGCATTCACGGAGCCGGGTTTTGTCATCTATAGTTTCGGGGCTGCGCTCTTCTACGCGAATGCCAGCCTGTTTTCAAAAGAGATTCGCAGCTTGGCAGGGCCAACTCCTTTGCCTGTGCGCTGGTTGGCCGTCGATGCGGAAGCGATTACCAATTTGGATTACACAGCAGCCCGGATGATACATGAGCTTCACGACGAGTTAGTCGAGCGCGGAGTTGTGTTGGTTTTCGCTCGTGCCCCGTTGTCTTTGAAGGCAGACCTGGACCGGCATCTCTTGACTCAAGTCATCGGCCCGGGGCAGTTCTTCGACCGCATCCACGATGCGGCGGCTGCATTCGCGCACGCAAAGGAGCTTTGGTCTGGCGACAGATCAGGCCATGAGTAGAAACGGAAGAAGACACGAAGTCGTTGTCCGGTCTGATGCGATGGTATGGGCCGATACGTTCGTCCAATTGTTTTCAGCTTCACCTCTCTGTGTAATGCCGCAGCGGAGGGCATTGGATGAGCGACGGGCAGATTTGTCTTGACTCGTCCAGCATGCGGCACGAAGATGCAGGCATGGAAGCCAAACAGCCGGTGGCCGCTCACTGGCCAAGAGCGCAAGAATCAAATAGCTTCGAGCGCCCGAACTCTGAACAGCAGACTGGCAGATCAGAGAACTTTGAACCAAAAGGCAATCAGGGCAAAGCTCGAAGGGAAGCTCGCTGAGGATGACTTTAATTCCGTTAAGAAGGCTGTGGCAGAAGAGATTTCGCAGATTGAAACTGAGATAAAGGCCCTCGACTCTGAGAGTTCCACGATGGATGACCTGCTAAGACAGGCTGAGGTTCAGGCGGTTGACCTTGCTGGTGCTTGGCAAGAAGGAAACGTCAACCAGCGACACGAACTCGCGATGGCGTTTTTTCCTGAAGGATTGGCATACAGCCATGAAAGGCGGTTCTTTGAACCGTGTAACACCGTGATAACTGAGATGGTTTGGCGCTTTCTGGACCGGGTTGGTAACGTTGGCGTCCCCGACGGGATTTGAACCCGTGTTACCGCCGTGAAAGGGC
>DATJWZ010000466.1:0-2477 GCA_035500795.1 Candidatus Eiseniibacteriota bacterium | reverse complement strand
GGACCACTGAAAGTGCCTGCATATTTCATCCAAGCAGGCTCGTCTTTTTCGAGTGTGGACTCGAGCGATTCGCGGACAATACGATTCACGGGCAGACCCGTTCGGCGCGCTCGTTCCTTCAGGCGCTTTTGGAGTGCTTCGGGCAACCGGATTGTAATTGTGTCACCCATGTGCACATATTGTAACACATCCTATTTGTGCATGGCCCGGTCGGCGTGCAGTTGCTGTAGCGCGTGAACCGTCACTTCTCCGCGCTGGAGGGCGGCGATTCCTTCTGCTGCGGCGCGGGCAGCTGCCAGCGTTGTGATCGTCGGGATGCGCGCCATAACTGCCGCTCTGCGAATTGCCTTTTCGTCGAACCACGGCTCCTGGCCTGTCGGGGTGTTGACCACCAGCTGGATGCGCTGGCCTTTGATGAAGTCGACGACGTTGGGGCGGCCTTCTTTGACCTTATAGACGCGCTCGACGTTCATGCCGGCAGATTCGATCACGTCGGCGGTCCCGGCGGTGGCGACGAGCTTGAATCCCATGTCGACGAACTTGCGAGCGACCTGCGCGACGAATCGCTTGTCGCTATCAGTGACACTTATGAAAACGGCTCCCTGCGTCGGAAGTTTCTGTCCGGCGGCGAGTTGGGCTTTGGCGAAGGCCTCGCCGAAGTTGTCCGCGACGCCCATGACTTCGCCGGTGGATTTCATCTCTGGGCCGAGGACTGTATCGACGCCGGGGAATTTGCTCCACGGGAATACCGGCGACTTCACGTAATAGAAGTTTCCCGTATCGAGGTCGGCGCGGCGCTCGATGAAGTCGGGAAGAAATTCGCGCAGCTTGCGCCCAGTCATGAGGCGAGCGGCGATCTTCGCCATTGGAACTCCGGTCGCTTTCGAAACATATGGGACAGTGCGCGAGGCGCGCGGATTCACTTCAAGCACGTAGACCTTGCTCGGCTCCGATCCGTTGCCGGAGGTCATCTGCTTCCGCGGGATGGCGAACTGAATGTTCATCAGCCCAATGACTTTCAGTGCTTTCGCCAGTTTGAACGCGTACTCGCGCATGCGGTCGAGCAGGTGCGGCGGGATATCGACTGCGGGCAGCACGCAGGAAGAATCGCCCGAGTGGATTCCGGCCTCTTCGATGTGCTGCATGATTCCGCCAATCACGACATCGTCGCCGTCGGAGAGCGCGTCGACATCAACTTCGATTGCATCTTCCAGAAAGTGATCGATCAGAACTGGACGATCATGGGAATACTCAACCGCTTCCTGCATGTAACGGACGATCGACTGCTCGTCGTAGGCAATGACCATGGCGCGTCCGCCGAGAACGTACGACGGGCGGACGAGAACCGGGAAGCCGATGCGCTTTGCGCCTTCCACGGCTTCTTCGATCGATGTGGCCATTACGCCAGGGGCCTGTGGGATTTCGAGGTCTTCGAGCAGCTTGTTGAACTGCTTGCGATCTTCGGCGAGATCGATTGACTCCGGAGACGTGCCGATAATCTTTACGCCTGCTTGCTTCAGAGGCAGTGCGAGGTTCAGCGGGGTTTGTCCGCCGAATTGGACGATTACGCCGACGTCCGCGCCCTTCGACGTTTCATGCTGGTAGATCGCCCAGACATCTTCAAAGGTGAGCGGCTCGAAGTAGAGCCGGTCGCTGGTGTCGTAGTCGGTCGAGACGGTCTCGGGATTGCAGTTGATCATGATCGTCTCGTATCCATCGTCGCGCAGGGCGAAGGAGGCGTGGCAGCAGCAGTAATCGAACTCAATTCCCTGCCCGATGCGGTTTGGCCCCGCGCCGAGGATAATGACTTTCTTCCTGTCAGTCGGCGCGGCCTCATCTTCGTCCTCGTAGGTCGAGTAGAGATATGGCGTGAAACTTTCGAATTCCGCGGCGCAGGTGTCGACGCGCTTGTAGACCGGCATGATGCCGTGCTTTTTCCGCATGAAGCGGACTTTGTCTTGCGTTTCGAGACGCCAGACCTGCGCGAGGCGACCGTCGGAGAATCCCATGCGCTTCGATTCGCGCAGTACGTCGGGCGGGATCGACTCCATCGGATGCTTCTCCAACTCAAGCTGCATGTCGTTAATTTCTTTGAGCTGGTAGAGGAACCACGGGTCCATCGAGGTCATCTTGGCGATCTGCTTGACCGTGTGTCCCTGGCGAAGGGCGTATCGGATGTACGAAAGGCGCTCGGGATGCGGCGTGACCAGGCGCTGCGTCAGAATCTTTGGTTCGATCTTGTCGGAGCCGACTTTCTTGCCGGTGTCGAGCGAACGGATGCCCTTCATCAGCGCTTCTTTGAACGTGCGTCCGATGGCCATGACTTCGCCGACGGACTTCATCTGTGGGCCTAGCGTATCGTCAGCGCCGGGGAATTTTTCAAATTGCCACTTCGGAATCTTCACGACTACGTAATCGAGCGTCGGCTCGAAGCACGCCGGAGTTTTGCGCGTGATGTCGTTGCGGATTTCGTCGAG
>DATJWZ010000465.1:0-7703 GCA_035500795.1 Candidatus Eiseniibacteriota bacterium | reverse complement strand
CTCAGTGGCCCAACAGGGCGACCGGCCATCAGGTTTGTTGTATGCACTTGCCAGTACGGAACATTCTTGCGATCTGACCAGGATTCGATCGCGTGCTG
Organism: Candidatus Eiseniibacteriota bacterium; assembly: GCA_035500795.1. Lineage (GTDB taxonomy): Bacteria > Acidobacteriota > Terriglobia > Terriglobales > Acidobacteriaceae > Sulfotelmatobacter. The sequence continues at coordinate 7,605 of DATJWZ010000465.1, read as the reverse complement.
CGCAAGCAGACTTTTTGTCGATACGCGATGACGCAGCAGTTCGGCGCGCCAGGCATCGAAGATCTGGTCGACCGCGGCCCCGTCGCGCAGCGCGAGGACACCAGCATGATATGCCGCGACGAATATGTTCCAGGTCTCGCGCTGAGCGTCATCGTAGTGGCCCGAGACCGGCACCGTCCGCCCCAAGTCTCCGATGTAGTGGTCCTGCTCGCATCCAACATCAAGGCGCACCAGGTCGCCCGAGCGCATATTCTGGTTCAGGTGATCGTATCGTGCGAGCGAGGTAAAAGGGCGCGGGAATACGGCATTCTCTCCCGCCATTGCCCACGGCCAGAAGGAGGAACCATGTGCACCCACGCTCCAGCATGTGTTTTCAACCACCGTTTCGACGCTCCGTTGCGATACGCCTGGCCGAATTGCACGCATTCCGGCCATCACCGCCGTCACGGTCGCCCTGGCAGCCAAGCGCAGAGCAGAGGTTTCCTCCGCATTCTGAACTGCCATAAGTGCCTCGATTCGTTCCCCCGACTCTCTGGCTTCAAAGGCGGGCCATTTTTGCAGAATGACCTGCAACCAGATCGGAGCCTCGGGCCACTTCGGACTGAGAAGGTTGGCTGGCAGCTCAGCGAACGTTGACAGGTCGTCGCCATAGTACAAGGGCGGCGCTTGGCCGGCGCGTGAGGCTAGAAACCCTTCCAACTCCGACCAGTCGACGACATGTTCCATGCCTAAGCGTTTTGTAGCTTCCGGTCCGGGCTGAACCTCCGGCTGCAGACCGATTCTGAAGAACGGCGGTTTGGACGGCAAGAAAAGCCAACTCTCGCTCGATTTTCCGTCAATGGCGAGCACGGCCCCCACCGTATTCCCCAAGCCCGTGAAGTAATAGAAGAAAGGGTCCTGGCGGAAACCATCAGCTGTGGGATTCAGCTCGGAACTGGCGTGAAACAAGAGAATCCCGTCGCGGAACGTAGCGGCGGCTCGCTGCCGGCGCTCGCGGGCGACCGTGTTTTGAGAGGTCGCCATGCAAGCAAAACCGATAAGAACAATCGCCAGAATCAAGCCATGAACTCGCATGGCCGAACAACTTAGCACGCGGACCCCGACATTCCTAGTCCCCATAATTGGTTTCTAGGGAGAGTCGGACTGCCGGGGCGTTTGTGGGCGGATCACGGGCTACACGTAAACTGAGTCATAAGCTCACCATCATCTCGCGGTCAAGGAGGACCGCGAATGATGCCGCGCAAGCGTCCCTCACAACGGAAACACTTGAAGCCCAAAACGGTTCTTCGTTTACCTGATTTGGATCAAGCAAAATCTGCCGTTCTCAATAGCCTGAGCTCTGCCGATGCTCAACGAGGATATCGTCACGCCATTGATGAATTCGTTGAATGGTATTGCTCGGAGCCGAGGCTCTCATTCAGCAGGACTGTCGTCCTCCGGTACCGAATGCACCTCGAGTCGCGTCATCTTGCCCCGGGCACGATCAATCTCCGATTAGGAGCTGTTCGTCGCTTGGCCTATGAGGCGGCCGATTGTGGGCTCCTGAGCCCTGACTTGGCTGCTGGGATCAGAAGGGTGAAAGGGGTCAAGAAAATCGGCATACGTTTAGGAAATTGGCTCACTGCCAAACAGTCCCAGACTCTGTGGCAGGCGACCGCCTGAAGCAGAAGCGAGATCGCGCTCTTTTGGCCATGCTACTCGCGTGTGGTCTGCGCCGGCACGAAGCGGTTGATTTGGATTTCGGCCACGTTCAACAGTGTGAGGAGCATTGGGCAATCGTAGATCTAAAAGGAAAAGCAGGACACACCCGCACAATTCCTATGCCAGCATGGGTAAAGGAGATTGTCGATCAGTGGCTCCAGGCAGCGAACATCTCATCTGGAAAACTATTTCGACGTGTGCACAAGATTGGGAAGGCCTGGGGAAATGGACTAACGGAAAAAGCGGTCTGGCATATTGTTCGGGAGTATGCCGCGAAAGCAGGCATTGAGAAGTTAGCTCCGCATGACCTGCGCCGGACTTGTGCGCGGCTTTGCCATGCTGCGGGAGGAGAACTAGAACAGATCCAGTTTCTGCTCGGTCACGTTTCGATTCAGACAACCGAACGATATCTCGGTTTCAAACAGCGGATTCAAGGTGCCGTCAACGACAAAATCGGAATAGAGCCATCGGGCTGAGCGAGCCGCTCACTGTCCGCTTTGCCGACTATCCGTGGAGACATGTCGCGAGTGAGCTCGTGATCCCGAACCAAGAGCAGGACCCAGTTTTGATGACTGTCGTCCCAGGTCCTAATTGGTCAATCAGTGATTGGCCATTGCTGCGGTTGGCGTAGCGAGGGGCAGAGTCAAGTAGCTCCGTCGCTGCGCATCGTGGAAGATTTTGATGTTGGCAATCCGAGCATCTTCGATCCGCTCGTAGCCGATCCGCCCGCCAGTGTTGTAATTCTTCTGGTACGCGGGCGAATTCAGAGGCGCAAGCGTGAGGCGCAGGCGCGCTCCTGCTGGAATCCTCCGAGCTATCCAATAGAACTGGAACGGAATCTCGGCAACCTGATCCGGCTTCAAGAGTTCGCTCTTGAAGTAGCTATTGCGAAAGCGGGCGCGACGGATGTCTTCACCCAGCTTTACTGCAGAGCCGTCGGGCAGAACCATTAGCACCTGAGCCCAGAGATCGAAGTCCGGCGCGTCGGACTGTACGGTCAGGTTTAGGCGCATCTGTCCAGCGATCTCAGTGTCGCGAGCAAAAGGCTCCGAATGAAATGTAATAGCCCGCTTCTGGTAAGCGCGGAACTGACTGAGCAGATTCTCATTCGCAGCGAACTTCGCCACGTCCAGTTCGGGTAGTTCGTGAGGGTTACTTATGAGAACGGTAGGTGCTTCCGCCCCCGCAGGAGCGGTCTTCAAATACCCGGAATGAAACACATCTTCCGGCGTTCCCTCGAGGAAGACCTTCATTTCGCCGGACGTAGCGGCTTCGAGCGTCGGGGCATATCGCCACTCGTCGGCACCCATCATGAAATACGTAACGCGGTCTTTGAGAAGTGCCGGCTGCGGTCCTCGACCGAGAACCCAGTCGTACCAGTCCGCGCGCAGCTTATCCATATCGAGAATGGCCGATTCCGGAATCGCGAGACCTTCGATCTCCTTCACGGGATGGTGTGTGCCACTGTGATCCCATGGCCCCATGACTAGGAAGTGCTTTTGTGCCGCGATGCGCGGCGCGTAGGCGATGTGGCGGCGGTAGTAGCGAAGAGAACCGGGCTGGTCGTCATCGAAATAGCCCGTAGCGGTCAGAACAGGAAAGTTCATGCGGGCGAAATCATCTGGCTTCGGCTCTGCGACGAGATTGAAGGCTTCGTCACCCACATGATCGAGCCACATTTTCATGAATGAAATCTTCTGGCCGCGGTCGTCGGTCATCCACCAGTCATCCTGCCCGAGCCCGATGGCGTCGTCCAAATCCCGGAAGGAGCGGTAGTGCGCGTAGTGCTCCAACATTTTCTGCTGCCAGTAATCGCTGTCAACAAAGTTCGTGTTGTGGGATCGCCCCGAAACGTCTGCCATGATCACCGCCGACCATGCCTGCGGAATTCCATTCGTATTCGGAACGTCCCATCCCGGGTAGATTGGAACGTAAGGCGCGATGCCGGCAAGATGGGGTGGAACTTGGGCGGCTGTTCTCCACTGCGTCATGCCAAAGAACGACGCGCCATACATCACAACGTGACCATCGCTCCACGGTTGGGCTGCGATCCACTCCACTACGTCGTATCCGTCGCGCCCTACTTGCAGTCCAAGGTTCTCACTCTTCTCACCGCCTGACCGTCCACGGCCTCGCACGTAGACTTGTGCGTATACGTACCCGCGCTCCGTGAAGTAGCGTCCGGGCGTCATGCCGTCGATTTCATATTGCGTCAGGCAGAGAACAGTCGGTGCCTTCGATTGGAGCCCAGAAGGCTTGAAAATCCAAGCCTCAAGTTGAACGCCGTCCCGGAGGGGAATCATGCGACTCATCTCAATGTCATAGCCCGGTCCAATCTTCTGTGGAGTCCCCGATGCTGCGACGCAAGCTGTCCCAAGAACAAAGAAGAGAGGTACTGTGATCGCGATTGCCAGTTTGTACTTCACGAGTCTTAGTCTCCATTGGATTCGATCAGTCGAGCGTGAGTATCACCCGAATCGCAACGTTACCACCTCTGCCGTTGACCGATGTTACGCCAGATCCGTCATTCGTTGAATGGCAAAAGGCCCATCCGTATTTGCACGATCCATGACCTTGGCCAACAGGACGCGTACGCTTTCATCGTCATGGAACTGCTGGCAGGCTTGACGCTAAAGCACGTCATCGCGGGTCGTGCTGTGGAGCTGGAGACTCTGCTCTCGCTTGGAATCGAGATCGCCGACGCCTTGGATGCCGACGCATGGCAAGGGAATTGTTCACCGCGACATCAAGCCGGCAAATATTTTCGTCACCAGTCGGGGGCACAGCAAAGATCCTTGATTTTGGTTTGGCGAAACTGTCCAGAGGATAGTCCGTCTCCATCCTGAAGAACCTTTCTCAGCGGCGGCCAATTGAACGCGTGGGTGTCTCCGAGTGGATCACGGGCAATCCGGAAGTTTACTTCTGCATCAAGCGATCAACGCGTGTTTCACACCACAACTCTTACACCCCGACAGTCTGGCTGCTTATTCTTCGTCTGCGGCTATAATGGCGCACGCGCATGACTCTGTCCGCAGGGACCAAGATCGGACCGTACGAGATTGTCGCGCCGCTGGGTGCTGGCGGCATGGGCGAAGTTTACCGGGCCAAGGACTCGCGTCTGGGCCGCGATGTCGCGATCAAAGTGTTACCCGCATCCATGTCTCGCGATGCGGACCGCCTCCGAAGATTTGAAACCGAGGCCCGGGCGGTTGCCGCGCTGAATCATCCCAACATTCTTTCACTCCATGACATCGGCACGTACGAGGGTGTGCCATATCTGGTTTCCGAGTGTCTCGAAGGCCAGTCGTTGCGGCAGGAATTGAGCAGCGGTGCTCTTCCGCAGCGCCATGCCATCGAATATGGTATGCAGATCGCGCAAGGCCTCGCCTCAGCCCATGATGCCGGAATCGTTCACCGCGACCTCAAGCCGGAAAACATTTTTATCACGCGCGACGGGCGTGTGAAGATTCTGGATTTCGGTCTGGCAAAGCTGGCTCGTCCCGAAACTACCTCAGATGAAGGCGCGACGATGGACGCCGAGGTTACTTCGGCCGGCGTAGTGTTGGGAACCGCCGGATACATGTCTCCTGAGCAGGTGAGGGGTGAGTCAGCCGATGCCCGGTCTGACATTTTTGCGTTGGGTACAGTGCTGTACGAGATGCTCTCCGGCAACCGCGCGTTCCACCGCGACACGACGGCGGAGACGATGACGGCGATTCTTAAAGAAGAGCCGCCAGAGTTGAGCACTCTAAGTAAACCCGTATCGCCGGCGATGGAACGGATTGTGCGACGGTGCCTGGAGAAGAAACCGCTGCAGAGGTTCCAATCAGCGCGTGACCTGGCGTTCAACCTGGAAGGCCTTTCGGGATTTTCGTCGCCGAGTGGGACAGGAGTTGCTGCGTCTAAGGGCAGTTCGGCTAGCAGGATCGTGCCGGTCTTCGCTGGAGTGTTGCTGTTGATTCTTGTCGCTGCAGCAAGCTGGATATTGGCGAGAAAGTCTGCGAATCTGCCGCTTCCTGCATATCGCCAGCTGACATTCGATCGGGGCCTCGTGTATTCCGCCCGTTTTGCTGCTGATGGTCGCTCGATTTACTACAGCGCAAGCTGGAACGGGCAGCCGTTGCAGCTCTACTCCACGACTCCCGGCAGCCCGGAATCGCGTCCGCTGAGCCGGGTGAACTCGACCTTGTGGGCGGTTTCCTCGTCAGAAATGGCGGTCTCTGTAGGCTGCATGGATCGGTATCTTGGACTCTGCCAAGGCACTCTGGGTCTGGTGCCATTGGCAGGCGGCACGCCGCGAGAAATAGCGGAAGATGCGCTTGGGGCGGACTGGACTGCCGATGGCAGCGAGATGGCGGTGATCCGCGAGGTCAGCGGGAAGTACCGCATCGAGTTTCCGCGCGGAAAGGTGATCTACGAGAGCGACCGCACCCCGGCATATGTTCGAATTTCGCCACAAGGGGATGCGGTGGCATTCGCAGAGTTTTACAACGTTGATGGCGACGCTGGGTGGGTAGTAATAGTCGACCGCAAGGGCAAAGAAAAATTGCGCCGCGGTCCCTTCATCAGTGTTGAGGGAGTCGCGTGGTCACCTTCAGGTGACGAGGTTTGGGCCGCTGCCACTACCACCGAAGGCTGGGCCAATGCCATCCTGGGCTTTGGACCAAACAAAAAAGACCGGGTTGTGCTGCGGCTGCCCGGAATAACACGTCTGCACGACGTATCGCGAGACGGACAGCTCCTGATTTCAAAGGAGTCGTGGAGAAGTGGGCTGCAGTTCCGCGGCCAGGGTGACGCGAAGGAGCGTGACTTGGCATGGCTCGACTACGCAGCCCTGCATGACCTCTCGAGCGATGGCAAGGAGATCGCCTTCGATGATTGGGGTTCAGCCGCGGGCGCTACAGGCTTGGGTTATCTGCGGAAGACCGACGGCTCGCCAGCCGTAAAACTAGGAACATGGGGACAAGCGGTTTTTTCGCCGGACGGCAGTAGGGTTTTGGTGTTCGACCAGTCATCGTTAGGATCGGTGAAGTTCGATATTTTGCCGACTGGCGTCGGCGAGCCTCAGAGTCTCAGTCCCAATCACATGCAGCAGGCCGCGTCGCCGGGATGGATGCCCGACGGGAAGTCGATCTACTTTGCAGGCGCTGACGGACAGGGCTGGAGAATGTATCTGCAGGATGATGGCGGCGGCTCTCCCCGCGCGGTGACGCCGCTGATTTCGGTGAAGCGAAATCATTCCGAATCGCACCTGGTATCGCCAGATGGCAAGCTCATTTTTGCGCGCGATGTGAACGAGCGCGGGAAGCTCTATCCGATCGACGGTGGAGTACCGCGATCCATTCCGGGATGGACCCCCGAAGATATGTGGGTTACCTGGGGGACGGACGGCCAATCAGCATACATCTATGACGATGACAAAACGTCGGCGAGACTATATCGGCTGAATCTCAGTTCTGGCAAACGGGAGCAAATTCGGACCTTGGCTCCCAGTGACGCCGATGGGGTAACAGCCGTTCTGAACGTCCGCATGACAGCCGACGGAAAGACGTATGCCTATTCGTACGACCGGGAACTTTCGGAACTCTTCGTGGTTGCGGGCGTGAAATAAGTCCGGTGTTCTAATCTCTTCCATTCGTAATTCCTATGCCTTCCGTGTGATGCCCTCTTCGTAGACGCTTCGTAATATGAAGCGACCAAAAGACTATTCATCTGCCTGGAACGATTGACGAGCAAACCGGAAATAACCGCGGACGACATATCGGCCGTGAGCCGAAGAGCGCTCGGCGGACTGCGGTTGTTTCCGAAATTCGGCACACTTTGGCACACAACCGAACGGCGGTCTTCAAAAACTCGACCGGGTCGCAAGTGGATCGACCCCGTAACCGAGCCCGTGGGGATCTT
>DATJWZ010000464.1:0-3216 GCA_035500795.1 Candidatus Eiseniibacteriota bacterium | reverse complement strand
ATTTCGGCCAGCATGGTTTCAAACTTCAACTGCTCCTCTACAGCCTGTCTTGAAAGTTGCTGGTCAGTTACGTCAATGCACGAACCGATATAGCCAAGAAACTTCCCGCCGGCGTCGAACCTGGGCGTTCCACGGTCAACGATCCAGCGATACTCGCCATCGTGACGTCGCAAGCGATACTCCATGGTGAATTCCGATCGCGCATCGAATTTCGCTGAATAGGTGTCAAGACAACGCTGCAGGTCCTCCGGATGGACCCCCGCTGCCCATCCGTTGCCGTACTCTTCATCGGTCGTACGGCCGGTAAATGCCAGCCAGGTCTGATTGAAGAAAGTACAGAGCTTATCAGTACCCGACATCCAGATCAGGACTGGAGCCGTGTTGGCTACAGTGCGAAAGCGATCTTCGCTTTCACGTTGAGCCTCGGCCGCGTACCTCCGTGCAACCACGCTGGCAAACACGTCGCCCGCACGCTGAAACCGCGAGGTCAGCCGGGAGTCCCACACCTGATGCCGACGAAAGAGGGCTGCACCCATTGTGCCAAGATGCTGCCCTCCAACCCGAAGAGGGACGGACAACCAGGATTTCATCCCAGTGGAGAGCATATATTCGCGTTCCGAGGTCGCCTCTTTGGGCAAATCCTCCGGCGCGGATACCCAGCATATTTCCTGCTTGGCAATCCTGCTCGCAACCCACGGAAGCTGTTCATCGAAGATCCGTCCGGTTGGTGGCGGAGGGAACTCTGGCCCGGACCACGAATGGATGACGGTTCTGCTCTTGGTGTCAGAATCGAACAGAGTGATGTTGACTTGGTCCAGATCCAAGACTTCAGCAACATCTCGGATGGCGTTGTTCAGTTCGCAGTCAATCCGTTCCAGAGGAAGGTTGACAAAGGTCTCTGACAGCCTGGACATCAGCTTTTCGAACTCCAAGCTTGATTGAAGTTCCTGGGTGCGCCGGAGTTCGGTGACATCGCGGATCGCGCTCGAAACCAACATGCCGGCTTCGGTCTTCAGTGGAGACAGGCTTATTTCTACCGGGAACTCGTGACCATCCTGATGTCGTCCGAACAGTTCCAACTCCGGCCCCATGGGCCGCGCATGGGGGACCACGCTGTATCGGGTGCGATGCGCGAGGTGGCTTTTGCGAAGCCGCTGAGGCATCAACTTCTCGACCGGCTCCCCCACCAATTCCTCCCGCCGGTATCCAAACATCTTTTCGGTCTTGGAGTTGACAGCTACGATCTGACCGTCCCGGTTCGCCAGCACCATCGCATCCGGCGCGGACTCAAACAGGCTGGCGGCGTTCACGTGCCCGACCATCTCGATGGTTGCGGCGCTCTTGCCTGCTTCTTGGGTACTCACAGGTTTGTGAGGAGATGGAAATGGGATCATGTGAGGAGTAGGGAGTTGATCCTGTTCTCTGTATTGACCTTTGGCTTTCATGGATGAAAATCCTTCGCACGTTCGTGCTGGATCAGGCCTAGTCGCCGGCGACAGCGACCACATCGAACTTCGTCTCTTCTCTGGTCTTTTATGCTGCTCTATCTAATAAGACGGAAAATGCTCGGTAAGACCGTAACCAGTTAACAAAAAGAGTTGAAAAACTCAGAACTGCTTGGCGGATAGATCACTGGGTTTCTGCGTGGCAATCCTGTAATGTATTGAGCCTAGAGATCTTTCAATCGGTATGACTTCGACTCACGACGTTACTCAGCTGCTCAAAGCCTGGACGGCCGGAGACGAACGCGCCCTGGAGAAGATCACCCCGCTCGTCTACGAACAGCTGCATCGCGCCGCACGGTACTACATGGCAGGGCAGCGATCCGGCCACATCCTCCAGACCACGGCGCTTGTGAACGAGGTCTATTTGCAACTCGTGGACTGCGGACAGATGAATTGGCAGGACCGTGCGCATTTCTTTGCCATGTCCGCGCAGTTGATGCGGCGCATTCTGGTTGATTTCGCCCGCTCCCGAGGTTCCCAAAAAAGAGGTGCTGGCGCGGTCCATTTATCATTGGACGAGGTGGCGTCGGTGTGCCAAGAACCTGATCCAAACCTGCTGGCCTTGGATGACGCGCTGAAGGCGTTGGCCGCTATTGATGAGCGGGAAAGCAAGGTAGTGGAACTGAGATTCTTTGGTGGATTGAGCGCAAAAGAAACAGCCGAAGTATTGAAGGTTTCAGTCGAGACCGTGCAGCGGGACTGGAGACTGGCAAAGATCTGGCTCCTTCGCGAGCTGAGCCGGGGGAATCAAGGTGGAACCTGAACTCTGGCAACGAGTCAAGGATCTGTGTGACCGCGCCTTAGACCTGCCCAAGAGCCGCCGCGTTGAATTCCTTGAACAGGCTTGCGGAGATGACAAGGAGCTTCGCCGCGAAGTTGAGTCACTGCTGGCTCATGAGAAATCCGCCGAGCACTTCATCGAGGCACCTGCCCTCGAAGTTGCTGGCCGAATCGTCGCCCGAGAGAGCGCGCGTAACACAGTCGCGACTGAAGCGTTGCTGATTGATAGCCAGGTTTCTCACTACCGCGTTCTTGAAAAACTCGGGTCCGGCGGCATGGGTGTGGTCTACAAAGCCGAGGACACACGGCTGCATCGCTTCGTCGCTCTCAAATTTCTGCCCGATAGTGGAGCACGAGACCCGCAGGCGCTGTCGCGCTTTCAACGTGAGGCCGAGGCCGCGTCCGCTCTGAATCATCCGAATATCTGCACGATTTATGACATTGGCGAGCACCACGGCCAGATGTTTATTGCCATGGAATTTCTGGACGGCGTAACGCTGAAACATCTCATCGCTGGGAAGCCGCTGGAAAACGAATTCATCCTCTCCTTGGCAATTGAAATCGCCGACGCACTCGACGCTGCTCATACTCAAGGCATCGTCCACCGCGACATCAAACCCGCGAACATCTTTGTTACTCAGCGCAGGCACGCTAAAGTGCTGGATTTCGGACTGGCGAAGGTCGCTCGCACAGCGACTCGCTCTATCGATGAACAGCAAATCACCGCCCCCGGGACCATGATTGGCACGATCGCTTACATGTCACCAGAGCAGGTACGCGGCAAAGAATTGGATGCCCGCACGGACTTGTTCTCATTCGGTGCCGTGCTCTACGAAATGGCAACGGGCACATTGCCGTTTCAAGGAGAAACATCCGGGGTCGTTTTCAGCGGAATACTGGAACACGCACCGATTTCACCTCTTCGAATCAA
>DATJWZ010000463.1:0-4704 GCA_035500795.1 Candidatus Eiseniibacteriota bacterium | reverse complement strand
CATCCACGAGATCATGACACCGGAGGCCGTCCACAAAGTGACGACCGCAGTGGTGAGCAGAAAACCAACGGGATGCTTTGCCGACGTCTTCAGATAGTTGAGCGCTGTATTTGTACCCGCGGGAAGAATGCTGCCAAGAGCATATGAGATCTCGCGCAGATACGGTGCGCCTTTGCGCCAGCTTGCCAGGCCGGAACCAACGATAAACAAGACAGGGAAAAAGGTAAGGATGGAAGAATAGGCAGACGCTTTTGCGATGGCGAAGGCGTCGTGCACAAAGGCGCGCCAGAACGAAGATCGCAAAAGCCGCAACAGTCGCAGCATACGCTGACTTAGCTTAGGGCCAGCGGATACCGCCTGCAAAGAAGGAAGTGAGGCAGGTTCCTCAAATCGCACTCGCTGGGGGGTAGCGTGCATTGATGTTCGATGAATATGAGAAAGGGTCCGGAGCCTCTAGATTACCTGCCCCGAACCCTTAGATCGTTTCCCTTACTCGGTTGCGGGCACTTCCGCAGCGCCCAGTTCTTCGTTCTCACCCTCATGACGCATCATTTCGAGAGCGCGCTCGGCTTCTTCATAAGCTGCCGAAACTTCAGCCTGTACCTTGGCGGCAGCCTCTTCCATTTCTGGTGAGAGGCGGACGTTGCGATAGTACTCCATCCCGGTACCGGCAGGGATGAGACGTCCGACGATGACGTTCTCTTTCAGGCCGCGCAGGTGATCGACCTTGCCGTTGATGCTGGCTTCGGTGAGCACGCGCGTGGTCTCCTGGAACGACGCCGCGGAGATGAACGAATCGGTCGAGAGCGAAGCCTTGGTGATGCCCAGGAGCAGCGGACGGCCAGTAGCCGGCTTGCCGCCCTGCGCAATCACGCGCTCGTTCTCTTCGCGGAAGGCGAATTTGTCGGTCTGCTCTTCGAGCAGGAAGCGCGTATCGCCCACGTCTTCGACCTTAACCCAACGCATCATCTGGCGAACAATCACTTCGATGTGCTTGTCGCTGATGTTCACGCCTTGCAGCCGGTAGACTTCCTGGATTTCGTTTACCAGGTAAGCCTGCAGTTCTTTCTCGCCAAGTACGGCGAGGATGTCGTGCGGGTTGAGCGGGCCGTCCATCAAAGGCTCTCCGGCCTTGACGCGCTCGCCTTCCTGCACGTTGATGTGAACACCGCGCGGAACCGAGTATTCCTTTTCGGTGCCGTTGTCGGCGGTAACGTAGAGTTTGCGCTGTCCTTTCGAGACCTCGCCGAATTTCACCGTGCCATCGATTTCGCTGATGACCGCGGTTTCATGCGGCTTGCGGGCTTCGAACAATTCGACCACACGCGGCAGACCACCCGTGATGTCTTTCGTCTTGGTGGTTTCGCGAGGGATCTTGGCCAGCACGTCGCCCGGTGAAGTTGCGTCGCCATCGGCGACCATCAAGTGCGCGCGTGACGGCATCAAATAACGCTTGCTGCCTTTGCTGCCCTTGACCACGATCGCGGGCTGGCGCTTCTCGTCGGGAGAATCGCCGACCACATGACGCGACAGGCCGGTGACTTCGTCCACTTCTTCGTGGAGCGTGACACCTTCCTGCAGGTCTTTGAACTGCACGGTGCCGCCGATTTCGGTAAGGATCGCGAAGGTGTACGGATCCCACTCGACCATGACCTGACCGAGCGTGACCGGGTCGCCCTCGTTGACCTTCAGCTTTGCGCCGTACACGACCGAGTAGCGCTCGCGTTCGCGGCCCTTCTCGTCGACCACCGCAATGGAACCTTGACGGTTCATCACAACCAGATCGCCCGTCTTCGACTTGACCGTTTGGAGGCCAATGAAGCGAACGCTGCCGTTGTTCTTGGCATCGAGTCGCGACTGCTCAGAGACTCTCGACGCCGTACCGCCGATGTGGAAGGTACGCATCGTGAGCTGTGTTCCCGGTTCTCCGATGGACTGCGCCGCGATGACGCCCGTAGCTTCGCCGAGTTCGACGAGGCGTCCGGAAGCCAGGTTGCGGCCGTAACACATGACACAGACGCCGCGCTTCGATTCGCAGGTCAGCACCGAGCGGATTTTTACGCGCTCGATACCGGCAGCCTGAATCGCTCCCGCGAGATCTTCAGTAATTTCCTGGTTGACGTCGACCACAACGTTGCCGTCGTAGTCTTTGATCTTCTCGAGTGACACGCGGCCGACAATTCGGTCACGCAGCGGTTCAATAATTTCGCCGGCTTCCACGATACCCTGCACGTAGATGCCGTCGACGGTTCCGCAATCGTACTCGCTGATGATGACGTCTTGCGCGACGTCGACCAGGCGGCGAGTCAGATAGCCGGAGTCCGCAGTCTTCAAAGCGGTATCGGCCAATCCCTTACGAGCGCCGTGCGTCGAGACGAAGTACTCCAACACCGTCAATCCTTCGCGGAAGTTGGCGGTAATTGGAGACTCGATGATTTCGCCCGACGGCTTCGCCATCAGGCCGCGCATACCGGACAGCTGGCGGATCTGCTGTTTCGATCCTCGAGCGCCGGAGTCGGCCATGACGTAAATCGGGTTCATCTCGCCCTCTTTGTCGCGACGTTGCATCTCGGCGAACATCTCGTCGGCAACTTTTTCAGTAATTCCCGACCAGATTTCGATGACCTTGTTGTAGCGCTCGCCGTTGGTGATCGCGCCGTCCAAGTATTGCTGCTGAACGTTGACGACTTGCTTCTCGGCGTCGCGGACGAGGACCTTCTTGCTGTCTGGGATGACCATGTCATCGATGCCGATCGACAAGCCCGCACGCGTGGCGAAGCGGAAGCCAAGCATTTTGACTTCGTCGAGCATCTTGACCGTGACCTCCAGGCCGAAACGCAGGTAGGTGTAGTTCACCAGCGCGCCAATGCCCTTCTTCTTCAGCAGGCCATTGATGTAAGGCATGCCCTTGGGCAGTTGGTCGTTCAGGATCGCGCGACCGACGGTTGTGTTGATAAACGCACGCTCGACCTGCACCGGATCGGTGTGGATGATGTCCTGATCGTCGTACGCAGTCGTCAGATCGATAAGATCGCCCGAGTAGCGCAGACGGATCGGTGACAGCGTTTCGATTTCGCCGGCATCAAGCGCCATCAGCACTTCTTCGATGTTGGCGAAGGCACGGCCTTCACCCTTCGCGCCCGGCTTCGCTTTGGTCAGGTAATAGAGACCGAGAACCATGTCCTGCGTGGGCACGGTGATCGGATGACCTGAAGCAGGCGACAGGATGTTGTGCGACGCCAGCATCAGCACGCTTGCTTCGACCTGGGCTTCCGGAGAGAGCGGAATGTGAACCGCCATCTGGTCGCCGTCGAAGTCGGCGTTGAACGCCGTACAAACCAGCGGGTGAATCTTGATGGCCTTACCTTCGACCAGCACCGGCTCGAATGCTTGAATACCGAGGCGGTGAAGCGTAGGAGCGCGGTTCAGCAGGACCGGATGGTCTTTAATGACTTCTTCCAGGATGTCCCAAACGATCGGTTCCTGCTGCTCGACCATCTCCTTGGCTTGCTTGATGGTCGTGACGTTGCCCGTCTGCTCGAGCCGGTGATAGATGAACGGCTTGAACAGTTCGAGCGCCATTTTCTTCGGCAGACCGCACTGATGGAGCTTGAGTTCGGGACCGACCACGATCACGGAACGTCCAGAGTAGTCGACGCGCTTGCCAAGCAGGTTCTGGCGGAAGCGTCCCTGCTTGCCTTTCAGTGTGTCGGACAATGACTTCAGCGGACGGTTGTTCGCACCGCGCAGAACGCGGCCACGCCGTCCGTTGTCGAACAGAGCGTCGACCGCTTCCTGCAACATGCGCTTTTCGTTGCGCACGATGACTTCAGGAGCGTGCAGGTCCATCAGCTTCTTCAACCGGTTGTTCCGGTTGATGACGCGGCGATACAGGTCGTTCAGGTCTGACGTGGCGAAGCGTCCGCCATCGAGTGGAACCAGCGGACGAAGCTCGGGCGGAATGACCGGGATCACGTCGAGGATCATCCAGTGGGGCTTGTTGCCGCTCTTGCGGAAGGCCTCAACGACTTTCAGGCGCTTGGCGTACTTGAGCCGCTTCTGCAGCGAGCTCTCGTTCTTCATCTTCTCGCGCAGTTCGGTCGAAAGCTGGTCGCTATCGACGCGCTTGAGAAGTTCCTTGATCGCTTCCGCGCCCATCATGGCCTTGAAACCGGCCGGACGGTATTGCTGATCGAGTTCGCGGAACTTCGCTTCGTCTTTAATGACTTCGCGCTCTTTGACCGGAGCATCGCCGGGTTCGACGACGACGTACGCTTCGAAGTAAAGAACGGATTCAAGATCGCGCAGCGAGATGTCGAGCAGGTGCCCGATGCGGCTGGGCAGTCCTTTGAAGAACCACACGTGCGAACAGGGCGAAGCCAGCTCGATGTGGCCGAGGCGCTCACGGCGAACTTTCGACAATGTGACTTCCACCCCGCACTTGTCGCAGATCACGCCGCGGTGCTTCATACGCTTGTACTTGCCGCAGAGGCACTCCCAGTCGGTGACCGGGCCAAAGATGCGCGCGCAGAACAGACCGTCGCGCTCGGGTTTGAAGGTTCGGTAATTGATGGTCTCGGGCTTGGTGACTTCGCCATGCGACCAGCTCCGGATTTTTTCCGGGGAGGCCAGAGAGATGCGAATGGCATCAAAGTCCGCGATCACATTTGCCATTTCGAATGGGCTCGAACGAAACAAGGTGTT
>DATJWZ010000462.1:0-1735 GCA_035500795.1 Candidatus Eiseniibacteriota bacterium | reverse complement strand
CGAACGTCCCCACGATTAGCCTCCGGGAGGTTGGGGCTACCGCTATCCGGCCCGCCGGAGGGATTCCGTGCGACGGATCGTTGATATTCGCGAGATGGCCGCTACCATCATGCCGGAGAGCAGCTGCATGGTGGCAACGTCTTTGTCGTCGAAAGCACCTGGGGAGGACGAGAGCACTTCAAACACTCCGAGCGTGCGGCGGAAGTGACGAAGCGGGGAAACCAGGATTGAGCGGACGCCGAGACGTCGGCAACTAGCCAGGTCGACACGCGGATTGCGCTCGGCATCGTGGCAAAGCATGATCTCGCCCGAGCGAACCGCTTCTGCTGAGATTCCGGCATCCGTCTGAAGTCTTACGCCAAGATCGGGCGCCGTACGGCCAGCACGGGCGCGGCAAACGATTTCGTCCCCGGCGCGGAGCGCAATCGCGGCCCCAGTGGCTCCTGTGAGATGCTGGGCTCGTTCGGTAATGGCGCTGATGGCGGGCTCGAGATCGAGCTCTGCGGGATGAATTTCAACATCCTCGGAGACCGACACGGCTTTGAATCCCGAGGCTGGGTGCGCAGCGTTGGCGACGCGGAGCTGACCGCGTTGCGCGAGAGAAGGCACGCGCGACGAGTATTCTTCAGAGTAAATGGAATCCGGAGTCGGAACGGTGCGGAGAAGATCACGAACGAGGCTATCGAGTTCAGAGTCGGTAATGAGGTGAGCAGTTTGTTGGTTGCGCAGCGATCCGCCCAAAACACGGGAAAGGCCGACCAGAGCCTTGCTTCCGCAGGCAAGGCAATATGTATTACGGCTGTTGCTGATCAGTTCGCACTGTACACAGAATGTGGCGGACTGCAAAGGAACAAAAGGGATGTCCTTAAAAGCCGTGCCATAAACAGTGTTGCCAAACATGATTGCTCAATCCTCGCTTCCATATAGTGCAACGAAGTTAAATACCAGGCAGAAACTGCAAAAGTGACGGTAGTGGTTCAGGGTGTGGAAAAGAGGGATTAAAACCCGCCGCCAATCTCAGCACGTCTTTGGAAGCTGTTCATGAACTGAATGTGCAGAATCCTGCAACCTTCTTCTTGAGGACGTCATCGAAAGTGGGCTTAGGGGAAGGTGGCTGGAGTCTTTATTCCAGTTGCCTTCCGCGTCGCTCCGATATAAGCTACTGACACGTTTTTTGGCCCATCTGGGGCCATGGGGAATTCAAATTATGGAATGGACAAAGCCTGTTTTTGAAGAAGTTTGCCTGAACTGCGAAATCAACTCTTACGCCAGCGCAAAGCTGTAAAGGGCCGTAACCTCCCCAACAAACCTAAGTGGTTGAACCTCGTACAATGACACGTGCGATGCGCTCGGCTGCGTGTCCGTCCCAAAGAGGGACCTGCGCGGCACTAGAGTTTTGCTGCCTCCTGTTCTGAAGTATCTCTTCGGCAGCATTGCGCAACCTTCCAATATCCCTGCCAACCAACTGATTTGTTCCCTTCACAATCGTTATGGGTCTTTCCGTATTCTCCCGAACCGTGAGGCATGGAACCCCCAGAAAAGTTGTTTCCTCCTGAATGCCTCCCGAGTCAGTAATCACCATTGCTGCGCGCGCTTGAAGTGCAATGAATTCAAGGTATGGCAATGGCTCGCATAACTGAAGGAGTCCGTTTTCGAGAAATCCCAAGTTTTGAAGTTGTTGCCGGGTACGGGGATGGACAGGAAAAATGATTCTCAGCCTCTTGCTCAAATCGGA
>DATJWZ010000461.1:0-2486 GCA_035500795.1 Candidatus Eiseniibacteriota bacterium | reverse complement strand
GCGAGATTCATGGACGAAGTAGAACATTACGACCCTACTATCGTCTACCGACCAGGCAAACTACAAGTGGTTCCTGACGCTCTCTCTCGCATGGCAGGTCAATCAGAGGGAGAGCCCGCCGACACAGATCGTTTCATGGTTGCCGAGATCGAAAACACCTTATTTACTACCGATCAGGTGAGCCCGGCGAATGCAACAGACCTCGCATCTCAGGCCGAATCCGACGACCCAGAAACAAACCGCACTAATCACAATTCACCATTCTATCATCGAATTCAGGATTATTTGGAAAAACGTGCTGAATTGGACGACATGGATGAAAAGTTCAAAGACGAATGCAAGAAATACAAACTGCGCGATGGAATATTGTATAATGCTCGCACAGGCAGACGAGCCATATTGGATTTGGAATTCATGAAGGAAACGTTGGAGTTTGCGCATAAGGATATTGGGCATTACGGAAAGCGAGCAACATCGAAAGCAGTTGCACAAAGGTTTGAGGTTGCAAAGGACCTCTGGACGGAGGGGAGGAAGGTGTTGGATGGATGTATTCCTTGCCAACTCTTCAAGGCGACGCCCGACAAAAGTAACACGGTCACAATCCATCTATACGGCGAAAAAGGACCTTTCGAGTTCTGGCAGATTGATTTCGTCGGCCCATGGATCAAGACCCCCCTTGGCAATTGCTACCTCATCACAGCCATTGACTATCGCACGGCCAAAGCGATTGTCTACCCCTTACCGGCACGATCCACCCAGGCGGCTATCGATGTTGTTGAAGAAATTGTATGGACCTACGGCGCACCCATCCAGATCACCACGGACAACGGCGCTGAGTTCGATTCGAATGAATTCAGAGCAATCTTACGGCGCTATGGAATCAAACGAGTTCCCACTACACCTGGCCATCCACAGTCGAATGGAAAGGTTGAACGCTTGAACTATGAATTGCTACAACGAATTCAGCGGATCTCACATGAACCCGAGAACAAGATTGATTGCTGGGATCTCTACATCCAACGTGCACTGTTCGCCTTTGCCGTGCACACGAATTCCCGCACAGGCATGTCTCCTTTCAAGTTACAATACGGCGTAGAACCTCGGCTACCTACAGCAGAAGCAGGCCCCGTTACTCGATTGGAAAAAGCTATCACTGTTGATGATCGCCAAAGGATTCGAAACCTCCGAAAATACCGAACCGTTGCGACGGAACGTTACAATGCGGCGATGCAACGCTTGGCAGATGCACGGGACGATACAGCATTCCTGACAGATCCCTTACGGCCCGGCGACTTGGTGATGTGTTCCCCAATTAATCGCAAGTCGAAGCTTCACCCCGAATGGGACGGCCCCTTTGTTGTGCTGGAAGTCACTGACAAAGATGCTGTTCAGCTAGCCTCGGCGAATGGATACATTATCAACAACCTTGTCAACAAGGCACGCCTCCGAAAGCTGGATACCGACGAGCGTGTCAAATATCGAAACGAGTTCTGGGAAGCATCGAACCGGTTAAAGCGGCATGACGTCCTTGTGAAACAAAGGCAACGTATTCAAGAGCTCGAGATCGAAGGATTGGAGGCTACAATGGAAGCAAACAAGCGCACCAGTAGAGGAGAACCGGTACCACTGGACCGCTTCGCAGAGATCACCAAACAGCGAAAAGCTTTACGTGCTGAAGCAGCAGCCGATCTCACAAAATTGGATGCAGCAGCAACCACGGCACCCCCGACACGCCCCCTACGTCTTCGTAAACCATCCCGTCGTGTCCTGGAGAATATGTCGACGGATTAGTCTCTCTTTTAGTAGGATAGTTTCTTCTGAATGCTGGGCATTCATCATGAGAAGGGGCAGGTGTGGTTGCGCTGGTTATTTCCTAGGGTTAGCCCTAGATATATATCCGTAGACACACACACATTCAAAAATCAAGCCTTCTCAAATTGCCGTGTATCCACAGCCGCAAAACCAGCAACCCAGAGCAGCGACAAACTTACGGCTTTAGCCCGACAGCGAACACCTGTGTGCCCCAGGCCGACGGCTCGGCGGCCCCTTGATGCTGTCGTCAGAGCCAACAAGACGCGATCCTCCTCTCAGACCCCACGCAGCTGGGAACGCAGACAGGCAGCGTCCTCGCTCCCGCAGATTCAAGAGGTAAATTGAAGTGTGTCTATTCTGACCCTTGTCCCAGTTCCGGCAGCACAAGCAACGCGTCGCCCCTTCTGGTCACCCTCCTGAGCAACATGGCCCACACCCCTTCCTCCGGATCATCGAGTTGCAGAGACACCAAGACAATGCCATCGACTTCCCTCCCCAGTGCGGCCAGTAGCTGGACAAAAGCGACACTCGATGCCCTCAATGCTTCTTTTAATAGGCACATGATCACCGAATTCGTATTCGATCGCACGCGCCTGGCTATTCCGATTGATTGGCAGCAGGGTAATTCACAGGGCGCATTTCACCCTCAGTTGCTGACCGGATTTGCCTAGAGA
>DATJWZ010000460.1:0-4636 GCA_035500795.1 Candidatus Eiseniibacteriota bacterium | reverse complement strand
GACTTGAGGTGGGGGAGGAACTAGACTTCCGGCCAGCGGGCGGGCGGCTCGCATTCATGGCGCTCAGCATTGATACACGCGAAGTTTCTCATGTGACGATCCTCGATATCCGGGGGCGTATTGTGCTCGGGGATGAGATCGATCAGCTCCGGATGGCAGTGCGTGGGCTCGTGGCCGAGGGAAAGAAGAAGATCATTCTCAATCTGGCGCAAGTGGATTACATCGATAGCTCAGGAGTTGGTGAGCTGGTAGGGTGCTTCACGACTGTGCGTAATGCCGGCGGGGAGCTGAAGCTGCTGAACCTGTCGCAGAAAGTGCAGGACGTGCTGCACGTGACGAAGCTGTATACCGTGTTCGACATTAGGGACGACGAGTTCCAGGCGGTGAAGTCGTTCGACTATTACTTCGCCAAGTGATCAGACCTTCGGGTTTACGAGGCTCTTTCGCAATAGGCAGCGCGGCTGCAATTCTGGGCTTTTGCTGTACAGTTTCTGCGCAGCAGAATGTTGATTCCCCTCCTCCAAGCGGCACGACCCAAGATACACAGGCGATCGCAACACAACTCCCGAAATATAAAAGTCAAACCGATTTGGTGACGGTGCCCGTTGTTATCTTGAGAAAAGGCAAGAACGTGCCGGGGCTATCGAAAGATGCGTTTCGTCTGGAAGAAAACGGCAAGGAGCAGACGATCTCGTTGTTTGAGGAAGTACAGCCTCCAACGGGTGTTTCAACCGCTGCCCCGGCGGATCGAGGATTCTCAAATCTTCCATTCGACAACGCCAGTCAATTGCGGCTCACCATCATCGTTCTCGATTTGCTGAACACTAGCCTGTTGCAAAGAACTGACGGCAAAGATCAGATCGCAAAATTCCTGTCTAAAGGTCTCATTCCGAACCAGCCGGTTTCCCTGATTTGCCTCACCAGTAGGGGTTTGAAACTGGTCCATCCGTTTTCAACCGATGCGAGCGCTCTGATTGGAGCTCTTAATAAGGTTTCACTGGAACCAATCACGATTATGGACCGCCGCAACACTGTGGTTCGCACGATCGATCAGCTAAGAGAAATCGCCCAGGCCTATCACGGGATACCGGGGCGAAAGACCATGATATTTGCGGTCGGCAATATTCCGGAGATCGCCGCCGAGCACGAAATAATTGACAACGATCGGGGTTACGCGGAAGAGCTTCGGGATATGTGGCAGAGTCTGATCGACGCCAACATCGCCGTTTATCCCGTTCAGCTGATGTCCTGGTCGAGGGATCCGAGCCTACGCGGGCTAGCATCTCGATCAAATGACATGCAGCTAAGGAATGTCGCCCAATTCACCGGTGGTAATCCGTGCATAGAAGTGAACGACCTTTTCGGTTGTATGGCGCGTGCCGTGGAGGATTCCCGATCGTATTACCTGCTGGGATTTTCGGTACAGCCGAATGACCGCAAACCTGGCTGGCGCGACCTGAAGGTGAAGGTTTCCGAGTCGCATGTCGATATTCGCGCCCGTGATGGTTTTTACTACGGCATTGCGACGGTCAGAGACGCAGAGTCTACCCGCAAGGAAGAAGTAAACGCACTCGCCTCGGCCCTGGCTCGGAGTGCGGTGCCGATGTACGTGAAAGTACTGGGCCCGGCGTCGCCACCAAGACCACCGGCGCCGGAAGAAAGGAAAACCGTCGAATTTCTAATCACGATCCCGCTTAGCAGCGTAAAGATTGATGTTGCCCAGCAGCGTCCGCTGGATCTTGAGGTCGGCGCCATAGCCCTTACACGCGACATGCGGGAGGCGGGAGAGTTCTTACATCCGGTGAGCGGAAATCCGCATCCAGAAAACCTGCGGCTGTGGGAGCAGGACGGAATCAAATTGCGCGAGAAAATGGAACTACCTCGGGGATCGTTCGAGATCCGCTTTCTCGTGCGCGACAACAACGCGGGCCAGATTGGCACGGTGGTTTTCCCGCTGGATACCCAGTAACGTGCGAAGCCCTCGAATCGCCTTAGGCACGGGGCAGCCGGACGCAAAGCGAGTACCATTACCAGCAGTGCTACATGGGCCACGGAGGTTTTGCGGGCGGGGAGTCGTGTCGCTCATGGAATTTGGAAGTGCGGATCATCGGAAGCTGAGGGAGACGACCACCCGCGAGCTTCTCTGGACATCGCGCGGCACGTTTCAGGGGTGGACGTGTACGCAGTGCGAATGGAATTATCCAGTGCCAGAGCTGCTGACGGATGCGGATGCGAAAACTGCATTCGATCGGCTGGCCGCCTCAAAATTCAAAGATCATAAATGCAGCGATCATGCTGCGAGGCTGGTTCCGGCGATCGATGAGGGATTCACGTCGAAAATTCGCCAACTCATCTCGCAGGGATTCAAGCCGAAAGATGCGGTGGAGTTGATGCTGCAGGAAGTGGCCCTGGAGTATCGGGGACAGGCGAAAGTTTTAGAGCAGGCGAAGGCGGAGGGGGAAGACTTTCTGCGGCGGATGAGAGCCGGGGTGATTTGAGTTTCGTCACGCCCGTAGGATTTCGTTTGTCCCGCTTCGCGCGCACGCCGGAATGACAATCGCCCAGATTTTGTTTTGATTCAGCAGTACTCTTCGTGGAAGGACGCGGGCGGGGTCGCCCGCGCCACACCAGATTAATTCGAAATTCCCATCTGCGTCAGGATCCACGCGTAATCGAAGGCGGCTTCGTGCAGGCGGTCGTATCTGCCTGAGGCCCCTCCATGCCCCGCGGGGCTCAGGTTGGTTTTGAAGATCAGGATGTTGTGGTCCGTCCTCGTGGCCCGCATCTTCGCCACGTACTTCGTCGGCTCCCAATACATCACCTGACTGTCGTTGAATGACGTCTTCACCAGCATCGCCGGGTACGCTTTGGCTTCAATGTTGTCATACGGCGAGTACGTGATCATGTAGTCGAATGCGGCTTTCTCCTTCGGATTGCCCCACTCTTCAAATTCTCCGACAGTCAGCGGCAAGCTTTCGTCGAGCATGGTGTTGATCACATCGACAAACGGCACTCCGACCAGCGCCGCATGGAATAGATCGGGACGCATGTTGAGCACAGCGCCCATAAGCAGGCCTCCGGCGCTGCGACCTTCGATGACCAGACGATCTTTCGATCCGTAGCCGCGCTTCACCAGATCCTCTGCGCACGCAATGAAGTCGGTGAACGTCGTCTTTTTGTTCATCATCTTTCCGGCGTCATGCCAGGCCTTGCCCATCTCTCCGCCGCCGCGAATGTGCGCCACCGCGACGACGACTCCGCGATCGACCATCGAAAAATAATTCGCGTTGAAAAAGCTATCGAGCGAGATGCCATACGATCCATATCCGTAAAGATAGAGCGCGCCTTTGCCATCGAGCTGCGCAGTCTTCAGCCGAAGCACAGAGATCGGCACTTTTACTCCGTCCGACGCGACCGCGTAAATTTGTTCGACTTGGTATTTCTTCGGATCGTATCCGCCAGGAACCTCTTTCTGCTTCAGCAGGGTCGTCGCGCCGTTCTCCATGTTGTACGAAAAGACCGACGCCGGCGTGATCGGCGACTGATATCCATACCGGAAGTCAGTCGTGTCATAAACACGATTAATGTACGGATACGCCGCGTAGGCCTCCTCGGGGAAGGCGATGCGCTTCGACTGTCCGTTGCGCAGATCGATGACGCGAATCTGCGGCAGTCCGCCTTCACGTTCGAAGAGCACGCAGAAGTTGCGGAACATTTCCATGCCGGTGAGCATGATCGCCGGATTCTGCGCCATCGCTTCGTGCCAGTTCGCGCTGCCGGGATCAGTCACAGGCGCAGTGACCAGGCGGAAGTTGCGCCCGGTGTCATTGACGCGGATGTAGAACTGATCGCCTCTGTGGTCGGGATAATATTCAACACCCGCCTTGCGCGGCTCCATAATCTTCCAGTCGCCGTCAGGCTGCTTCGCCGGGATGAAGCGCGCTTCGCTCGTTGTATGGCTGCGTGAGACGAGAATGATGTAGGCGTCGCTGAGCGTCTTGTAAGCTTCGACTTCAAACTTCTCGTCGGGCTCTTCGTAGACAACAGTGTCGGCACCGGACGATCCGGCAGCATGACGATACAAGCGGTACTGCCGCTTCGAGACCGCGTCCTCCTGCGTATAAAAAATCGTCTGATTGTCGGCCGCCCACACGACCGATCCCACGCGCTCGGCATGATCAGCCAGTGTCTTGCCGGTGCGCAGATCTTTCACCGCGAGGTTGTACTGGCGGAAGCCGGTGTTGTCGTACGAGTACGCGAGCTGGTTCCCATCCGGACTGACCGCAAACGCCGCGATCGACATGAACGCCTGCCCCTGGGCGAGTTGGTTCACGTCGAGCAGGATTTCTTCCGGCGCGTCCATGCTGGCCTTCTTGCGGCAGCGTATCGGATACTGCTTGCCGGCCTCGACACGCGTGTAATAAAAGTAGTCGCCTTCCTTGTACGGAACCTCAACGTCGGTCTCTTTCACATGGCTCAGCATCTCGTCGTAGAGCTTTTTCTGGAAGGCCTCGGTGGGCTTCATCACCGCATCGGCGTATGCATTCTCGGCCTCGAGATACGCGCGCACCTCGGGATTCGATTTCTCCCGCAGCCAAAAATAATTGTCCGTCAGAGTGCGTCCGTTGACCTCGGT
>DATJWZ010000459.1:0-15557 GCA_035500795.1 Candidatus Eiseniibacteriota bacterium | reverse complement strand
TTCATGCAGTTCGCACTGAGATTTGTGTTCTGATTGGGATTCGCAGGCCTGCAAACAGTTCGCGCGCAAGAGGGCTTGAAATCAAGAGCCCTCAACCGGGCTTCAGATGCGGGTTTTCAGCCCTTCTGGTACATAAAAATTACAAAGCGACGTTGATCGAGGTTTGCGGCTTGGCTATACTGGCGTTTCTGTATTTCACTATCCGTAATGGCCCGTATGCACCTGGAAGGTAATCGGGGTTACACGTTAAGGCAAGTTACGGAGCAAGCCAGCGCCGCAGTGAACGTCAGTAGCACCCGGGTGTAGCAAGCCTCAGCACCCTTCTGGCCATGGCCGACTACAGGGTTTTCCCTAGCTAGTCGTTGCCCAGGGATCTTCCGCTCGAGAGCCCGCCAAATACCGATAACGAGGTTGATTATGTTTTTTGCTCTGCATAATCCTGGGCGGAAGGATCACGCCTACAAGAGCTTTCTTCTGAGACGAGCGGTTTATACCGCAAGCCTGGCTGCAATCGCCGGGTTGGTGGCTTGTGGCGGCGCACGGAATTCTGTGACCTCGCCTAACAATAACCCTAATGCGACGTTGAGCGTTAAGGCATCGCTTCCCGCGGGAACCGAAGGAACGACATACAAGGGTCGAGTTAGCGCGAGCGGCGGTACATCTCCTTACAGCTACGCCGTTGTTTCGGGCCAGATGCCTCAAGGGGTGAATCTGGATCGTGTATCTGGGAGCGTGTCCGGAACTCCGAGCGCTTCAGGAAATTTTCACTTTGCCGTTTCTGTCTCAGATGCAAACGGAAATTCAAGGGAGCAATCACTGAAGATTGCGGTGGCGAGCCAAACAGCGCCGGCACCTACAAATCCTCCGCCGACCAGTCCACCGCCCAGCAATCCACCACCGAATAATCCTCCCGCCAGCAATCCGGCGCCAAGCACTCCACAACCGACCAGTGACTCGAGTGGAAACGCGTTTTCGAATCTGCAAGCGTCCGGCGGATGGGCACAATACGGACAGGGAGCGCCGAATTTTGTGGATTGCTCACCTTCGCCGTGCGACGGAATCCAGTTCTCGATGTCGCAAAATCAGTCCTCTCCATCGCTGAGCGGCAACTCCACGGTCTATTGGGTTGGAGGGAGCACTCCCTATTCCGACGCACTGTGGAACAATCACCTTATCGGGGATGGCTCGTCGCAGGGAATGAACGACAGCAATCATTCGCTTGTGCCTTCGATCCAAAACTTCACCTACGATGTGGATTTCTACGGCGATGACCTCGGCGTCTCGCAAGCGCTCGAGTTTGACATCAATCAGTTCTTCGGTAACATGGGTTTCATCTTTGGCCACGAGTGCCGTGTCGCCGGCGGAAACGAGTGGGATATCTGGGACAATTCCAAAGGCAAGTGGACACCGACGGGCATCCCCTGTCATCCAAAGAGCGGCGACTGGAATCACCTGACGCTAAAGGTGCAGCGTACGTCGGACAATCATGAGACCTATCAGTCGATCACGTTGAATGGGCAGACTGCCAACCTGGGTTGGACGTTTGAGAATGGTCCAACCCCAGGCTGGTATGGCGTCACCGTCAATTTTCAGCTGGATGGAAACGTTAAACAAGATCAGTACAAAGTCTATCTCGACAATTTGAAGCTGACGTATCAGTGAGTGAAGTTAAGGTTGAGAGGGCCCCCGGTCAGCATGACCGGGGTTTTGACTTTCCGGGGCGTCGGTGTGGATTAGGACCCATTGATTTTCTTGTACTATGTTTCGGGCTCTTTATGCATCGATGATTTTGCACGATGCTAATGCATCCAGGCATAGCACCGCAAGAACCGTAGGTTAAGGTCAGGAAAGTACAAAATCCAAACACTTATGACGAGAGATGGTGGATGTCATGAAAAAGGACTGTTCACAGAGCGCACGATCCTGATTGTTTGCATTGTCCTGGGTGCATTACAGGCCTGGATCTGCCGGTACCAAATGATTTCGGACGGTGTGTCTTACCTCGACATAGGGGACGCATACTTTCGGGGTGATTGGTCGACTGCGATCAACGCTTATTGGAGTCCGATGTATTCCTGGTGCTTAGGCCTTGCTCTGTATCTTGTGAAACCTTCGATATGGTGGGAATTCGTCACCGTTCACGTCGTTAATTTGATCATCTACGTGGTGGCTCTCTTCTGTTTTCGGTTTTTCCTTCGTTCGGTTTTGCGAGCCCTCAAGGAGAGCGATACAAAGGGTTCTGACGATTCTGCTGCTTTGCCTGAAAGCGCTCTGCTAGTCGTTGGGTATAGCCTCTTCCTCTTGTGTTCTCTGGTACTCATTGGTGTTGGTACTGTCACTCCAGATCTTCTAGTCGCAGCCATAGTGTTTCTAATCGGAGGCTACCTGATAGATCTGCGTTTTCATCACTCGTACCAGAAGTTTGCGATCTTCGGGGCGTTGAACGGAGCAGCCTATTTGGGTAAAGGTATTATGTGCCCTCTGGGATTCGGTTTTCTGGCGATTTTGTTGTTTTCCGGCAGGAGATCCAAGACCAGAGTATATGGCGTTATCCTGTCTACGTTGATCTTCCTGATGGTGTGTGCGCCATTCGTCTTTGTTATCTCCAAGGCAAAAGGGAGATTGACTTTTGGTGATACC
Organism: Candidatus Eiseniibacteriota bacterium; assembly: GCA_035500795.1. Lineage (GTDB taxonomy): Bacteria > Acidobacteriota > Terriglobia > Terriglobales > Acidobacteriaceae > Sulfotelmatobacter. The sequence continues at coordinate 12,917 of DATJWZ010000459.1, read as the reverse complement.
GGAAAGCTAGCCTATGCCGGCCTGGTCAGCCCAGGTACGCCGCAGATCCATTGGCAGGGCGAGCCGGGAGGAAGCGGCACTCCGCAACATTCCACCAGACAGGTTCTGGAAAACCCTCGCGTCTTTGAATTTGGCGAGCCGATTAAAGGAACGTATCCCCCCTGGGATGATCCCTCATACTGGAACGAGGGGGTACAGCCGCGTTTCCGCCTGCGAGCGCAACTCCGGGTGCTAGTAGAGAGCGGCTTCGTTTACGAGAAGTTGCTGCGCAGAGAGTTGGGACTGCTTGCCGGCGCCCTCATATTGCTCTTCATCGGCGGAAGGCCAACGCGAAGGGCGATTGTTGCCAATTGGCCACTATTGGCAGTAGCGTGTCTTAGCCTTGTCGCTTACTCACTTGTGCTCGTTATCGCGCGGTACATCGGCGCATCAATGGTTTTCTTATGGCTGGCAATCTTTGCCGGGATTCGACTCCCGAAAGATGAGAAGTTAAGCCGCATCTCGAAATATGTTGCTGTGGCTGTGGCAGCCACAATCCTTGTCTCTGTCATGGGGCAGATCGGGGACCAAGCGTTTACCGCGCTCACCGTCGGTCCGGAACCATCAGCGAGGGATCAAATAAAAGCGGCGCTCGGGTTAGAAAGCATGGGACTGCGGGCGGGAGACCATGTCGCGGTCATCGGTTCCGGAACCCTCAATCATTGGGCCCGATTGGGCCGGTTCAAGATTGTCGCGGAGGCTGCAGCCTCTGGCCCGGCGCGCGAGTTTTGGGCCACATCAAGAGAACGCCAAAATTTGGCGTATGAACTCCTAAGCAAGGCCGGGGCTAGGGCGATCATTGCATGGAACCCACCTTCGACACAAACGGATCACTGGAAACAAATTTCGGATACTGACTACTACGCCTACTTTTTCGCGAAGTAGAGTTGGTGGATCTTTCTTGGGAATTCTTATTATCATTTCGTGACCTCGCTGTTATCATTCTCAAAACTTTACAACTTGGTAGAGGTTGCAGATCCCTGCAGAGGAGTTGAATTGTGGGTGTTGCCCTCAGAGTGGAAGCGGATCATCAGCAGGTACCCATCCCGGTCCAAGATACGGAAACAATAGAAGTGTCGGTCGTGATGCCATGTCTGAACGAGGCAGAAACACTTGAGACTTGCATCGTGAAGGCGTGGCGGGCCTTGCAGCAAGCAAACATCTCGGGAGAAGTGGTGGTCGCGGACAATGGCAGCACGGATGATTCGGCGGACATCGCGAAACGGCTGGGGGCGAGAGTTGTGAATGTGCGAGCCAAGGGATACGGCAACGCTCTTATGGGAGGGATTGCGGTTGCAGCGGGCAAGTATGTGGTCATGGGAGATGCGGACGACAGTTACGATTTTGGACACATCCCGCGATTTGTGGAGGGACTACGTAACGGCGCTGACCTGGTGATGGGAAATCGCTTCCGAGGCGGGATCCAGAAGCAGGCGATGCCAGCGCTGCATCGTTATTTTGGGAATCCTGCGCTGACCAGACTGGGACGGCTGTTTTTTGGAAGTCCGGTTGGAGATTTTTACTGCGGCCTGCGCGGATTTCGGAAAGAAGCCTACGAACGCATGGCTCTTCGCACGACCGGTATGGAGTTTGCGACAGAAATGATCGTGAAGGCCACGCTGCTTCGGTTGCGAGTCGCGGAAGTGCCTACCACTCTGTCGCCGGACGGTAGGAGTCGTCCTCCTCACCTGCGTACTTGGCGTGATGGATGGCGTACCTTACGCTTTTTTCTACTTTACAGTCCCCGCTGGTTGTTTCTCTATCCCGGGATGGTACTCATGCTGCTGGGATCCGTGCTGGGTCTGTGGCTGTTGCCAGCGCCGAGGGTGGTTGGGAGCGTCACGTTCGACGTTCACACGATGGTTTATGCGGCTGCTTTCGTTCTTCTTGGATTCCAAGCGATCGCCTTCGCAGTATTCACGAAATTCTTTGCCATTTCCGAGGGCTTGTTACCGCCCGATCCGACTCTGGATAGATTATTCCAATACATCACTCTCGAGGTCGGACTTGCCGTGGGTACGCTCCTGACGTTCGCCGGGCTCGCAACATCGGTGTACGCGGTGAGCGCATGGGGAAGCAAGCACTTCGGGCCACTCGACTACTCTCACACCATGCGCCTCGTCATTCCATCCATGCTATTTCTCACGTTGGGCGCGCAGACAGTCTTCGCCAGCTTCTTCATGAGCGTTCTAGGGCTGCGTCGGCGATGAATACAAAGAGGCAGGCGCTGGTCTCAGCGCAGCCTGTTCAGCATCCTTGGCGAGAGGTTTTGCATAGGGCTCGTGATCCCCGTTTCCTCGCCGACAGTGCGCTTCGATTAATGATGCAGGGATGGGACCTGGTTTCGCCACTGGAATTTTCGCGGTTTTACCGCCAAGTTCGCGCTTGTACCATGTGCAGCAATGCGCGCTTGCGCGGACTGTACCGAGCCTTGCATTACGTCGTCAGCCGCGACATTCCTGGAGATGTGGTGGAATGCGGGACCGCAAAGGGGGGCAGTGCGGCTCTTATGGCTCTAACCATCCGCCAGCTCAATTCTCAACGAAAACTCTGGCTCTTTGATACTTTTGAGGGGCTTCCTGCACCGAGCTCGGAAGATCCGGACTTCGAACTCGCTGATCTTTTCACCGGAACATGTGTCGGAACGGTGAACGAGGTGCGTGAATTGTTCCGCCGCCTTGAAGTCTTGGAAGACGTCGAACTCGTCAAAGGATTGTTTCAGCAAGCTCTGCCGGTTACTCCCGTATCGTCTATTTCACTTCTCCATATCGATGGGGACTGGTACGAAAGCGTGAAGGTCTGTTTGGAGTTTTTATATGACAAGGTCGAGCCTTACGGCGTGATCCAGTTTGACGACTACGGGTATTGGAAGGGCGCGCGCAAGGCGGTCGACGAATTTTTAAACCAGCGTGGCATCCATGCGCCTCTGAGGCGACTGGACTATTCAGGACGGTTTCTGATTAAACCGGGCAGCTCTCGACGGCTGCAACACCGCGATGAAGTGAAGTTTTGCGCCGAATAGCCAGTCGGCGGCCTTGGGGTAAAGATAAAGGCTAGTCAGCGAGCGCTCGGGTTGAAGGCCGACGTCGTGCCAAGCCGCGTGCCATTGTTGCTCCGTCCAGTAGTTGTACGGTAAAGCCACACCAAACCTTGCGTTCCCGACCCAATCCATGAAGCGCAACCGCGTATTTGCGGCGAATCCCTCGCGAAAGTGGTCTTTAATAATCACACACCTACTGGAGACGCGCCGGGCCTCCCTCAGCAGGACTGTCGGGTCGGCGGTATGGTGAAGCACGTCGGAGAACAAGACCACGTCGACGGACTCGTTGCTGTAGGGAAAATGCGTTCCGTCGAACATCTTGATTGGAATGTGAGTTGTTTCCCTCGGAAGTACATCAATACCTTGCACATCAATGTCGGGCCTTCTTGATTGCAAAGCCGCGGAAAGCTTCCCATCGCCGCAGCCAACATCCAAAACCCGTGTTCGCGGCGGAACCAGTTCAGCAAACCAGTTTGCCAGGACGCATATCCGGCGATTCAATACCAGACTGTTGTGCATGAATCCGACGGCACTTTTTCTCGGAGCGCTTGATTCGCTGCTGCGCGTTAAGTCACTGCCCATCGGGGTTATGTGCCTGACTTCAGGGACTTGGGTATCCCAAGGAGTTTACATCGAGGACACAGGTGGCTGAACGGCAATACGTCTAGTGACGACAATTACCCGTTGCAGTGGCTATGTATAACTTAGGAACTGGTGGACCTGGTCGGGATCGAACCGACGACCTCTTCCATGCCATGGAAGCGCGCTCCCAGCTGCGCCACAGGCCCACTTTGGGGGAAAGTTCTCCGCTGAGTTCGAAGAACCCAAAAATTATTGTCGCCGATATATTTTACTGCGTCAATGCGACGATTTTGTATTCCTTTCCACAGGTGGGTTTGTCATAATTGATCGTGCACGACACCTGCACAATTTTCCAAACAAAATTTAGAGCGAGGAAGAGATGCCAGCGAAGTACATCTTTGTGACGGGCGGAGTCGTGTCTTCACTGGGTAAGGGCCTGGCCGCAGCATCGATCGGATGCCTGCTCGAGAGCCGCGGGATCAAGGTCAACATCATGAAGTTCGATCCTTATTTGAACGTCGATCCAGGGACGATGTCGCCATTTCAGCATGGGGAAGTCTTCGTGACCGATGACGGCGCTGAGACGGACCTGGACCTTGGGCACTACGAGCGCTTCACCCACTCCAAGCTTTCCCGCGACAATAACTGGACAACCGGTCGTCTTTACGAGCAAATCATCGCCAAGGAACGGCGCGGAGATTATCTCGGCAAGACGGTCCAGGTGATTCCGCATGTGACCAATGAAATCAAGGCGGCGATGAAAAAGGTGGCACAGGAAGTGGACGTTGCCATCGTGGAGATTGGCGGAACAGTTGGCGATATCGAGTCCCTCCCATTCATGGAAGCAATTCGTCAAATGCGTCAGGAACTCGGGCGCGAACATACTCTCTTCGTTCACGTCACGCTGGTGCCATTCATAGCGGCGGCACAGGAATTGAAGACCAAGCCGACCCAGCACTCGGTGAAAGAACTGTTGAGCATCGGAATTCAGCCCGACATCTTGCTCTGCCGCACCGATCGATTCCTGGCGAAAGATATCAAGTCGAAAATTGCTCTCTTCTGCAACGTCCCGGAAGAAGCTGTGATCACCGCGAAAGACGTCGCTTCCGTATATGAAGTGCCGCTGGTGTTTGCCACGGAAAACGTGGACACATTGGTCCTTAAAGATCTCCATATGCAAGCTAGGGATCGCGACTTGTCAAAGTGGGAGGACATCGTCCACCGTGTGTACAACCCGAAGGATACGGTCACGATTGGCATTGTCGGAAAGTATGTCGAATATGAAGATTCCTACAAGTCCCTCAAAGAGGCGTTGGTGCATGGTGCCCTGGCTCACAACCTGAAACTGCAACTGAACTGGATCGAGGCCGAAGGGCTGGAAACCGGAGACGAAAGCTACGAATCGCAACTCGAGGGATACGACGGAATTCTGGTACCGGGTGGATTCGGTAAGCGCGGCATTGAAGGAATGTTGATCGCGATTCGATACGCGCGGGAAAAGAAAGTCCCCTATTTCGGAATCTGTCTGGGAATGCAGACCGCTTGCATCGAGTTTGCGCGAAACGTTGTGGGACTCGAAGAGGCGAATTCGAGCGAGTTTGATCCCGCAACACCACATCGTGTTATCTATAAACTTCGAGAACTGCGAGGGGTGGAAGAACTCGGCGGCACGATGCGGTTGGGTGCGTGGACTTGCAAAATCGAGCCCAACACGTTGGCGCACAGAATTTATGGAACATTGGAGATCAGCGAACGTCACCGGCATCGTTACGAATTCAATCGCGAGTATGAGGATCCGATGACAGCGGCTGGATTACGTATTTCCGGCTCGTCACCCGATGGAACTTATGTGGAGATGGTAGAACTGCCGGACCACCCACACTTCATCGGTTGCCAGTTCCATCCGGAGTTCAAATCGAAGCCTCTCGAGCCGCATCCGTTGTTTAAGACATTCATCGGTGCCTCGTACGAGTACGGGCAGAAGCGACGAACGGAAAAAGAAACGGCTGAGGTTGAGATGTTTCATCGGCCCGAGCGGGTCGTGGGACGGTAGGATTCACCACGGACTACAGAAATACGACGAACATCACAATTTTCAGTGGTTTCACGTTTCCGTGACGCAATAGTTTTGTGATGACCACCTCTTTCCAAGTCGGCGACATTCACATCGGCGCTGGCGATCTGTTTCTGATCGCTGGGCCCTGTGTCATCGAGAGCGAAGAGCATGCGATCCGGATGGCCGAGATCATCAAAGGAGTTGCCCGCTCTCTTTCGTTCCCTTTCATCTTCAAGGCGAGTTATGACAAGGCGAACCGGACCTCAATTCGCAGTTTCCGCGGACCCGGCCTGAAAGAAGGCCTGCGAATTCTGAAGAAGATCAAGGATGAGCTAAACCTGCCCGTCCTCACAGATGTGCATGAGACAGCGGACGTGGCCAAGGTTGCGGAAGTTGTCGATGTGATCCAGATTCCGGCATTTCTGAGCCGTCAAACGGATCTGGTGGTGGCGGCTGCTCTGAGTGGACGCGCTGTCAATCTCAAGAAGGGACAATTCGTTGCCCCCTGGGATATGCGACATGCCGTCGAAAAGTGCCGCCAGGCAGGGAACTCACAGGTTTTTTTGACTGAGCGTGGTGCAAGTTTCGGATACAACAATCTCATCGTCGACATGCGTTCACTGGCGATCATGCGAAAGTTCTCGCCAGTGGTTTTTGACGCAACTCATGCCGTTCAGTTGCCGTCGTCACACTCTTCAGGAGATGGGCCGGCCGTCAGCGGAGGCCAACCGGAGTTCATTCCGCTGCTAGCGCGCGCAGCCGTCGCTGCCGGAGTGGATGGCATTTTTATGGAAGTACACGACAATCCGAAGGAAGCAAAGTCGGACGGAGCGAACGCGCTCGAATCAACGAAATTGCGCGGTGTGTTGAAGGAATTGCTGGCATTGAACAAGGCTCTGGCGGAAGCACACGCCACGCCGTAGGGATCGAGCAAAATATCAGCCAGCGTATGTTCTCCAGACGCCTCAAAGAATGCGGTGCATGAAATCGCCGTAAAATCGGGTCCGAAAACAAAGCTCAAATTGTCGTATCCCGACCAGATATTTCTGGAGTCAGTGAAACAAGAGGCGGCGAGACGAAGTGAGCCGGCCTGCCTTGGTCTTGATTGATTGCCTTACTCCAGCACGAAAATATTCTTCTTCGCGCACATCTCCTTCAATATCTTCGGCCAGACCGTCACGCTGACTTCTCCCAGATGTGCCTTTCGGAGCAGAAGCATTAACGTGCGCGACTGCCCAATTCCCCCGCCGATTGAGAGCGGTAAGGCGTTATTCGCGATCGCTTGGTGATATGGGTACTTGAGATTGTCGAGGAGTTTCGACATCTCAAGTTGCTCCCGTAACGTCTCCGCATTCACGCGGATCCCCATGGAACTGAGTTCGTGGCGGCGTTGTGTGACGTGGTTCCACACCAGGATGTCGCCATTTAAGCCGTGAGTTTCTTTCTTTGTCTCCTGGCTGGTGTCGGTGATCCAATCATCGTAGTCGGCAGCCCGCATCTCGTGCGGATATCCATCCTTCAGCGGCCAGCCGATCCCAATAATGAAAATGGCAGGATATTTCTGGAGAATGACCGTTTCCCTGCGCTTGCGTGGAAGATCCGGATACATCGCCAGAATTTCTTCTGCGTGCAAGAACGTGAGTTCCTCCGGCAGATTCGGATAGCGCGGATTCTTCAACTCAGGGAACATTTCTTGCGCGAATTTTTCCGCGCCCACCAAGACTTTCCATATTTTGCGCACGATCGCCTTTAAGAACTCAATATTGCGCTGCTCGGGCGTGACAACACGTTCCCAGTCCCACTGGTCTACATACGCGGAATGGTCATGGTCAAGGAAATAGTCCTTCCGCACTGCGCGCATGTCTGTGCAGATGCCTTCGCCAGTGCGGCACTCGAACTGTTTGAGAGCGACGCGTTTCCATTTTGTAGCAGCCTGCACCACCTGCGCATCGATTGGATGTTTGTCACGATCGTTCGAGATGTGGAATTGAATCGGAGTGCGCGATCCATCGCGGTCGAGCATATCGTTCACTCCACTTTCCACATCGACAATCAGTGGGACTTGGACCATCATGAGCCCAAGTTCCTTACATAGGTTATCTTCAATGTAGCGGCGGAGATGGAAGATGGCTTCTTGAGTCTCTCTTGGCGTGAGGAGAGGATGGTAATCCTTGGGTAGGATCTGCTCCAGATCGGTGTAATCGCCGATACCAGGGCCGGCTAAATCGGCCTTCTTGCTGGCTTGAGTGTCAGCCTTTTCTTGCTGCGCTCGGTCGGGCCTTGCAGTAAGAGTGCTCGTACGCTCCCCGGGAATGAAAACGCTCATAAGGGCTCCTTCATGCTCAGACAGCGGACCCTAGCCGCTGTCGATTTGCATCACCTTATTGAACGGCGTGTGACGATTGTGGACTGTGCTTGCCGTCACAAATGCATGTGTGGAATGACACTTGGATCATCAAGAGCGGGATTGGTACCGGATTCCCAATCGGCGTAACCGCTTGTGTTAGATTGAAATTCTTCCTATGAAGCACGTCGCAAATTGGGCTTTGAACACCGCGACACTTCGTGGCGCGAGCTATGCGGACACACGCGTAGTTGCGCAGCGTAGCCGTGCCCTCTCGACCAAGAACGGGAAGGTTGGGAGCGCTTCCGATTCCGAATCGATCGGGATGAATGTTCGGGTAATCGTCGAGGGTGCGTGGGGTTTCGCGGCGTCTTCAGAGCTGGGGCGTGGAGCTGTCGAGGCAACAGCGGAAAGGGCGGTGGAGATCGCGCGAGCGTCGGCCCGCGTGAAACGCCAAGATGTGCAACTGGCGCCGGAGAAACCTCAGGTCGCCGAATGGACTACGACCTATCAGATCGATCCATTCAGTACTTCAGTCGAGCAAAACATTGATCTGCTTTTGAAAATCGACGCCGAGTTGCGCGCGGTCCCAGGCATCACGCTTGCGGAAACGAACCTGAACTTCAATCGCGAAGAACAATGGTTTGCATCCTCCGAAGGCGCGGACATTCATCAGACGAAGCTTTCAACGGGGGCAGGCTATGCTGCGTATGCCTTCGCGGGGAATGAAATTCAGAAGCGATCCTATCCAAATTCGTTTGGTGGGCAATGGCAGAACAAGGGCTATGAGCTCATCACGGAATTGAAGCTTCTCGAGAACGCACGCCGGATCGCCGAAGAGGCAGTGGCTCTCCACAGAGCCGATCAGTGTCCGGAAGGAAGCTTCGATCTCATTCTCGACAGCTCACAACTTGGGCTGCAGATTCACGAATCAATCGGCCATCCAATCGAACTCGACCGCGTCTTGGGGATGGAAGCGAATTTCGCCGGAACTTCGTTTTTGACGCTCGAAAAGTTGCGGTCTCTTCGCTACGGCAGCGACCTGGTGAACGTCGTGGCAGACGCCCGGCAAGAGCACGGTCCCGGACTTGGGACTTTCGGCTTCGACGACGAAGGAGTACCCGCGCAATGCACGTCAATCATTACCAACGGGCTGTTCATGGGATATCTTACTTCGCGTGAAACGGCGCATACGATTGGCGACCAACGTTCGGGAGGTACGTCGCGGGCCGAGGGCTGGAACCGCCTTCCAATGATTCGTATGACGAACATCAGCATTCTGCCAGGAGAGAAGCCGCTCAACCTTGAACAATTGATTGCCTCGACTGACCACGGCATTCTGATGCAAACCAACCGTTCTTGGTCCATCGATGACAAGCGCTACAACTTCCAATTCGGTTGCGAGATCGGTTGGGAGATCAAGAATGGAAAGCGCATCAGGATGGTGAAGGACCCTTTGTACTCGGGAATCACAACCGAGTTCTGGAATTCGATGGATGCGATCTGCTCGCGAGATGAGTGGACGCTCTGGGGCACTCCAAATTGCGGAAAGGGCCAGCCGCAGCAAGTGATCGGCACGGGACACGGCGCTGCGCCCGCCCGATTTCTAGGAGTTAAGGTAGGCAGTGCACTTCCAGGTAATTAGGTTCTCATCACGAACCATAACGACAAAAATGCACTAACCAATTGTTATGTTGACACGAGAACAGGCCGGCGAGATCTTTGACCGCATCCGAAAACTGTCGAGTGCGGACGAAGTGGAAGTTCACTTTTCGGGTGGAAGGTTTGCTCTGACCCGGTTTGCGAACAATAGCATTCATCAGAATGTGGACGAGAAGAATTGTGTGATCTCGGTGCGAACGGTCTTTGACGGACGCACCGCACGAGCTACTACGAATCGATTCGATGATGAAAGCCTGCGTCAGGTGGTAAAGAGTTCGGAATCGTTGACCAAAGTGCAGCATCCGGATCCGGATCTCCTGCCGATGCCTAACGCTCAAGAGGCGGGACGTGATAACTCCACGAAAATTCCTTCACGTCATTTCGAGCACACGGCGGCGATAACTCCGGACCTTCGTGCTGAAGGTGTCAAGCAGATCGTCCGTGTAGCGGAACGCCACAAACTCACCACTGCCGGTGTGTTCTCGAGCGGAGAATCCTTCGAGGGCATCTTCAACTCGTGCGGCCTAAGCCGATGGCATATGCAAACATCTGGGGAGATTTCCATCACCATGCTAGGCGCCGATTCGTCGGGGTGGCAAAAAGCGAATTCGCCTGATGTGGCAAATCTTGATCCAGGGAGGATGGCCGAAACCGCGGCGCAAAAGGCGGTGGAATCGGGACGCCCGGGAGAAATTCCCGCAGAGAAATACACCGTAATTCTGGAGCCATCCGCGGTTCTCGACATGGTGGGCTTCATGTTCTTCGATTATTCCGGCACGGCCATTCTCGATCAGAGATCCTTTCTTACAGGCCGCATCGGAACAAAACTGTTTGGTGACAACATCACAATCATCGATGACGTGACCCATCCCCTGCAAGCCGGTTCTCCATTCGATGGCGAGGGAGTGATGCGAGAGAGAGTGCCGCTGGTTGAAAACGGAGTCGTGAACCGCGTGGTCTATGCCCGTTCAACTGCGGCGAGGATGAAACGCTCGGAAGGTTGTGAAAGCGTCGGCACCATCGAGCCAACTGGGCACGGCCTGCCACTTCCGAATGAAGGCGGTGAGATGCCCCTTAACATCGTCTTTGCACCCGCCGAAAATTCTCAGACCGTCGAGCAAATGATTACATCGACCGAACGAGGAGTGCTGGTTACGCGGCTGTGGTACATCCGCGAAGTTGAACACTTCGAGAAAGTCCTAACCGGCATGACACGCGATGGAACCTTCCTTATCGAAAACGGACGCATTCAGCATGGGATCCGCAATTTCCGCTTCAACGAGAGTCTCATCCACATGCTCTCAAACGTCGAAGCGATGAGCATACCCGTGCGCTCCTCAGGCGAAGAGTCATTCGACATGGTCGTCCCTGCGATGAAAGTGCGCGATTTCAACTTTACTGAAGTGACCAAGTTTTAGTGCAGCTCACTCGTACCTCAAGTCTTAGCCAGTCCATTGTTGTGAATAGCCTACGAAAAAGATTCCGAAGATGACCGGAAGTCTTCCCGTTTTTTCCTGAAATCTTAGGCTCTCGACGGGTGATTCCGGACCTTAATTCTCCGCTTGGCAATCGCTGCTAATTCATTCAAAGAAAAGCATTTAGCCTCATTTGTTCCATGACTTCGGTAACTTTGTTTCGCTGTTTCTGGGGTGTACGCTGCCGTTGAGTTGAGCAGAGATTCCGAAGAACAAAACAGAGCTCTTCGGAAGAGAGGATCGCGAAGCGTGGCGGCGGAAGGAACGGCACCGATGACAGAGGCGCAAATGACCCAACGCCAGTACGAGGATTTGCAGAGCGCGCCCCGATTCCCGCTTCATCTTTCAGCGTCAGTAAAGAGCGACGGCGCAGCCTATTCGGCACTTACTGAAAACATTTCAGCGAACGGCGTCCTTTTTGCTATGGAGCGCGATGTGCCAGTGGGCTCGATTGTGGACTTCACGATCATGCTGCCTGCCGACGTGCTCGGTGCGCGGCAGGACGTTCAAATTGATTGCCGTGGACGCGTGGTGCGCAGTTTTGAAGACCGTGGACGCCGTGGCGTTGGCGTTCTGATCGACGAGTATCACTTCGAACGAGCGTAGGCAGGAACGAATGGCAAGCATTCCAGTCAGCGAGCAGGAAAATCTCGGAGCAGGCGACGATAGTGGTCAATTCGTCCGCGTGATTGTGGCCGATACGCAGGCCATCTTCCGCGCCGGCTTGCGAAAGATCTTTGCATTGGAAGATGACATTCGTGTTGTTGGTCAGGCCGAAACTTTGGCGCAAACGCAGACTGCCGTCGCCAAATTTTCTGCCGATATCTTGATCTTCGAATCTGCACTTTCGCCGAACCCTGTGGATGCTGTCGGAGAACTGATGCAGAAAAATCCGAAACTTCGAATCGTCGTGGTCACACCCGGTCCAGATGAGCAGTTGACCCTGGAGCTTTTCCGCCGTGGCGCGCACGGAATCGTTTCGCGCGAAGTTGAGCCTGAGTTGATGGTCGACTGCCTCCGCAAGGTCATTGCTGGTGACACCTGGCTCGATAGCCAAGCGATTCACTGGGTCATGGAAGCATTCCGGAATCAGAGCAGCCGGTCTTCTGGCGCACGTCCGAAGGTCCAACTCACTCCAAAGGAGTCGCTCATCGTTTCCTGCGTTACACAGGGGATGAAGAACAAAGAAATTGCTCTCCGTGTGGGAACGACTGAACAGGTGGTCAAGAATTATCTTCGTAAGGTTTACGACAAATTGGGCGTGGCCGACCGCCTTGAATTGGCCTTGTACTGTCTAAATCATCACGTTGTCGACAATACGAAGGTCCCACCGTTGCCAGCCTCTGCTGTTAATACGGGAGCTATGGCCAGTGCGGCAGCAGCAGGTGCCTCGAGTTCAGCATCGCAGCCAACGCAAAGCCCGATCCCGCCCGCCTCGGATCCTGAAAAAGTATCTTAGCTGCCTAGTTACTTCGTTCCTCCAAAACTCTTAGGAATTTTTCGATATGCTGCACTTGGTAGCGAGGGATTGTTCAACAAGCGGTCTTCTCAGCTAAAATCATTACAGCCCGGAGGGTGCTCCAACCTTGCACAAGATAGTTGGGGTGCAGGCCGCCTACATCCTCCCGCGGAGAGATGGCCGAGTGGCTGAAGGCGCACGCTTGGAAAGCGTGTTTAGGGGAAACTCTAACGTGGGTTCGAATCCCACTCTCTCCGCCA
>DATJWZ010000458.1:0-1412 GCA_035500795.1 Candidatus Eiseniibacteriota bacterium | reverse complement strand
GCGGACGCATTCCTTCTCGCCCACGCGGGCTTTCACCCCACGCATCACGTCGCTGGGTTGCTATGGATGCAACTGCTCTGGATTGTCTGTGTCTTCTTGTTGATCGCTGTGTTGGCCAGCGTCACAAGAAGTATCCCCCAGATGCTCCTCGCGGTGCTGTTCGTTGTTCTTTATGTGATCGGCAGTTCAGCACTGTCTTCGGTGATCCGGAAGTCGGACTTGTCGGGCGGCGTCGACTCCTGGGAGGGCCTTCTCCTCATCGTCGTCGCGGTCGCGATTATCCTCGTGCAGTATTCTCGTCGCAAGACTGCCCTTTCGCGCTGGCTGATTGTAGCCGTTTGCGCGTTTCTCACTCTTACGGCAGTTGTCACTCCGTTGATCCCTTCAGATCGATCTCGGATTGCGCGTGAATATCCATCATCAAGCGGAGCTCCGCCCGTAGAACTGCGGCTAATACGATCTCCCGATGAGCATGAGGGCAATTACACTCCAGCCTACAACAGTGAGGTTTCCTTCATGCTTCCTCTGAACGTTGGCGGAATTCCTAAAGATTCGTTCCTCACACTGGATGGAATGGTTGTGACCGTTACGAACGCCAAAGGTTTCCATTGGGATTCTGAATGGCAAGGAAATAGCGAGACTTTGTTCCCGGATCAGAAGACGGCTCACCTCGCTTTCCGGATCAAGCAGAATATCTTCGACCAACTCAAGTCCGCGCCAGTGAATGTCCGGTTATGGCTAGCATTCACCCTGTACAAGGAGACGAATCAGCGGGGGTTTGTTGTGCCGGCTGGCGAATTCCAAATGCACGAGATGGGACGATGCACGACTGAGCCTCAGTACACGAGAGGAATCCGCTGCCTGACCCCAATGCGCCGGCCTGATTATCTCCTTGTCACGTCCGAAACGGTGTCCAGTACCTGCCCCCTGGGAAGTGGCGAGACACCAGCGCCACAAGGAGTATTCGCCCGCACATCGGTGCGAGGAGGCCCCGGGCCTGCAGAGATGGGCATTAGTCCCCTGCATCAGGTAGACATCTCTCTATCAGAGTGGGATTGGCGGGCACAGCGACCGACCAATCCCGGCATCTGCCCCGGAACTCCGCTCATTCTTAGCAATCCCAAAGTAACCGGACAGCGCAGCCTCGAGTTGCAGCTCGATAACCTATCACTTGAGGACTATCGGGAAACCTTTCAACCGATCCGTTAAACCAGGGACATCATTTGTGCTTCGGCAAATACCTCTTCTCAATCGAAGCCACAACCACGTAGTTCGGGTCCACCATCTCGTTGAAATGCAGCTTTGCTACCTTCGACAACAGCTCGTACGCATCCATGTCTGACAATCCGTAATCGCGATGGATCCACTTCACGAGCTCGGTCAGCGCGATCCGCGCCGCGTCGTCCACGGGG
>DATJWZ010000457.1:0-7637 GCA_035500795.1 Candidatus Eiseniibacteriota bacterium | reverse complement strand
GAACAGCTTGTTCTTCCAGAATGGGCCTCCAGCGGTAAACCCGAACTGATTCTGTCGCAGCTCGGATTTACTGGTTGTAAAGAAGTTCCTCGCATCCATCGCGTCGTTGCGCAGAAACTCAAAAACATCGCCGTGGAAGCCATTCGTCCCTGACTTGGTGATGGCGTTCATCACGGCGCCGCTGAATTTTCCGTATTCCGCGTCAAAACTATTGGTAATAAGCCGGAACTCTTCGACGGAGTCGAGATTCGGAACCAGTCCGGCTCCCAGGTTTCGTCCTTCGCTGACATCGCCCCCGTTCACCAGGAACGCATTGGCTGTCTCGCGCTGGCCGTTGACTGAGATATTGCCCGCGTTTGTGATGTATCCAGAGACCGGCCTGTCTCCCCCGATCGTGCCTGCGGTGTCCGGCGCGACGCCCGACTGCAAGCCCAGCAGGTCCAGGTAGCTGCGGCCGTTCAGCGGCAGATTGAGCATCTTTTGCGAATCGATCACATCGCCCAGTTGCGTGCTCTCGGTTTCGACGTGAACACTCTCCGCTGAGACGTTGACCTGTTCGTTAACCGTGCCGACATCCAGAACAATGTCGAGCTTGAGTTGATCGTTGACTTGCAAAGTGATGTCCGTAGCGGTATAGGTACGGAAACCAGAGGCAGTCGCGTTGATCCGATAGCTGCCGGCAGGTAACGCGAGGAAGTGATACGTTCCGTCGGCCCCGGAAGTGGTGCTCTGAGAAAGATTGGTCTGTACATTCGTAACGGTTACGTGTGCACCCGTGACAACTGCCTGGCCGCGGTCTCGAACAACGCCCGAAATTGAACCGGTAACATCGGCCAACAGAGCGTGAGGCGCGAAAAGCATCGTCACGATGACGAAAACCGCAGCGGAAAACCTCTGACAATTTCTCATCACCCATCTCCCGGCGAGGCAGTCACTTTGTCCTGCCCACCCAATCAGTTTTTGATTTCCAGAACCCCTTCAGAAAATACGCTGGTTTTGTGACCAGGAAACATCAAAAGCAGTACAAGTCGCCCACTCCCATTGCGCGAAAACATATTCCACGATGTGGAATATTGTCAAGAATAGAATGCTTGCAGTCGCTGCCTAGTCAGTGACAATTTCCCCACTCAGTTGCCCCTTGCAAAACACCGCCTAACGAAATGTGAAGAAGAACGATTTTCAATGATCCTGCTGGCTTCGGACTGCGATCAGCGAGACTTGTTCCAGCCCTGGGAAGTGATCGTCCTTGTCAGCTTTTCGATCCGTAGCTGCGATCTGCTGCACGACCGTCCGCGCGGGTGTCACCGGACCGAAATATTGTGCGTACACCTGATCAAAGCCCGGTAAATCTGCGATATTGTCGAGATAAACGTTCGTCGCGACCACCTGGTCAAACTTCATATCGGCTTCTTCCAGGTTGTCGAGCAGATTGCGCATCGTCTGGCGCAATTGATGTTGCGTCGTCGTGGCATAAACTCCGCCATGCGGTCCCGGAATGAATCCGTCTTTGGCGGAGCAATACAAAGTGTCTCCGGCAAAAACACAAGGGCTGGCTGTGGGACTTGGAGGCATATTCTTCGGGCGTATTGCTTTTCGCTGTGTGAGATTACGTACAGCGACGGCGGTGTATTCAATGTGGGCGCCGCCGGGAAGACTGGATACCTGAATCGTGGCTCGGGCCGGTGTGTTTCCGAATTCAAAGCGCCGCGCGTAGCGTTCGTTCATAATCCGTCCCGGTATCGCGGACGTGAGATACGGATTGACGAACACGACATTGGCAAATTCCAGCCCTGCCGCTTTGACAGCCTCATGCATGCGATCGAGAGCGAGGTCTACTTGCGCCGCGGCATCCTCGGGAACTTTGCCCGATACCGGATCCGAACCTGCCATGCTTGAGATGAACAGTCGCTCGCGAGTGAGCATTCCCGCGGGAGCGTTCTTCGCAGCGTTTTGGTAGCCCAGGTAAACAGGCTCTTTCCCCTCCAGGCTGCGCACCGCGACGGCATTGATTTCGATGGGTGAATCTGCAGTTCGAGCCACGCCTAAAGCAGCGCGCGCCGGTTGTGAATTTCCAAAGTACTCCGCGAAGGTTCTATCTACCTCTTCATATCCCTTCATGTCCTCGAGGTAGACCTGAACATACACAATGTGTTCATTCGTGAGTCCCGCGGAACTGACAATCACATGGACGTTATCCAGTGCTTGCTTTACTTGCTCGCCGAAACTTGCGGGCAAACTCCCGTCAGGCTTCCGCGGGCCCTGTCCAGAGACGTAGATGTAATCGCCGGCGTCGACTCCGGGGGAGTAGACGGCGTTTCCGCGAACTTCTTTTTGACCAACCGCTCGCGGCAGGTTTTGCGCGGCAGTCGTGCTGCTGAAAGCGAGAGTGCATGCCAGCAACGGCCGCCAAGCGCCGGAATAACTATTCGTCAAGAACGCCTCCCGAAACTACGCTGCCTTCTTTTGCCTTGCGCCCAAGATCGAGCGCAGCCTTCGCCCGACGATGATTTCTTCTCCAGGTTGGATCGTCATCGAAACAAGTTCGATGTGATCGGGCGCCTTCCGCTCTTTGCGATTCGGATTGGGATTGCCTTCGCGCACAGCTGTGACCAGGCTGGGATTGTCCGGTCCGAGAACTTCAATCATGGGATCTCCGGACCGCAGTTCCTGCACGCAATCCTTGATTGTGTAATTCCAGCCCTGCTGATCCCATGACACCTTGAGAGTTGGATAACGATTCCCATCCTCGGGAACATACGTGTCGGTCTTTACACCCGGTACAGTCTCTACAAGTTTACGGATTCGGTCGATGCGTCCATTCCATTCGGCATAAAGTTTCTTTTCGTCAATCTTCAGCCATGTTTCGAGAGCGACCAGGCCTCCAATGATTTCCTCTTTCCCGACTTTCATAGGGCGGCACACGGCTCCTTCTCGCGGGGCGCTATTCAGCAAGGCAGCTTCGATCAAGTCCTTGCGCCCGAGAAGTAGCCCACTGCACTGCGGTCCGCGAAGTCCCTTTCCTCCCGAGAAGCAGTACAGATCAAGACCCATGCGGGCGTACAGCTTCGCGTTATCAGCGGGAGGAATGCCTGCGGCGTCGTCCAGCAACATTGGGACTTTGTGATCCTTGGCAATCGCAAGTTCTTTCTGAAGCTTGTCGCCGAGATCCGTGGTGTAGATCATCGCCGTATTGTCATTGATCGCATTTGCCAATTCTTCCGCCGAATACACGAGCACGAGCTTGGCTCCCGTCAGACGGATGGCGCTGTCAAATGCGCTGCGTCCGCCGACCATGACGACCTCGTGCTTCAGGCCGGTGGTGTCGGGAAGTTGCCAGATATGATGGTCGTCGGTTCCGGCGATGCATCCCGCGGTCGCAGCTGCCATTGCGCCAGCAGAGCCGGAGGTGATGATGCCGGATTCGGCTCCCGTCAATTCGGCCAGTCGTCGGCCTACCGCGCGCTGCAGGTCCAACATGTTGACGAAATGCTTCGCAGCTTCCAGTTGCGCCTCGCGAACCTCCGGAAACTCGAGTGAGCCGCTAAGATAGGTCCAGGTCCCGCGGCAATTGATCACTGTTTTTACGCCGAGCTTTGTGTAAACGTTCTGTCGCGGGTCATGGCCCACAGCAGAAGCGGCTTGCGCATAGAGATCGCGTGCCGCGATTTGGCCGAGAAGGGGAGCGGCGCCCAGCAATTTTACGAATGACCTGCGGTTGGAATTCCCGATCGGCATCATGCCTCCTGATTACAGCTCGTGCTTGTGACCCGCACAAATTTGTCTAAGTCTAGAATCCGCTCGCGCCAGCGCTAATCGGCTTCGGGCAACGGTATCCGCGACCGCACTGCAAGAATGTGCGCCTTTGCCCCAGGCTTGTTCTCGTTATAGAAACCGACAGTGCAATTGGGCCGAAAATAATAGGCATCCCCGGCTTTCGCAGCGAAGCGACCTTCGATCCCATCCATGCCCCCGCCCGCAACCATGTCTCCTTCGCCGTCGATAACCAGATAGATTTCTTCCGCGGTCTCATGATGGTGGGGGAAGTTTGTTCCGCCCGGTGCGAAATCCATCCAAAAAAGGCTTGTCACGATATAAGCATCGTCAATCGAATCTCGCGTGGCCCCTCGCGGGCCGACCAGCAACTTATATAGAACAGATAGTGGGTGCCCTTCGACGGGTTGCTCCTTGACCTCGTCCAAATTTATGATTTTCGGTTGCGGAACAGAAGAGACCAGACCGACGCGCGCCGGAATTTTGAAGGTCATAACCAGCACTCGAAGCGAATTGGAGCCGTTGGCAACGCTATGCTGCACACCGGGCGCCACATACGTGAAGTCGTTGGCGCGAAGCGCGTGAGACTGACTGCCGTAGTTCAGCGTGCCTGCGCCCTGCAAAACGAAGTAGAGTTCCTCGCGGCGATCGTAGGAGACGCTGTGACAAGAACCATTCGAATCGACGGTAATTTCACCGAATCGCGAAACGCCTCGCAAAATGCGATTGTCTTTGTCGCCTTCCCCGAATAAGGGTTTGTAGTGGCAGGTCGGACTTGAGATATCAACCTGCGATTCATTCGCCTGCGGCACAGACCGCCGCAGCCATGTGGGGTCAACGGTCCGTTCCTGCGCTGCGAGGTATGGCGAGATCAGCAGCAGGAATATAAGAGTCCTGAGCATCGTTCCGATGGGAGCTAAAAGTGTCGGCCTACGCGTGATCGCTGGTATATCACAGAATGACCTTGACGCAAACGAAATATTTCGTTTTATTAGGATTCATTTCGTTTAGTGAAAACTGTAAATCACGTTTCGCATGCTACTATCGGCGATTCGACGTGCTGTGAGCTAGGGAGTAATGAGCAAACAACAATCACCTACCGTTCGCGAATTAGTTTTGAGAATTTGCGTGTTCGCCTTCATGATCGGCGTAGCTTTGCCGTTTCCACTGGGTGCGTCACCTGCTTCGACTAGTCTCTCCTGCAAGGTCGAACCCGTTGATTACAGGGGGTGGAAGGCACAGCAACTCTCGAACCGATGGGTGCAGTTAGTAATCGTTCCGCAAAATGGCGGACGCCTGATGCAGGCCACATTCGCCGGGCACGCGTATTTGTTCGTGAATCCCAAGTTGGCAGGCAAGTACTTTCCGCCAAGCGGCAGCGAATGGTTCAACTATGGCGGCGATAAACTCTGGTTGCTGCCTGAAGGAAACAACGACGAGCAGCATTGGGCAGGGAATTCTGACACTTTGGACGATGGCCCCTTCACGTTCCGCAAAGTTTCAGAAGGACAACATTGCGAAGTCGAGCTAACAAGTCCGGCGGACCCGCTGACAGGAATCCAATTCACACGCACAATCGGCATTGACGCCCATTCTCCACGCATCTCGTTTCATGCGTCGATGAAGAATGTGACAGGCCACACGCTGGAGTGGTCGATGCAGTCCGTTTCGCAATACGACACTTCACGCGACGCGAACTCAGGCCAGAACGCTCAAATAAACCCCGATTTTTGGACGTTCACTCCAACAAACCCATCCAGCAGTTATCTCAATCGGTATCATGTCCGTTTCGGCCCAGCTGAAAATCCGCGAGTTGCAGTGAGAGATGACGGACTCTTCACCGTCCACTACGCGCACATGGCGGCAGAATTGTGGCTTGACTCAACCGAGGGATGGCTTGCCGTTGTCGACGGAAATAGCAAGTACGCGATGGTTGAGCGTTTCCAGTACGAACCAACGAAGACTTATCCAGGGAAGGCATCTGTCATCTTCTGGACAAACGGCGCCGCAGCTAGACTGAACAAAGAGGGAATTTTGTCGTTGCCTCCGGATCCGGATGCGGGCCCTTACTACTTAGAGGCTGAGCTGAATAGCCCGATGTGCCGCCTGCGCGCGGGGGAGAGTTGCACCATGGATACCGAATGGTATCCAACACGTTCAGGTAGTGAGTTTCATGGAGTGACGGATGCTGGCGTGTTGATTCGCCCACTGACGGCCACCGTTTCGGGTGGCGACAAAATCAAGCTCTCGGGCTCCTTCGGAGTCTTCTATTCGGGACACCTGATTGTCCGCCTTTACGGCGAGCACGGTCACTCGATTCCGGAAATTTCTATCGCTGACGTGAATCCAAGTGAGCAGGTCACTCTGGACAAAGAGATTGCCTGCCCAGGAAAATGCTCTCGGCTGTCGATTCATCTGATCGATGACGATGGACTCGACCGCGGTGCGCTTCAGGAGCTTCGTTTAAGTGATCAGGGTACCGATTGAGATGAAACGGCATCTTGGACTATTGGCACTCTTGGTCATTGCGACGTGTATTGCGCCAAGGCTGATCGCGCAGCAGAACGCGTCAACGGCAAATTCCGCCTTGCATGTCGACGCCGAGGATCTGTTAAAAACGCCCATTGGCGACAATTGGCCATCCTACAATGGCGATTACACCGGGCGCCGCTTCAGCAGCTTGCGCGAGATTAGCACCAGCAATGTTGGCCAACTGCACGCCGCGTGGGTATTTCATCCGGGAAATACGCAGCGGCTGGAGGCAACTCCCGTTGTCGTCCGCGGCGTGATGTATCTGACTTCCGCAAACGATGTGTTTGCTTTGGATGCAAGCACAGGCAGAAGTCTCTGGCACTACTCCCGGCCCATCAGCTCCGGCCTGCTCGACGACGCTGCTGCCCACAAGAGCCGGGGCGTGGCTGTCTGGGATCACTTCGTGTATTCCGAGACGGACGATGCTCATCTGCTTTGCCTCGACGCACGTTCCGGAAATTTGCTTTGGGACGTGCAATACGCCGACAAAGTCAAACAATATGGTGGAACCAGCGCACCTCTGATTGTCAAAGATGAAGTGATTGTCGGGACGTCTGGCGGCGATTCAGGCGTGCGCGGCTTTGTCGCCGCGTTCGATGCTCAGAAGGGAACGCTCAGATGGAAACTGTGGACGATCCCCGGTCCGGGCGAGTTTGGCTCTTCAAGTTGGCCTGGAGATTTGTACCTACATGGCGGCGCCACAACATGGATGCCGGGTACATACGATTCTGAACTGGACACGGTGTATTGGACCACGAGCAACGCCGCGCCCGATTTTGATGGAAGTTCTCGGCCGGGGGACGATCTGTACACAGCCTGCGTGCTCGCGATCGATCCGAATACTGGAAAGATGAAATGGTACTTCCAGTTCACGCCTCATGATTTATACGACTATGACGCCAACGAGACGCCTGTATTAGTCGATCGCGAAGAAAACGGAACAATGCGTCACCTGCTCCTGCAGGCGAATCGAAACGGCTTCTTTTACGTTCTAAACCGCACGGATGGAAAATTCATACGAGCGTTTCCATTCTTGGAAAAGTTGACTTGGGCAACAGGGATCGATGCATCAGGCCGCCCCATTCTGTCCGGGCTCGTGCCGACGAACGACGGGACGCACATTTGTCCGGGAATAGTTGGCGCTACAAACTGGTTTTCGCCTTCCTACAATCCGGGCAGCGGCTTGTTCTACGTGATGGCCCTCGAGAACTGCAATATCTATTTCTCGAAGCCCAAGCCATTCACGCAAGGCGAGACATTTTATGGAACTGGCACGAAGCATCCCGTAGATGAACATTCTCAAAAAATCTTGCTGGCCTTATCTCCCGATGGAA
>DATJWZ010000456.1:0-2469 GCA_035500795.1 Candidatus Eiseniibacteriota bacterium | reverse complement strand
TTTCAATCGAGTAGCGCATGTAGCGCCCAAGCATCTTTACAGTCCTTCTCCGGTAAGTCCGCCGTGTTCGCTCCTCCTCGAGTCGATCATACCGCTCCGGCTCGGCAGACTCCTCAACCTGGACCGATCCTTGAACGCCGTACCCCGCCTCCGCCCCGCTTTCCGTGATCCATCCGCCCCTTGCCTCTTGGAAACGATCGCAATGGCGACGTCCTTTTCCCGGGAGCGAATGATCACAAAGATCATCGATGGAAGGCCCAGATCGGGACTTGACCGGCAACTCGTCACCTTGCGCCGGCCGACTCTTATCAGCTTGCGCTGCAATCGACAAAATAATGTCGCTCATGCCACACCCCCGGCTGCTTTCAGCTCTAGAGAATCCTCGTCTAGGCCTTTCCTGATCCCATTCGCTACCGTGCTCTCCTGCTGTGGCAGTATGAATCGCGAAGATCTCTTTTTCGGAACCGGCAGATCAGCCACTTTGGGCTCGCACGAAGCGCAATAAACTCCCGCTCCGGCCTCCCGCACCCACAATCCGCCGCAATGCTCGCAGTACTTTAACTCCACCCTCATGCTTTGACTTCTGGGACTCCTTCTCATGATTCCTCCAAAACTATGAATGAAATGAAACGAATAAATTTCCGATACTTACCCGGATCCCCCACAACTTCCGGCTCA
Organism: Candidatus Eiseniibacteriota bacterium; assembly: GCA_035500795.1. Taxonomy (GTDB): domain Bacteria; phylum Acidobacteriota; class Terriglobia; order Terriglobales; family Acidobacteriaceae; genus Sulfotelmatobacter. Next base: position 1,791 of record DATJWZ010000456.1, on the reverse strand, counting down.
ATGCTCACAACTCGAAACTCGAAGACAAAAAAACCCTGCGTTGATCCACGAATTCTCTCGTGGACCGAACGCAGGGTTCGTTTCTCTTACGATGACCTGCCGAGCTATTTAGTTCTTACAGCCGTGGTATCCAACACCTGTATCAGGTAACGCTGCCCTTACTTCCTCCTCCTCATAGGTTTGGTGGGCTCTCATCGTCTGATCGCGACCTCTGCTTGAAGTAGCCCTCCTCATAGCCCGATTTGAGTACGCGCCCGTTCACCATCACTACACTCACCGTGCCCGTGAATCGAAGTGAGAATAGCAACCGCTCCATAGACGCCGATAGTACCTCGGCTGCTTTTACCTTCCTTCTGAACTCACCAAACCCCTTTTCCTCGTTGAAGCTATCTGATTGACTCGTCATGGCCTTTTACCATAGAGCAAACTGGGTCACTCAGATGTCGCGATCCTATAGCTGTCAATTTTCTCAGTCAAGGTTGGCTGAACATCGAGTGCCTGTGGAAAACTTTTCGCTCTTAACTCCTATTGTTTCCATGCTGAAACGGAGTCCCACTTCAGCAAAATATTTTTTCGTCTGTGTGGACACCTGCGAGTGTTACTTCGGTCGTGCATTACAAAATCGGGCTCCCACGAATAAATACGTCTTGCCTCAGACCCTTTCTTCCAGTAACTCGGGGTTCATAACTCGCTGCGATACTCCGCCAATGAGGTTTAAGGTCCTGCAAGAGAATCTCCGTAAAATCCTCTGGCAGCGTATCGAAGCAGGTGAACTTACCGGGATCCGCCTCGCTCAGCAAACCGGATTCAAACAAGCCCACATCTCCAACTTCCTCAACCGCAAGCGTGGACTCGGCCTCGAAGGCATGGACAAAGTCCTCCAGGTCCAGCACCTCTCTGTCCTCGACCTCCTCGATCCTGACGAAGTCAACAAGCGCGCTTCCATTGTGCCGCCCAGCTCTGACGACTTCGAAAACGTCGTTCTCGCCGGCTCCATCGTCGCCGCAAACCAGCCGCTCATCGCCAGAATGCACGTGAAAGACATCTTCAAGTTTAAGGAGTCCTTCCTGCACCGCATCCGCCCCGATCCCGAGGATGCTCGTTCCGCATGGCAGCGCTTCGTCCTGATCCGCCTCGATGCCCGTGAGGCCCAGCCCATGCAACCCCGCCTTCAGCCGGGAGCCACGCTCCTCATCGATCGCCATTACAACTCACTCCGCACTTATCGCAAGAGAGAAATAAATATGTACGCTGTTCTGAAAAACGATATTTGCGCATTCCGCTACGTGGAATTGACTGGATCTCGCTCGTTCTTCGTCCCCCACAATCATTCCCGCCCTGTCGAACTCGTCTCAATCGCGGAAGGGAAGAAACCACACGACTACCTGATCGGTCGCATCTGCCAATTCAGCACAGAGACCTGAATAGACGGAAGCGGAGGATTACGAGGTGCCCCTGTGATCCCTGTGGTGAGTAGTTTTGGGAGCTAAAGACTCAACGCGAAGAAAGCGCGTCAGATCGCCGCTTCCACCGGCTCAATTCCGCTGGCCGCCGACGACGTTTGCACCAACGGTATCGTCACCGAAACGCGTGTCCCAGTCCCATTCGAATGGATCTTCAGTTCCCCGCCAAACTGCCGCAGCCTCTCTCGCATCGCGCGTATTCCCAGTCCTGAAACGCCCGACTCAATCTCTGCCAGCTTCTCTCGAGGGATGCCGCGCCCGCGGTCCTCAATCTCTACCGTGATCGCCTTCGCAAGCCGCCTGATTCGAATGCCCGCCGTCTTGCTTC
>DATJWZ010000455.1:0-2062 GCA_035500795.1 Candidatus Eiseniibacteriota bacterium | reverse complement strand
ACAGAAACCGCTCCGCCAGCCCACGTCACAATTAGCCCGGCACAGCAAGGGTGGACGCTGGTATTTTGCCGCCAGCGGACACGCCGTCTACTGCTATGGTCCGGTGATGACCGTGCCCGGTCCAAACGGCGACCTGCAGCGAGTGGCAACGTTCTGCCGTGATGGCAGCGCCGTAGTGCCACTCAAAGATTAACGGCTTCCCCATCATCAAAGTGGTGTTCCCCAAGGTGCAATTGGGCAGCCTAGACCTATCTGCGCCATCGCAGGGGTGTACACTCTCTCGGCATGGCGAATTCAGGCCGCGGGACTGCTTCTCGGATTCTCATAACGCTACTAATCATGTTTCCAGAACCTGTAGCGTGGTCGTCCTTTTCTTCGTCGGGATCGTCTCAGCAAATCTCAAAATCCGACCGTGATCTGGCGCAGCGAATGCTTCGCGACGTTGCATCCGACGTTGAGAAGTCGTATTACGACCCGCAATTGCACGGCGTTGATTGGCCTACTCGCGTTCGGCAAGCGAAAGAGAACATAGACAAGGCTGATTCTATGGATAGCGCGGTGTCGGAGATCGCCGCGCTTCTCGACAGCCTTCACGATTCCCACACGAGGTTCTTTCCTCCTCCCCGGGCTTATTCACACGACTATGGGTTCTCCATGCGGATGATCGGGAGTGACTGTTACGTAACTCGCGTAAAGCCGGGGAGCGATGCAGAAAAGAAGGGGTTGAAACGTGGCGAGATCGTTTCGGCTGTGAATGAGATTCACGTATCGCGCCAGACGCTGAGCAGGATCGAATACATCTTCGGCACGCTTCGTCCCCAACCAGGTCTTCGTCTGACACTGGCAGATGACCTTGCAACTCCCCGGCAATTGGATGTGATGGCAAAGGTCGAACCTTCGAAGGTAATCAAGTATTTTCTTAAGCAGGGAGCGAACCAGTTCGTTCGCGACTGGGGCGACAAGGTCGAGTTGTTAGAACCTCGTTTTTTTGAAAAAGGCGACTTACTGGTGGTTAGGCTCCCGGCCTTTGCCCTGCCAGCCGACGAAGTTGATCACCTCATCGGCAAAATGAGAAGCCATAAGGGTGTCGTGCTCGACCTGAGGGGAAATCCTGGCGGCTTCGTAGACACGGTGGACCGACTGCTCGGTGGTCTGTTTCAGCATGAGGTCAAGATCGCGGACCGCATGATGCGTAAAGAAGCGAAGCAGCTGTCCCTCCCGGGCCGACATGACGCATTCGTCGGCAGGTTTGCAGTTCTAATCGATAGCGAGTCCGCCTCCGCCTCGGAAATATTCGCGCGCGTTGTCCAATTGGAGAGGCGTGGATTTGTCATCGGCGACCGTAGCGCCGGGATGGTCATGGAGGCGAGGACCTTTCCACATGAATTGTTTGTTGATGGACAAGTTTACTTCGGAGCAAACATCACGGACGCAAATCTCATTATGGCGGATGGCAAGAGCCTGGAGAATGTCGGTGTCGAACCAGATATTGTGATTTTGCCTACGGCGCGGGACATAGATGCTCGCCGCGATCCCGCAATGGCAAAGGCGGCCGGCCTCGTGGGATCAAGCCTCACTGCCGAGGAAGCCGGAGCGGCATTCAAAGAAGAAGATAAATGAGTATGGCATCGGGCATGAGTCGGACTGGTGGCCTTGGGCATCAAATCATGTTCCGCGATTACTTGCCTGAAACTAAACGGAGAATTCTATGTCCATCCGGCCGGTTAAACGTCTTATCAAATCAAAACCTACTCTTGAAGGGGCTGGAGTGCATTTGCGGCGCGCATTTGGGTTTGGCAACACTAGCGAATTCGATCCATTCCTGCTACTCGATGACTTCCGAAATGACGTGCCCGAAGACTATCTGGCAGGATTTCCCTGGCATCCGCATCGCGGCATCGAGACGATCACGTACGTTCTGGCTGGGACTGTCGATCACGGCGACAGCATGGGCAATCACGGCACGATTGGCTCCGGCGATGTGCAATGGATGACAGCCGGAAGCGGGATCATTCATCAGGAGATGCCGAAGGGCGATACCACCGGGCGGATGCATGGATTT
>DATJWZ010000454.1:0-24349 GCA_035500795.1 Candidatus Eiseniibacteriota bacterium | reverse complement strand
GAATGGTCGGGGCGAGTGGATTTGAACCACCGACCTCCTGGTCCCGAACCAGATTCTAGCCCCGAATTGAAACCTACGGATTCTTGTAGATTCTAACTAATTGCTGTTGAAGAGCTTGCGGCCCACGTTTTGAGGTCATTTGGATTCTCTTGAACCTGAATGTTCTCGGAGCTACAAAATCATCCACACCCCACTCACACGTCACCGGAGAGGAGCGGAAACTTTAGCCCGTTGCTGGAGGCTCTAGGGCGCACGTTCACCGTCCGATTCCCTGCGTCGAACCGTCCATGGTGCTGCCGGACAGTTGATGCAGTGAGCCGCCCAGGACTTGAACCTGGAATCCGCTGTTAAATTCTCGGGACGCCAAATCTCTATTGCTTCAAGCGGTTCCCACTCCCGCTTTTCGGCCCAGTTGTTACGTCCGATGTGGCTGCGACTCGCCTCGCGGCGTCACCGCGTTCGCTTTGAAGGTGCGCACGGAGTGCGATTTTGGACTACGAGATCAGGCCCCTCGTGATCGTCTTTGGGTCCGGCAGCGATGCGAGAGATTCCATCCCACGATTCGTGCAGCAGGCGATCACTCTCGGAATCGTTCCCTAACGACTGTCTAGTTTTGAAGGGAGCACTACACTCGTCTCCTTTTCACACCATGACCGTCATGGTGCAGTGATCTCTGCTCGACCTTGTGATTCTTGGAGTTGTACATTCTACTGCTTCCCGTCGCCAGCCTCGCGTGGACTCGACTGGTCGGATGCGAAGGCGTATATTTGCGCCACCGTGCTAATCCATTGTCCAAACTGCGGAAGCAATTTCGAAGACCGACCAGGCGATATTAACAAGTATCACTGCTCGCTTTGTCTTCACCCAACGCTCGTGAGGATGCAAACCGAGCAAGAGCGCAATAGAGACACTCTCGTGGGGCTCGCGGCAGGTGCTGCTATCGGCGCAGGTGCCGGTATAGCGGGCGCAGTCATTGGCGGCATAATCGGCGCTCTCTTGGGTGCGAACCGAACACCACGACTAGGCGAAAAGCAGTGATGGACACTACTGTTGCCGTAATCGTGGCCGTTCTCGGATTATTCGTTTATGCCATCTGTGCGTTCGTCAACGGCAAGAAGCTCGCGCCAGACAAACACTTCTTCTCGTTCGGTCTTTGGTGCGGAGCGTTCGTTACCGGAGCCTACATGGTATTGTCGGCTCTCCACGTCCTTCGTGTAGATGAAGAAAGGTATCGAATTTATGTGGGAATTTTTGGCGTCGTTCTCATGTTTTGGTCGTTCCAGACTGTGTATGACATGCTGCGGGCGGTCATCGGCAGGAAGCAATCGCCGAGCAAAACCATAAGCGAGACGCCAGGAGCGGCTGCGGTCGAAAAGCAATTCAAGGAGTAGAATTCGACGCTCTTAGGTGGGGAAGAAGTCGGCGAAATGCCAAGACTCCGCGCCCGCTTGGATGTCGATGGCTGCCTTCCTGACGCTATCGATTTGAATGGCGACGTGACCCTTTGACACTTAACCCTCTGCGGCGAAGAGCCTGGATTCGCGCAGGGCGTGTGGCTTTGTCCCGTGTGCGATGATTGGAAATCCTGTTGCTTCTCCACGAGAAGTAAGCGCGTTCAACCATGTCGGGCAGTCGGATTGGCTCCACGTGACCCAAAAACTCAAAACTGACGCAGGGGAAATTAAGGTAAACTTGGGAGGGATCGGTTCCGCCTTCTATTTTTTCATCTCGTTCACGTACGACTGGATCACCCACTCACCCTTTTCGTCCTTTATGAGCTCGTACACTCCTCGACGGTAGAGGATGCCCAAGTCTCTTTCCGGTGTAATAGTAATATCGCTGAATGGACCCGTGCAGAAAGTCGGCCCGCCGATTCTGCGATTACCTCTATCCTTATCTCGTTCCCCTTGGGTAGGGGCTTGTCGCAAGCTGATGCCTTTCGTGGCCGCATCCCTCTTCGTGTTAAGAACCGAAGTAGCTGTGGAGATGGATCGGCCCCTGTTTCTGAGGTGTTGCGTGCAGGCAACATTTCCAGGCAGATCGGCGAATCCACCGGGAGCTTCATTGCCGAGAGCTCAGCCAAAATGATTTTGTGGACAGAGGACAGTTCAACTCCGTTTGCTACAGCGAAAACGGTGCAGCTTGCGAAAACGCACGTCAACAAAGCAATCAATCGCTTCATAAGAATCATTTGTCACAGCAGTGGAACTTTTTTTGCCGGGTGCCGCACGGTTCTACCCTTCCGATTTTCTTGAAATCTAGCACGCGTGATGAACGTAAGGCTCCGCCTAACCAAACTACGGTAACCAAAAACTCCACAGGCGGGGTGCCCCATCCTTCGCGGTTTTCGAAGGGTGGGTCTTCGTGCAGCGAAGAAAGTGGTGAGCCGCCCAGGACTTGAACCTGGAACCCGCTGTTAAATTCTCGGGCGCTAAATCTCTATTGCTTTCAGGCGGTTCCGGCTCCTGAGAATCGGCAGAACGGTCGCTTTCAGCCCAGTTGTTACGTTAGTGTTATCTGTCTGCCGTAATCTGAGTCCCCAGGCGAAACTTCAAGTTATGGCGGAGTGAGTTTGAATCGGCCAAGAGCACTTTCCCACAAGATTAGTTTTCAGGCGATTTTGAGCGAGCCCAGCCGTGGTGACCTCAAAGGATTCCTAGTGCGAATACAGCCGAAGGGCCGCGAAAACAGACTCTGCCGACGCCAGGGCTCGTCTTCAATTGAAACCTCTTACCTTGAGGGCAGTTAATTTGTGAGTCTCAACTTCGAGCAGGTATGGCTCGGGATCAGTGACTTCCCCCATCCAATTGTACCGCCACTTCAAGAATGCAGCTGTCTTCCCGTCCGCCGAGACTTTGAGCTCCGTCGCGTAGCCATTCCCGTCCGTGAGCTCTTCAATCGACCCGGTTTCGGGGGCCAGCCGAAAGACGTCATAGCCGTGTTGACTGGCAGCCATAAAGAGAATGGACCCGTCTGGCAGGCAGTTCGGGTAAGCAAGAATTGGATGCTTAGTATCCACTTCCTTCGGAACGTGAGGCCGAAACGTTCGCACGGGAGGACCCGGAGCATCTATCGAATAAATCGCGATCTGCGGCTCCGTTTCGAGACTCTGGGTTACGACGACCATCTGCTTGCCGCCAGAACAGACGGAAGGGCGCGACACCATGTAGAAATGCTCGGTAGTGAGCTGACGCACGTTTGTCCCGTCTAAGCTAGCGGCAAAAAAGCTCCAGTCATGGGGATGCGGCTGCGCGATAGGCGAGTAATTGCCGTAGGAGTTGGCTCTGGAGAAAACGATTGTCGTGTTGTCGGGCGAGAGAACGGGCGAGAGATCGACGACGTTTGAAGGCGACCACTCGTGCGCGTTTGACCCGTCCACACCGGCGATGACGATCCGCGGTCGCCTATGATCGGACTCGTAGGTGTATGCGATTCGTTTTCCGTCGGGCGAGAACGACGGACTATTTTCCTCTCCATCTCTCGCATCCGTCAATCGAGTTGCAACGCCAGTATCAACAGGAACTGTGTAGATGAAGGACGTGCCGTCCTTTTCGGCCACGAAGGCAAGGAGTCTGCCATTGGGAGAGACCGCGAGCGTTGTGATCTGCCACCTAGGGTTGGGTCCATGCGACGCGGCAGCCGGAAAGAATAGCAAAAAGGCCAGCCCGCTTATAAACATTGCGCGGCCCGATTTCTCGTTCGTCCACATTCTTGGACCTCAATCAGCCAAACAGAATTCGATAATCGTGGATTTCCTCATTGAACGCCTTCCTTCGGGGGCTGTCCGCAACAGCTCGTGTGTGGCATGTTCGGATCGTTGTGATCGTGTGCCTGTGAGTTAGCGTCTCCATTCTTGCCGGGCCAAGGCACAAGGTAGAGAGCGATGCCACCCCCAACGATATAGGACCACGGATTCAAGATGTTTGGTCTTGATGTTGCATTCAGTCTATGAAACGGATTGCCCGCTATCCCTCCGATAAGACCGAAGTCGCATTTCCGGAAGCAGACAATGCGGCCAAGGGGCGAACAAGGATGCTTGTCGCGGCACTTGGCATAGCATTCATCGTGCTTACTGCACGGAACATCGACATAATCGATCGCAGGCTTGTAGAAGCCAGGCTTGTCGTGCGCGGGAATGAAGGGCTCATTTTGCCCACCCGTCCACCCCGGCCCACACCAGTTCCCGTGAATCTTGAAAAGACCTGACGGGTCGTTAAAGACGAGTGGGTTGTCTGAGACATACGCGTAAAAATTGAATGTATCTGACGAAAAGCCTGCTGGATCCTCGGAAATGAAACGGCCATTTGCGGGATCGTAGTATCTGGCGCGGTAGTAGTAGAGGCCCGTTTCCGGATCGAACTCGCGGCCAGTGTATTGGAACGGGTTTGTGACTGAACCTGACGAGGCGGCGAGGTTACCGAACGAGTCGAACGTGTAGCTTTCCGCGATGGTGCCAGAAGAAGTCGTGAGCGAAGTGATCGAGCCCTGCCCGTCTGCCTCGTAGTAACTCGTAAGTCCGCCGCGCGCAACGACTAATGGCTCATCGAGGGTATTTTCGGTCTGGACGTAGCGCGCGATAGAGGTTCCTCCTGCATTCGTCTCCTCTATGAGGTTCCCATCGGCGTTGTAGACGTAGATGCTGGTGCTGGAACCAAGGGATTTATAGATTCTTCGCCCGAAGGGGTCATACTTGAAGGTCACGGTTCCACCAGAGTTCGGCAACGTTACGCCTGAAAGTCTGTTGCCATAATCCCATGCGTAGGTGGTCGTTCCAGTTGAATCCGTCTTGCTGGTTCTATTTCCGTTGTAATCGTAGGTGTAGCTGGCGCTCGAAGTGGACGTGAGCTCGTTCGATGTATTGTAGCTGTATGGCGAAAGTCCCAACGAACTAAGCCGGTTGCCCACGGGATCGTAGCTGTAGCTTTCCGTCGTGTTGGTTCCCTGCTTCACTTGAGTTAGTTCATAAATCGAATCGTATGTATAATTCGAGGTTACGCCCGCATACTCGTCCGCCTTTGACGTGCGGTTCCCGGAATAATCTAACGCGTATACGGCCCCGTCAATGGTACTCCCAGATACCTGGTGCAGGATGGAAAGGAGGCGGGACAGATTGTCGTAGCCGAGGTTCGTCGTAACATTGTTAGGCCGAGTCATCTGGGTCGGGCGACCGACAGCGTCGTATGAGAACCCAAATGAGCCCGCCCAGGAATTGCTAAGTCCGGTTAGCTGGTCGAGTGTGTCATAGGTGTAGCTGTTCGTGCTGCTGTCCGGTGCGGTAAAGCCCGTCCGGTTCGAGTTTGCGTCATAGCTGTAGGAATTCGAGAACGGGACGCTGGGGAGGAATGAGTACGTCGTGGTGGTCCCGATCAATCGCCCCATGTTGTCGTAGGAAAAGGCGTAGGTTCCAGTGGGGTCGTTCACTTGCAAAATCTTACCCACAAGATCGTACGTGTACTCAACACTGGTGGAATCGGGGTAACTCTTCTGAGTCAGCCGGTTCAGTGCGTCATACACATACTGAATTGTCTGGCCCTTACGGTCGGTCTTGCTGGTGAGGTTGCTGTTCGCATCGTATTGATACGTTTCCGAGAGGTTTGACGGGAACGTGGTTTGTGTCACACGGCCATAGGCGTCATACGCGAACGAGGTCTCGTGGCTGTTGGCATCCGTGATGCTCGTCAGATTGTTTTCAGTGTCATACGCGTACTGCGTGACGTTGCTCGCCGCGTCCGTGATGCTTGTAAGGCGGTCCTCATCATCATAGCCGTACGTCGTTGTTTTGCCATTCTGATCCGTCGCGGTGATCCGCCGCCCTCGATAGTCGTACGTGAAGCTGGCCGTTGTGCTGTCGGGATACGTAATTTGCGTCAATCGGTTTCCCGAATCGTATGTGAACGTTGTTTGGTGACTCAGGGCGTCGGTGACGCTCGTTCGGTTGCCACGCGAATCGTAGCCGTAGGTCGTCACATTGTTCTGTGGGTCGGTGATCGTGGCGATGTAACCCGCCGATGTGTAGGTAAGCTTCGTCAGGTTGTTCTTGGGATCGGTGATCTGTGTCAGCTCTCCCAGGGAGTTGTACGTGAACTGCGTTACGCTTGCCCCCGTGGTGCCATTAGGAGCAGGCGTCGTCACAGTAGCCAAGTTTCCGTGGGCATCGTACGTGTTGGTTGTGACGTGCCCCAGCGGGTCGGTCACAGTCAGGACTTCGCCAAGTGAGTTGTACGTGTAGGTGGTTATTGCCGCCGTAGAGCCACTGAGCGGCGTGAATTGTGTTAGCGCGTCGCCGGTTGAATCGTAGGCGTATAAAGTGAGATTCCCGTTCGGGTCCGTGGTCGAAACGAGATTTCCATTCGCGTCGAACTGATTGCTGATATTGCCGCGCACACTGCACGTGGAACACCCTGGCCCTTGAGATGCCACGAACTGCCATTGTCCTCCTTCGACCGCCGATGTGTATGTCGTTTGGTTTCCAAGCGAGTCTGTAAGGTTGGCAACAAAAACTACATGGAAGATTGGACTTAGCGAGCAGCCCACGCCCCCTTCGGTGATTGATACTGGCCCCGTATCCGCATCAGTGGGAACGATGGCCAAAATCTCCGAGTCGCTCCAACTGCTAATGGTCGCAGCAAGTCCGTTGAATTGAACTGTCCCTTGCGTTGAACCAAAGCCGCTTCCGCTGATCGTGACCACGGTTCCTGGAGGTCCACTCGTGGGAGAGATTTGCGAAATCGTCGGGTTCGGCAGTGAGGCTCCAGAACCGAGGGTGACGCTTGCGAAGGTCGCCGAATCAAGAGTGGACGTGCTTAGGCTGCTGATCCCTAGGCCAACGTAAACAGTCTGCGCGGTTGTGAGCGTTTGCGTGGTTCCAACTTGTATCCAATTGCTGCCATCCGTGGAGATATAGGCGCTGAAAGAGTTCGCATTTCTGGATACTTCGAGCCAGTAAGGCGAACTCGCGCCCAGACCGCCTCCCTGGACGGCCGCGTTGCCTTCGAATGTGCGATAGGAAACGTAGCTCGTGGTGCTTGAACCACTGTGAACGATGTACGAAAACATCTCGCCCGCGTTGGCGTCGAGGCTGGTGCGGATCATCACTCCCACTTCTGCACCAGCGGTTTCGCTCGTCACCTGCGCGATGATCGAGCCATCCGTCGTCATGGGCTGGTACACGAAGTGGAAGCCGTCCGATTGTCCCGAAACGCCCGTACCCGCCCCTTGGACTGTAAACGTTCCGCTCGAATACGTCGCACTCCCTCTGTTGCCGAAATTGCCCACATCCTGATCGAGCCAAGGCGACGGCAGAGGTTGCGATGTCACTGTGAAGTAGACGCCATTGCTGCTAACCATGCTCGGTGCAATCAAAACGGCGAGATAGCCCGTGGTTGCTCCCGAGGGAATCGTGATGGTGATGGAGGTGCTGCTCCAAGAGTTGACCGTGGCTGCGCTGTTGTTGAGCATGACCGAACTGCTGCCCTGGCTTGATCCGAATCCCGTGCCCGAAATCACGACTTGGCTGCCGACGGAGCCCGTAGTGGCCGAGAGCCCAGTAATCTGTGGAGGCGCAGTAGCCGCCGATGTGACGGAGACATTGTCAAACGTCGCGGAGTACGTATAGGAAGTGCTTTCGCTCGTGACGAAAAGACCTATGTCAACGGACTGGCTCATGGAGATGGGAGTCGGTCCTGCAACCAGCGTCCAACTGCTTCCGTCAGGCGACGAGTAGCCGACGAGTGAGCCTCCGGTTCGCACCACCTTCACCCAGTAAGGCAAAGTTATCGAGGCACCCTGAACAGTGTGGTTGCTGGTGCCGCTCACCGTGCGACACACATCGAAAACGATGGAAGTCATTACCATCACGTTAGTGCCTTGAGATTGGGAACTGGTCGAAGCGCGAACCATCACGCCCGCCTGCGCATAGGAGTTTGAAACACTGGCAACACGAGCGACTACCGTGCCATCCCCCGAAAGCTCTTGATAGACAAAATGGAAGGCGTCACTCGTTCCTCCCGTGATGTTTGTTCCCGCTCCGGTGACGGTGAAAACTCCACTCGCGTAGCTGGAACTTCCCGCCTTGCCCACCACTCCGATGTCTTGGTCCAACCAATCGGATGGCAGCGGCTGCGATGTGACTGTAAAGTCGATTGGATTGCTGTCGTTCATGCTCGGCGCGACAGACACAATCAAGTATCCAGACGTGGCCCCGGACGGGATCGTGATAGTCAGCGAAGTGGCACTCCACGAGTTAATCGTAGCTGCCGAATTGTTCAGCAGAACCTGACTGCTTCCTTGTGAGGCTCCAAATCCCGAACCAGAAATCGTTACCTGTTCACCCGCTGAGGCGGTCGTCGCAGAAATGCCCGTAATTTGCGGAGCCGGGTTTGAGGACGTTGAGACTGACACGTTGTCGAATGTTGCGGAATACGTGTACGAGGTGCTCTCACTACTCACAAACAGGCCGACGTACACGTTCTGGGCCATGCTGATTGTCTGAGTCGAACCTACCTGAACCCAGTTCACGCCATCCGCTGCCATGTATGCCGAGAAACTGTTTCCGCTGCGCACAAGCTCCACCCAGTACGGCAGAGAAGCCGATTGATTGCTGGATGAGGGTGTTCCGCCCGTCGATGTGCGATAACAAAAGTTGATTTGGGAAGACGTGTTTATGAGCATGTCGCTCGTCTTAGCACCGGAGCTCAGAGTTTCCCGGATCATAAGACCAGCTTGGGCGTAGGAATAACTGACGCTAGCGATGCGCGCTACGATCGTGCCGTCACCTGAGAGGGGTTGATACACAACATGAAAAGCGTCCGTCGTCCCGCTGAGCACATTTGAACCACCGCCCGTGACGGTGAACACCCCGCTCGAGTATGTGCCGCTTCCTTGATGGCCAACGACTCCAACGTCTTGGTCCAACCAGCCGGTCGGCAGTGGCGAGGACGTAACGGTAAACACGACAGGATTGCTGTCGTTCATTTCGGACGCTACGGACACGATCAGGTCACCGGTAGTTGCGCCGGTCGGGATTGTGACCGTGATCGAAGTGTTGCTCCAAGAATTGATGGTGACAGCCGTCCCGTTTAGCAGTACGTAGCTGCTTCCTTGGGACGCCCCAAAGCCAGAGCCGCTGATCGTGACTTGGCTGCCAGTCGGTCCCGTAGTCGCGGATACGGTTGCAATCTGTGGCGCTGGACTTGCCGAGGTGTTGACGGAAACATTGTCGAATGTGGCCGAATAGGTGTAAGACGTGCTGCCGCTCGTTACCGCCAGTCCGATATAGACGTTCTGCGCCATGCTGATCGTTTGGCTCGTTCCTATCTGTGCCCAGTTGATTCCATCAGCGGAAACGTACGCGGAGAATGTGCTTCCGCTCCGCACGACCTGCAACCAGTAGGGCAGCGAGACCGAAGAACCTTGGGAGTAGGAAACGTTGCCGCTCGTTGTCGTACGGTAGGCGCTGTAAAGGTATGAGGAGTAATCGAGGACAGTCATACTGGTCGCCCCCGAAGTCAGGGTTTCGCGAATCATCACACCAGCCTGGGCGTACCCCGTTTCACTCACAACTCGGGCTGTGATGCTGCCGTCTCCTGACAGTTGCTGATAGGCAAAATGAAATCCGTCAGTATTGCCATACGTGAAAGAGTGGCCCGCCCCCGCGATTGTGAACACGTTGCTCGAATAGCTCGCGCTGCCCGACACACCCACTGCGCCGACATCCTGGTCCTGCCAGCCGCTCGGAAGCGATTGCCCCCAGCATGGTATGGCTAGGAACATCACAGCCACCACGAGAACCAAGCCGAGCTTCATGTTCGCGATGCGCATTTGACTGTCGCCTTTCTGCGGTTCGGCTACTGTTGGTAGGAGAGAGTCACGCCATCCACGCCGTTCGCACGGGATGCAGTCGCACCCCGGCCAGAACTGTCGTAGGTATGCGCTTCGAGGGTTTTCCCGGCGGAATCCACCACGGCGGAGATCAATGAATGACTGTCGAACTGGAAGTTGAACGTGGAGCCATCGGGCTCGGTGGCTTGCGTCAATCGATTCTGGGAGTCGTACGAGTAGGAAGTTGATATTCCTATGTCCGAAGTGATGCTGGTTACGAGAAGGGTTTGAGAGCCGCTCCCGTAGGAGAAGTACAGGTGCCGTGAGGCCGGATCGGTCACGGTGGTCAAACGATTTCCAGCGTCGTACGTCAGCGTCGTGGTATTGCCGTTGCGGTCGGTGATCGAGGTCAGTGAACCGCTTGCGTAATCGAAGGTCCGCTGCGAGCCGTCCTGAAATCTCAGAATCCAGTACGACGTGCCGTATTGGTTGAGCGTTGCCCCTTGATTCTCGGGCGCTACGAGAGCCCCGTTTGAGAAGTACCACAGGCCTCCATCGGAGCGCAGATATGCCATATAGCCAGTTGCGTCGCCCGTGCCCTGGAATACCCGTTCCTCGTATGTCGAAATCCAGCCTAAGCCGAACATGCCGCTTGTGAATCCGGTTGTCGTCGGCCAAATGCTGTTCCAGGTTCGTTCCACTCGCAGACCACCGCCCAGTCCGGGAACACTGACATCGGTCTCCTGGATGTAGGTGTTGCCGTTTGTCAGATTGATCGGCTGACTGGTGACGGGCACCCACTTGCCGCATGTGGGGCACCACACTTTGGGAACGCCGCATGGTATTGCGACCTCGCAAACCATTGACCATGGACCGAAGACCTGGCAGTTGAACGCACTCGATGGCGGAGTCGGATAGCACGTTGTGTTGTAGAGGGAGATTGCGCCGCAAGCCCACCACTTGATGCACACCAACCCCGACTGAGCCCTTGCTCCCGTTGTAAGGAAGACTTGAAGAACGACTAGGCCAAAGATTGCCAGGGTAATCCTCTTCATAACGCACCCTCCTGCCACGCGGGTTGGAACAACGCAAGATTCGGAAAATCCTATAAGCGCGTAGTTAGGGTAACGTCAAGTAGAAATCTCAATACTTTTGCACAGCGGGACTTAAGGCTGTGGATAAGTCTGGTGGGGATGCTTTCTTATGGAGGGTCGAAGACGGTTGTTCTGGGAGCCCGCTACCGTGAAACGTTTGCATTTCTAGCGGCTATTGATCTCGGCGGGACAGAACACTCACTCCGCACGTACTTTTCGTGAAGAAGCAACAGGATCGCCCAGCTATCGCACACGGGGCAGACCCACACACCCTGGACGAATCTAGGTCTTTCGCCACACAGTGCTGGCAGACATCAGTTTCGACGTGGAGCACACGGGGAGTATAGCAACGGAGGCGACCTTTTCGGAGGCATAATGTCCCCTATCAAAGAAAAGAATTGTCGTCAGCCTTTCTTCTCTAGGCAAGCATTCAGACCATCACACTCGTACTTAAACGTGTACGCGCAACGGCCTTTGATTATGCAACTAAGCTGGCAGTACCAACCTTGTCTACAATCGCGGCGATCATTAGGCCGTCAGCGATTTGGGTTTGGATTGCCTTTTTCTCGTTGGCCCTTGGCTTTTCCTCCCCACTCTGGGCCTTGATTTTACTTTGGCGATCTCAGACGAAGGACAAAAAGGCCGCGAGTGTCTTTTTCCCTCAGTTACATGACCTCGCGAAGCGGTTTGACCAATTCGTGAATTCCAGTCGGTCGGACACGCTTCATTGGTCTGTCCAGAGTGAATTGTGTCGCGGAGACGCATCGCTGACTTCGAAGACTATGGCTGCATGATCTGCGGAAATGAAACCAATTATCGCTCAAACGGAATGTGCGTGTCCTGCTTCCACAAAATACAATACAAAATCGTGGCCAGCGTAAAGCGCCACGTGGCAGCTAAAAAGGGCCGCCGTCTGGACCTTGAGTTGTTCAATCAAGAGAAGCTCGCGAAGAAGCTCCTTGCGAGATATACGCCTGCACGGCGAGTGATTCCGCGAGGATCGATTCCGGTACAAAATAATCCGGTGTATGCAGCATTGTGTTTACGGCTCGACTAAAGTAGCGGCTGCGTCACAATTCCACGACGGCATTTTCAACCAACCCGGCGCGCGCTATTTCCTAACGCACGATGTAGCAGGCAATAGGCACATCTACGGTACTAGCCTCCGTAGTTCTGCGTCTTGACGTGGTGTGCTGCCCGGCGCTAGGTTGCACGGGCTTCAACCGTAGCCCAGGGCGGCAATAGTGGCGACTTCCGTTCAATTCGCAACGCGCCGAGTGACTCCACCCCTCGCGGCCGGAGCACACTATTCTCGTGGTACGGCCAGAAGAACGCGTCGGCGAAGCAAGTGGATCGAGGCTGCCTGGATTGTGGCATCGCTTGCGTTGGCACTTATAGCCGGATTGTTAATCGTGTCGATGAATCTCAGTCGTATGAACCTGTCTGCGTTTTGACTATCGTTTGTCCAAGCGTATCCCATAGCGTTTCTTGCAGATGGACTGAGGCGATTCGAAACGCCGACGTTGTGCCATGTGTCTACGGCGGATTGAACGATGAAGGGACCCTCGACAAACAAGGGGCTGTATTTCCAGCGGTGACGATCGCGGAGAGCGTGTGCAAGCCAATGATTGGCCGCAATGATCCCCACTGCCAGGGCAGCGCTACTTCCGTAGAGCTGAGCATTGGAGGGATGAACTGGAAGCGCGAAATTGCTCTCCACACATGCGGGATGCATGTGCTGACAGTGAATACTCGACGCGTCGTCGGCTGTTCCTCCCAAAACCAAGGCTGTGTCCGACAGTAAAAGCAATTTGTGAGTCTTGACGTAGGAGGCGACCCTCTGAAATCTTCCGACGTGGCCAGATGAGGAATGGGTTCCTTGTGCTTTGGCGGACGGACTGGCAACAGATAAGGTAACCAGGAGGAAGGAGTGCAGCCAGCCCGTTCGGATGGATGTACCACGTACCCGAGTTCGCTGTCGCAAAGCCAGAACTCGCTCGATCATCGCGAACCCACTCGATAGTGCGTTGGGGGCACCGCTTCTGGGTCCGATGTGCCACAAGCATTTCGTGAGCCATCAGTCGGCAGAGTAACAATCGAAGATTCAGAAGGGTTTACAGGTCAAATCAATTGCGGATGTGGGGATCGGAAATCCCAAGACGGGAAAGCAACCCACTCTCAGTTCAATTCGGAGCCTTGCACTGCTTCCCTCCGGCGCCCAGCTCAGCTGGCGGCTGATCTTGCCTGATACGCCCAGGAGGGGAAAAAATCAGGTGCACTGCGGCGCATATCGAGTAACAGATGCCTTATCGTCCTCCGCCGATCGTCGAGCGTTGCCAAAAGAGCCGCCAAGGACTGCCGGTCGCCGTCATACCACTCAGCGGGAATCTCTGAGGCTGCCTCCTCCAAGACACTGGGCCGCATCTCACGATCAAGCCGCTCCAGCCACGGCTCAATTTCGCTGAATCCCTGAATGTTCAGATAGGGCAAAGGCTGAATATATAAACCCTGACGTGGTGCTGCCGAAACGTCCCAGCGAGGTCCGCCGAAACAGTGACCGTTGTCGATCATCGCGGCGCGATACACCCGGTACGGAGACCGGTTCTCCTTGTCGCTCTCTCTGGCGAAAACGACCTGTCGGTGGTCATCGTTCCCAACCCACTTATCGAAGACCAGCGTTCCGACAAAATCGTATAGATTTCGGAGGTTGCGCAACAGATCGTCAGGCAAGAAGTCCACAACGTTTTGGGTCGAAACAAGGCGTGATCCGAAGCACAGTCCGGGACGACAAGGCCTGTAACCGTCCCGAAACTGCATCACTAGTTCGTCGGTATGCCGGATAAGCTCAGGACAGACATCTACGATGGCAGGCTCTGGCACGGGCAGTCCCATCCTTCTTGCTAGCCGCGTTGCGAGAAGCTCGTTTGCCAAAATTCGGGTGCCCTGAGGATTGTCTTGAAATTTGACGACGTAGTATTCGTCATCCGAACACCGCATCAATTTCGATTGAGAACCTCCCCGCATCCGACGGATGAATTCGACTGCGCTCAATCGCGCAGTCATCGCTCCCCCGCGGGTAAGGAGTAGTTGTCTTCGCTTCGTGCTCTGCGAAGCTGTCTGAACCGCGTAAATCCAGTGTTCGACGTAGTGGACACGGCGGTGCCTCCCTCTGGGCAAAAGAGACACGCAGAATTGTTTTTGAGCGTTGACTAAGAACGGGTCCTGTATAGCGGCGTTGCTTGTGGAAAAGCAAGTCGCAATGAGTGCAATCAGAGCTACGTACATGTACTTATACTTATAACCAGAAGCACTTAAAAAGACATATACTCCACGTTTCGGCCGTGCTGGTCCGGCTCTCGCTCACGCGCCCTATCCGCGCTCCGTTTATGACATTCCCGCTTCGGGATGGTTTCCCAAAATGTGTTCCAGTCTGAATCCTTCCATCGATCCTGATCGGACCTCCGAAGATTAAGACCTTTCTAATCTGCACGATCCATGTGCTTTCAAGTTGGCACTGCATATGCTCCAGACCGGAGCAGTTCTCGTTGATGGGCGATTGAACTTCAACCAGCAACGGGACCTCTTCAACACAGGGAATCCGACCGCCTTTCGCGCTTGCGCGGAGGTGTGTCTAGGAGAGTTGCAACGATGAGCGATGAAAAACAAAACGTGCTCGCCCTCCAATTTGTTTGGCGAGGAAAGGCTTATGGGATCTCCATGACGACTCCGAATCGAAGCCCTCTGAGCCAGGCGCTACTTCCAAAGCGGAAGCCACGCGTGGTTGCTTTCAGTACGGCACTCTGCCTGCAATTCACGCTCTTGCTCTTGATTGTTGTCCTTTCGGCCCTAATGCCGGAGCGATTTGATGCTGTCAGGCAGTATCTTGTGACCTCCGTCGTCGCGCAACCGGTTAGCGCCTGGAAGCCGCAACCAGTCCGACGGAGCGCACTGTCCAGACACGCGGATCCCAGCCCTCCAACCACTTCTACGAAGCCAATCATTCCGTCCCCGGTCGCAGCGATGCCGATCGCGAAACCGGTAAAGGCTCTCGGCTCTACGCCGACCGACGTTCCCGATGTTGCCAACACGGTGCCAACATCTGGCTCAGCCCTTCCGCTGGGCAGCTCGGCTATTCCCACGCTCAAGAAGCCTCGACAGGACGTTCAAACAGGAGGATTTGGCGATCCGGATGGGGTGACCAGCAATGACAAGAAGGACCGTTCCGCCAACATACCCGAAGTTGGTTCCTACGACCTGCCGGGTGGTCCTGGTCGCGGAAATGGCCTTGGGGCGGAAAGAGGCACAGCCGGCGTGGTTGCCAGCGCTGGATTCGGAAATGAACTCGCGGGATCTGTCAAGCGGCTCCCGGGTCGCAATGTCCATGAGGGTTTGTTCGGGGACGAGCAAGCGGCCACGGAAAAGCCAAGAATCAAACAAGTCGCCACTTTGCCTAGCTCAACTCCGGTCGAGATCCTATTCAAGCCCAAGCCCGTATACACCGACGCTGCCCGCGCAAAGAAGGTTGAGGGAGAAGTTCTCGTAGAGGTCACGTTTCTGGCCTCCGGCGAGATTCGGATCGGGCGAATCCTGAAGGGGTTGGGTGACGGTCTGGACGAATCTGCTGAAGTTGCTGCCCGACAGATTCGCTTTCGGCCCGCAACACAAGACGGCCGACCAATCGATTCCACTGCGATCGTTCACATCGTTTTCCAACTGGCTTATTAGGAGGCGAAGGACATGCGTGTATCTAAATGGATTCTGACCACAGTGCTTCTTGGGCTGTCCGCCGTCGTCACATGGGCGCAGGCTGGTGCATCACCCGAAAAGCCGGCCGCTGGGGGGACGACCAACGCAGCCCCCGACGAAAGCGCCCGGCCAACGTCTCTAACCGAACTGACCGATCGCATTTTCAAGCGCGAACATGATCAGGTCGCGCTATTCAGCCTTTACAGGCCGATCGTCGAGACCTACATCCAAGAACTCAAGAAGGATCGTGAGATGGGTTTTGTGCCATCTCGCGATTACTACTATCTCGGTCAGGCCGACCTTTCTCATGGCCTCGTCGATTACTCCATGCTGCCGCGGAAGGGCTTCTGGTTCACTCCAGAGCTTTCCGATGACTACAGCCCGGAGTTCTTTATCCAGGCCACCTACGTGGACCGATACCGGTTCGACAAGCAGCACTATGACCTCAAGTATGTGGGCAAGGCATTTCTGGGGGACGTGCGATGTTTTGTGTTCGACGCCAAGCCCTTGCCTAAAGCAGGAAGAGAGGTCTTCACTGGCCGGATTTGGGTCGAAGATCAGAACTACACGATCGTTCGCTTCAACGGCGTGTACTTGCCGCAGCGCTCCTTTCTGGCGGTCAATGCCCACTTCGATAGCTGGCGCCTCAATGTCCAGCCCGATCTGTGGCTTCCCGCTTTCGTCTTCACTCAGGAGCTGAACCCAAAGTCGTTCGGCGCAAACCGCTTTCGGGGACAAACCCGCTTCTGGGGATACAGCCTGAACTCCGTAAGGCACGAGGAGGCATTCAGTGACATCTTCGTGGATCCCTCAACCAACGTCCAGGACGACAGTGCTGGCCGGCGAGATAGGGCACCCATCGAAGCAGAACGCGAGTGGCAGAGGGAAGCCGAAGAGAACACGATGGACAGTCTTGTCCGCGACGGGCTGATCGCTCCCGAGGGACCGGTAGACAAAATCCTCGACACTGTCCTGAACAACCTGATCGTCACGAATAACCTCAACATTGACCCCGAGCCTCATTGTCGTGTCCTGCTTACCAGTAACATCGAGGCATTTTCCCTGAACCACACGATTGTCGTTAGCAGAGGCCTGCTTGACGTTCTCCCCGACGAAGCGACCCTCGCGACTGTACTTGCAGAAGAGCTGAGCGATGCACTCGTCCCGAAGCTTGGCGAAGACCAGTACGGTTTCGGAGATACGGCTCAGGTGCCCACCGCCAAGGCACTGAAGCATTTTTCGTTCAAAGATAGTCGGGAAGAATGGGAAGCGACTGGCGAGAAGGCGATCGCTCTCCTCCGAAACTCGCCCTACCGAGACAAATTGGGGACGGCAGGACTTTTCCTCAAGCAGCTCAGCGCCGACTCCAGGGTCCTTCCGCATTTGATCGGAGCCAATCTGGGAAACCAGATATACCCGGTGGCCGAACTGCTGAATTCCGGCCAGCCTCTCCGCCCCGATGAAATCAAGCAAATCGCCGCGCTGCCTTTGGGAGCACGCATCAAGCTTGATCCCTGGACGGATGACGTTCAACTCCTCCAATCCAAGCCAGCGGTACTCGCTTCGGCGCGAGAAAAGATGCCTCTCGAAATTACTCCCTTCATGCCCTATCTGACGCGCTACCACAAAGAGAACGGTGCGGCCGATGCGCCAGATGTGGCGTCAGGAAGCGGAGGTGCGAAGTGAGGGGCTTTCTGTGGATACTCGTGTTGTCGCTGCTCGTGCCGCTATGCACTTCCGCTCAGGATGGCGTCCCTCCGACCGACGTGGGCTTCCGCTGGTCGTTCGACACTCGATTCGGGAGCGAGCCGGAGCTTGGGTTCAGAGTTCCCAGCACTTCCTTCGGATCTTCGATCGAATATCCGTTGGGCAATCAGCTTGAGTTGCAGGGCGGCGTGATAGTCACGCCGACGGAGACCGCTAATGGTGCAGAGGCTCACTGGGTCGAGATCGAGGGAACAGGAATCGCCCGGCTGACGACGCGACTGGGACTATCTTTCGGGGTTCGGCGAGAATGGCTATGGGCTGGCCAAACTCAGAGGTCGGGTTGGAATCCAATGCTTGGAGTTGTATTGCGCGATCAGCTCCTTCGGCCCGGCCGTCTTTCCGTCGCCTACCTGTTTCCGACCGGGTGTGGCGAGCGCGTTTCTTCGTGCTCGAACTGGTCGGGAAGAACCCAGGGGATGGAGTTAACTCAAGAGTTTCGTCTGTGGCCACATTTTCGTGTCGGTTTACGGGGCGGCATCTACCACTACTGCGAGCTAAACGAGTCCTCCGGGCACGGTGACTGTAAGTTCTCGCCTGGCGGAGAGATCATCATGAGATTTGAATTCTCGAAAGGTTCGTCTCAAATCTCTTACTAGGTGTGTGACTTCGCGGATCGCCCAAGAGGCTTCGTTTTGTGAGCTTTCAACACGGCGATCGCCTCTCTGAGGAGTGATTGGACAACAGCCAAATCTCCCACGAGTGAGGGGTGCAGGCCCTTGTTGATAGCGCTGGTAATGTCGTCGTCTATCGATGCAATGCGGGACTTGAGTGGTTCGATCAACGCTCGGTCCGATAATCGGCTAACCGGCTGGTCGCTCGTAGGCGTTGCCTCCTGAAGTTCGCATCTTGTCAAATGAACGTCGCGGATACTGAACAAAATAAGATTGCTGCGCAATCCGCAAAAATACTGCAAGGCTATTACCTCGGTACCAGCAGCGTCGTCTCTCCTGCTCTCCGTGGTGAGAATGGACACCGTAGAACTACGTACGAGAAGTTACGGATACGGACAGAAGCAGAGCCGCAGTAGAGTTGCTGATTGACGCTCTGCCGTCTGCTCTCGTATCGTCTCCAGTCTGACAGCAACCGCCAAGGCACACCAGCCAGCCTCGGGAGTGAGATTACGATGTTTTCCTTTGCAAAATCTCTCTTGAATCACGGTTGGCCACAGTATTCACGAAGACGCAACCGCCACGTCTTCGATCCATTCTCGATTTCCGCAGCAGCGGGCCTGGCGCTGCTCGATTCAACGTTTCGCGTCATGAGAATAAACGACAAAATGGCTGAAATGGTGGGCCTGCCTGCGGAAAAGATGATCGGCGAGAACGCGCTGTCGCTGATTCCACGGCTCGCCGCGGCGGTCGAACCCATTCTCAAAGGTGTAAGGGGAACTCACACCCCGGCGCTGAATGTTCATCTTGAAGGCGAGACGTTCGCGAAGCCCGGGGCGGTACGACATTGGACCGTTTCGGTGTTTCCCATTGTGGAGTCAGGCCACCCCACTGGCGATATAGGGGCTATTGCTGTCGAAACGACCGACCAAATCCAATTTCAGCTATTGGAGGAGGCCGAGAGGATTGCCCACCTTGGCAGTTGGGAATCGAACGCGGCTAACGACGAACTGACATGCTCGATGAACTTTCGTCGCATGGCCTGTTTGGATTTAGCCAGAACAACATTCTCTCGGAAGGAGCTCGAAAGCCTGGTTCGTCCGAAAGATCGCGAGGCGATTTATGCGGCGATCGAATGGGCCAAGAAAGACGGGCAGCCTTTTGAATTTAGAGCTCGATTCCTGCGCCCTGATGGACGTGAGCGAGTTTTCTTCGTCTGTGGGATGCCAACACCCGGCCTGGCAGCGTGGTCGGGCAAGCGTGTCGGATTCATCCAAGATATAACCGATCAGGTTGAGGCCGAAAAAGCACTTCTACAAAGCGAAGAGAGGTATCGCGACTTGATCGAGAACAGTCACGATTTGATCTGCACGCACGACCTTGATGGTCGAGTTCTATGGATGAACCCACTTCCCGCGCAGATTCTCGGTTACTCTGCCGAAAAACTCATCGGCCGTCGCATACCCGACATGCTTGAGCCTGAGTTTCGGGAGCAGTTCAATTCTTACATCGCGACGATCCAACGAGAAGGTCGGGCAGAAGGAGTTATGCGCCTGGTAACCTCTGCCGGCGAACGCCGCTTTTGGGAATACCGCAATACACTGCGGCACGTCGACGATGGACCTCCAATCGTACGCGGGATGGCACACGACATCACAGAGCGAATCCGCACCGAGAAGTCGCTGAGGATGTTTCGCACGCTCATCGATCAATCGAGCGACGCGTTAGAGGTAATCGATCCTCAGACATTCAAGTTACTGGACATCAGTCAGCGAGAATGCTCGGACCTTGGGTACACCCGCGAAGAACTGTTGCAGATGACCGTCTTCGACATTGACCCAACTCTTGATCGCGCAGAGGCCCTGAAGGAACGCGCAGAGCTCTCCCGAGTCGGTTCTCTAAGAAGAGAGGGGCTTCATCGTAGAAAGGACGGCTCGACCTTTCCCGTCGAGGTCAACATCCGTTATGTTTCCCTGGGCGGCGAATACATCGTTGCCGCCGTTCGCGATATTACGGAACGAAAGAAGGCTCAGGAGGAGCTCGATAAGCAGGCAGCCATCGTTCGAGGCCTGCTTGAAACCGCTCGCATCCTAACCAAGACATTAGACCTACAAGAGATTCTTGTCGCGCTGAACTCGCAGTCAATCAAGCTAATTGGGGCCAAATCGGGCTGTGCCGGCATGAAGACAAAAGAGGGCTTTTCGTGTGACAGCTTCGTCGCAGAGGGCGAGAACACCAGCACGAAAATGGACTTCACATGGCCTGTCGGTGTCGGCATTCCAGGGTGGGTCCTAGAGAACAAACGGCCCTATCTCACGAACGATGCCGCAACCGACGTGCGAATCAACCCGGAAGTTCGTGAGGCACTAGCACTCACAAACATTTTGTGCGTGCCAGTTTTTGATATTCCGGAAAGAGAAGTCATCGCGTTCTTTGCTCTTCACAATAAACCCGGCCGCTTTGAACCGGCGGACGTCGAGACAGCGCAAGGCATCGCCAGCGTGGCTTCGATAGCCTTGCAAAACTCGCTTACTCACGAAGGGGTGTGCCAAAGCGAAGCTGCATTACGAGGTTTGTCCCAAAAGCTTATGAGGTCCCAGGAAGACGAACGCCGGAGGATTGCGCGAGAATTGCACGAAGAGATGGCGCAGGAGCTGTCGGTAGTGCAACGCGTCCTGGGGGGGCTGAAACACCTCGATCGTCGTAAGAAAGAACCCTGGAAGGCGCTGGACGATTGCGTTGCCA
Source organism: Candidatus Eiseniibacteriota bacterium (assembly GCA_035500795.1). Taxonomy (GTDB): domain Bacteria; phylum Acidobacteriota; class Terriglobia; order Terriglobales; family Acidobacteriaceae; genus Sulfotelmatobacter. Next base: position 3,570 of record DATJWZ010000454.1, on the reverse strand, counting down.
TTCTTCGTCGCACTCTCGATGAGGTGCGAACTCTTTCTTACGCACTGCGACCACCGGTTGAGCTCAACGGACTGCGAAACACCGTCCTTTGGTATGCCAGGACCTTCAGCCAGATCAACGGCATCGATGTTGAGGTCGATGTCAGAGACAATATCGATGATTTGACAGAGGAACAGGCTACAGCGCTGTTTCGCATTACGCAGGAGGCACTGAGCAATGTGCTTCTTCACTTTGGATGTCGTCACGCGAAGCTTCACATTTGCCGCACCGCCGAGCATGTTGAGCTGGAACTCCAGGATCTCAGCAAGATTGTACGGTTGAGGCAAGACGAGGACACCTACCTGGCAGAGATAACCAGCGTGAAGGAACGCGCCAGGCAACACGGTGGAACGACTGAGATCGAAAGCATCCCTGGCGAAGCGGTCAAAATACGAGTTCAACTGCCCACCGCTAAGGCTGCGAACGCCTAAGTCATAGAGCTCCGAAAGCAGTACACCTTCTAAACCCGGTCTCCGGGGCAATACCGAACGGGCGCAGGTAACTGTACCTTCGTTGTACCTCGCAACAGTAGAAGCGCTTCGGCCAGACCTCCTATGCTTGTGATGGCACACGTCATGCGAGGGACCCGTTGAAACCTGCCTACGAAGTTTTCGAACAGCTTCCCTCCGGCGCCGTTGTCTTGCGGGCCGAAGTCCTGGGGCTAGAGCAAGCGCTGGTGGCGATGAAGCAGATCTTTGAGAACTCCGGGAACGAGGCATTCTTCTACTATCCTCAGCGGTCGGACATAACGAACGGGCGCAGATCGAACTGACCATCAGGCCCGACGCGTGTCACAGATGTTTCCGACCCACGTTCCCACGGCAGGTGCCAGCTCCGCTCCATTCCCTTAGCGGAGCTGTGAGTCCCGTTTCGGAAACCAAGACCTCGTAATCCAACGCGCTAATGCTTTGATTCTGCTGGGGTTAGCGTTCTCCGCCTTGGAAGCCTTCTTGCTGCCTCCTCCGAGTGGCCGCGAAATTGTGGGTCGGCCAAAGGGGGAAGCGTGCGAACCTGGATACTGCTGCTGGCATTTGCTGCTTCCTTGGTTGCCGTTCCGAGCTCCCACGCAGATAGTTTGAGTGTCTATGTCGGCTATACCGATTCCGAACACAAGCCGACGTCCAGTCGCATCTATACTTTTCCGACGATCCCGTGCACTACGTTCGGACCAACGTGCCAAGTACAACAGGGCGTGGCGCTGGACGGTGGAGTGTTCGAAATCAGCAACCCTGGATCAACGCCGGTCGAGATCGCAGACATCACCGTAATCCTGAATCCGACAGCCGATCCGATAGTGTTCTCGTTGTGGACCGACGTGACCATTCCGGCTGGCGGAGCCGCGTTCTTCGGCCAGACCAGTCAGTGGGACTTTGATACGAGCGATTTCCCGCTCGTCAACAGCCTACTCGGCTTCCGCCTCAACGGGATCGGCGGCTGTACGACTTTATCCGCTCTTACCGCAGCTCAACAAGCTGAATGCAAAGCCAATTTTCCAATCATCTCCTTCGACGTAGACGGTAATCCTGTGGCAATCATCGACTCCGGTTCGATCCTTAATACGGGAAGTTATGACCTCCATTACAGTCCAGTCGGAATCGGCAATGAATCCATTGGGTGGGCTCTGGCTGGCACAGTCCAGACCGGTGCGGTTCCAGAGCCTGGGTCAGCTGGACTTCTGGCAGCGAGTTTTCTTGCATTGATCGGCCTCCGTTTGGGTGCCCATGGAAAGAAGGTCAACTCGATTTGAGAGGAAGGAGCTGACCCGATAGCGAGGGTTGCGTGAAGCTAGGCATTCCACAATCACCTGGTTGCGGAACGCCGCAATTTCCGATTTCGACTTGAGCAGACTCAACAACTTACAGAGGGCATTTCGACTGGGTTTTTGGAACAGGAGCAGACAAAGAAGGGACATCCCTATTTAACGATCTGGAATCGAAATGCCCCACCGCCAATGTGCCGCTCCCCCGCTATTTGATTCTTTCCAGATTCGGATTGGCCGTCCGGTTAAATTACTGATCTGGATGGAAACGCTTCCCTGCGTTCGAGTTAACTGACGTTAAAGCGAAGGTTCGCGGCGTGTGCTCCCTCCCGTGCTTCCCCGGAAAAAAACGGGTGGAGCTCGAAGCTGCGGATGATACCGGAACGAATTGGGGATTCTTTTAGCTACTTGCACCCAGCTCTTGCCGCCTTCTGCGTCACCTCTGCTAAAACCCTATCATTTTCCTTCCGCAAAGGTTCAACGGGAAAGCTCTTTCCACCCGCCGTGATTCGATCGCCCTGGAGTGACAATCCCCGATTCTTAAGAAGCTTTCTAGCCTCATTGTAGTAAGGACACCTCTGAACGCTCGACAAATCGCCAGCCGCCTCATACCCGCGAGCGTACTGGAAAAGGTGAACACCCGCTACGTCTTCTGTGTTGGAGTTGAGCGAGAGTGATTTCTCAATGTATGAAACAGCCTTTGAGACCCATTGATCTCGGTGTTGAGAATCGCCGCCTGCCCGTACAAGGTAGATATCAGCAATCTGTTCTTAAATAAACTCGTCGCCGGGCTCGTGCTTAACCGCCTGCAAACCCAACTTAATCGCGTCGTCATAGCGCCACTGAGGAGGAAGGGATGGCTTCAAACAGTGGCAAATCGAAAATTCTGATCGTTGACGACGACAATTCCATGCGCGGCCTTTTGAAGGCCCGCCTGAGCGACCTGTATGACGTCGTCGATACGGGCGATCCAGAGCAAGCGCTGGGACTGGCGCTGGAGCATAAGCCAGTTGCTATCTTACTTGACCTCATGATGCCAAAGTTTTCAGGCTTTGAGCTCTGTCAGAATCTTCACTCCCTGAGTTATACCTCTCGGATCCCCATATTCATGGTCACGGGAGAGTCTGCTGCGAAATATAAGCAACACTGTCAGGCGCTTGGTGCAAAGGACTTTTTCGAAAAGCCCGTCAACTTCGCGCTGCTACGGGAGAGGCTCGTCGCCGAGCTCCAAGAGAACAAGGGCGACCGCCGAGCGCATGTGCGCGTGAGAATGCGGGTCGTGTTGAAGCTTACGGGAACCGATGCAGAAGGCAAGCCGTTTGAGCAGTCCACATTCACCGAAAACGTAAGTGTTGGCGGATTTTTGAGCGGCTGTACCGCATCGCTCATCAAAGGCGCGCGTGTCAGGGTGTTTTTGACAACAGGTGGCCAGGACCATTACGCAGGGACCGCTACGGTGGTGCGCCGCGAATCGCCCGGTGCTCCGTGGCAGCGCTACGGTTTCCACTTTGAAGACATAACCTCAGAATGGGTTCTCCAGCCGTAACGGTTGGCTTGGCGTTCGCGATAACCTCGTGTCCCCGCTGACTCATCGAGTTAGCCGACAAGGATGGAGCAGCTTTCATGGCTAGAGGCGGTGGATGCAGTTTTTGGTAGGGACAAGTATTCGGTAGGGCCAAGGCAACTTTTTCATCGAGCGGCGGGAAGGATCGCCCTTTTCGGCAGGGATGGAATTTTGGCGAGGCACAACGGAATCTACAACTCCTTGACAA
>DATJWZ010000453.1:0-15676 GCA_035500795.1 Candidatus Eiseniibacteriota bacterium | reverse complement strand
GATCGCTGTGGCTGCCAAACATCGATGCCGTACATCGGAAAATCAACTTCTGCGATTAGGCGCTTCGTTGCCCGTTCCGTATTGCGGCTGTGGTTGTCCATTCCGTCGGTGACGATGAGCATGGCTTTTCGCGGATACCGGGCGCGCCGCATTTCATTGGCCGCCAAATGGATCGCGTCGAAGAGTGCAGTTGAACCTCCGGCTTCAAGGCCATTGATGAACCCAAGCAACCGATCAGCATCTGTGGTAAACGGGACGGCAATTCTGGGCCGGGTCTGAAATTGGACGATGAAGTACTCGTCGGCGGGATTCGCTGCCTTAACAAATTGGCTGGCCGCGTTCTTCAGCAACTCGATCTTGTCGCCCATGCTGCCGCTCGAGTCGAGAACAAGGCCAATCGAAACCGGAACATCCTCGCTGGAACATGATTTGATGGTCTGCTCTCTTCCATCCTCGAATAGATGAAATTGGGAAGCATCGAGCCCAATAATGGGCCTGCCGCGCGGGTCGGTGACGAGCGCATTGATCAGCACGAGATCACTTTCGACCCGGAGGTTAGTCGGTATGGGTCGAGGTGACGCGGTCTGGCCAACCGACAGTACCGGTAAAGCCACTGCCAATAGAACGAAATAATAGACCGAAATCACAAACAGTCCTAACCGCCAGCGGTGGAGTCACCGCCGGGTCGATGCTATGGCGTTGCCGGTGGATCGCCTGCTTCCGCGGCTTTCACCGCCTCCAACTGCCGGCGGGCATCGGTCACAAAACCTGCAAAGCGATGTGCCAATTCCCGAATTCGCTCCGTCTGCCGGCGCTTAACCGCCTCGGTGGGAATCAGATTCGTGCCTATACCGAGTGCGGTCGCGCCAGCCAGAATAAAACCTGCAGCAGTCTGTTGATTCACTCCACCAGCAGCAATCAGCGGAATCTGAGGCAAGGAGGTGTGGAGCGCTTTTATGTATTTATCTCCGCCAACTGGCGCGCACGGGAATACTTTGATGAAGTCTGCGCCTGCCCTCCACGCTGCCGCAACTTCAGTTGGGGTGAGTGCACCCGGAATGACTGCGATATTCTGTTTGGCCGCAAACTCCACAACCGGGAAGTAGAGTTCTGGAGCGGTCAGGAAACTCGCGCCAGCGTCGATGCACTTGCGAGCTGTTTCGACATCGAGCACTGTTCCTGCACCAACTAAAGTCTTTTTGTGGTGCTGCGTGATGTGCGAAATCAACTCGACAGCGCCAGGTACTGTCATCGTGATCTCCACTATCGGTATCCCGCCACTTTGCACCGCATCAGTCGCGAAGTGCGCATCGTCGGTAGACGACAGTCTGACGGCTGGGATGATCGCGACCTCTCGAATCAACTGCGCCACTTGCTCTCTGTTCATCTCTCTCTGACGCTCCTCAAACCGGCTCTTCCGTCTCCGCCTGGGGCAGGCGGTCCCCGCCTCGGGCAAACCACGCGTACAGGGTTGGAAGAAGGAAAATACTCAATATCAACCCCGAGCTCAGACCGCCGACTATTACGATTGCGAATGGACGCTGGGAATCCGATCCAATCCCGTGCGATGTGGCCGCTGGCAGCAAACCTAGCGTCGCCACCAGCATCGTCATGATAATCGGGCGCAGTCTCAAAACAGCTCCCTCAACAGCGGCTTCTTCGACGGAATATCCGCGGGCTCGTAGTTGGTTTATGTATTCGACCATGATGACGCCCGTTTGTACCGACACGCCGAAGAGCGCCAGAAAACCCACGCCTGACGACACGCTGAAGTAGGTGTGTGTGAGCAAAAGGGCCGTCAGACCTCCGATTGGAACCATTGCGACATTCGTGAGGATAAGAAACGCCCATTTCATCGAAGAAAACATCGTATGCAGGATGACGTAGATGAAGAGGAGCGTTAAGGGGATGACGATCGCCAAACGGCGCTGTGCGCGCTGCTGGCTTTCGTACTCGCCGACCCAGTCGATCGTGTATCCGGTGGGCAGCTTCACAGCAGTTCCCACTTTCTGGATTGCCTCCTGAACGGTGCTGCCCAGATCTCTCTCCCGAACGCTGAACTTGACTGCCACATAACGAGAGTTCGCTTCGCGGTAGATTTCAGAGCCGCCATCTGTTACTTTGACCTTCGTTAACTGGGCCAGAGACACCCGCTCATTGGATGGCGCTAACAGCCGAATTTTCTCGATCGCTTCGCGAGTATCTCGATATCGCGGCAAGTAACGGAGAACCAGATCGTATCTTTGCTCGCCGATCAGAACTTGCGTGAGGGCATTGCCTCCGACGGCCGTTTGAATCGCGTCCTGTACGTCCGAGACGTTGATACCGTAGCGCGCCGCCTGGTCGCGATCGACGGTGAACTCGAGGTTGGGCTGGCCGAGCACACGGAAAACACCTAAATCCTCTACACCTCGGATACCACGCATTACCTCGACGATTTCGTCGGCCTTGTCTTCGAGTGTCCTCAGATTGTCGCCATAAATCTTCACCGCAAGCTCGCCTTTCACCCCGCTCACACCCTCCTCCAAGTTGTCCGAAATCGGCTGGGAGAACCCCCAACTGACGCCGGGAATCTTTTCGAGTTCCCGATCCATAGCCGCGATCAGGCGCTCCTTATCCTGCTGAAACACCGGCCGCCACTTTTCCTTCGGGATCAGATCCACAAAGTACTCGGTATTGAAAAAGCCTGTAGTATCCGTTCCGTCGTCTGGCCGGCCCAATTGCGTCACGACCTGCGGAACCTCGGGAAACGAGCACAGAACCTCCCGGGCGCGGTCGATGATCTGTGCGCCTTCCGTTGGTCCCGTGCTAGGGGCGAGAGTGCCACGTACCCAGATGGCTCCTTCATCGAGATGGGGCAGGAACTCGGAGCCAATCAGGCCGCTAAAACCCAGGAACATCGACGTGGCAAATACCAGGACCGCGGCTCCGACCGTAAACCAGCGATGCCGGATCGCCCAGGTGACCGCATGTCTATAGAGAGCGGTGACAAACTCCATCACAGGATTCCGCCATTGGTTGGCGTTCCTGCGGAAAAAGAGGCTTGCCAGTGCGGGCGCAATGAGCATCGAGAAAATCAAGGCGCCCAACAAGGCAAATGCTACAGTCCACGCCATGGGTTTGAACAGCTTTCCTTCGGCTCGCTGAAGCGTGAAGATCGGGAGGTACGCCGTGATGATAATGGCAATCGCATAGAAGACCGGGCGATGCACCTCGTGGACAGCGGAACGGATCCGTTCCAGCATGGGCCTCGCTTCGGTATCCCGCCTGTTCAGGTGGCGCACGATATTCTCGACCATTACTACCGCGCCATCCACGACCATCCCAAAGTCCAGCGCGCCAAGCGAGAGCAGGTTAGCTGAGATGTTTCGCAGGTTAAGGCAGATCGATGCAAACAGCAACGAAAACGGAATTGTCAGCGATACGATGATCGCGCCGCGAATATTTCCAAGTAAGAGGAACAGAACAATAATGACAAGAATCATGCCTTCGACGAGATTGTGCAGAACGGTGTGTCTCGTGAAGTCGATAAGGTCGTCGCGATCTAGGTATGGCACGATCTTCACGCCGGGCGGCAGGATTTGCTCATTGAGCTTCTTTACTTGTGCGTGGATGCCGGCCATCGTGGCTGCTGTGCCGGCTCCCTTCCGCATGAATACAATGCCTTCGACTACGTCGTTGTCGTCCACCACAACACCGTCGGACCGATGAATCGCCTTTCCGATCTGGCCGAGCCGAATTTTTGGTCCTTGGGTAACGACTCCGATGTCTTTGACACGTACCGCGGTGCCGTTCTGCGTTTTCAGCACAACTTTATCGATGTCCTTTACGGTCGAGATGAGGCCCAACCCACGGACGTTCACCTGTTGCGCACCCTCTTCGATGAAGCTTCCCCCGGTATTCGAGTTCGCGTTAGTGAGTTGCTGCTCAATCTGCGAAAGGCTCAGTCCATACGAGATGAGCTTTTCCGGATCAACGCGAACCTGATATTCGCGGGTGATCCCTCCGAACGACGAATCATCCACCACGTCCGGCGCCGAGCGAACATACTTTGAAACTACCCAGTCCTGTAGCGACTTGAGCTCCATTACGTCATAGGCAGGATTTGTCGATTTGATCGTGTACCAGTAGATGGAACCGATCGGGCTAAAATCCGGGCCAATTTGGGCAGTGACGTTCGGCGGCAGCGTCACCGCTGAAAGCCGCTCCAGGACTTTCTGGCGATCCCAGTTGTTGTCGGAGTCATCGTCAAAAATCAGATTGACCACAGAGAGTCCGGCCAACGATGCCGAACGTACATGCAAGAGCGAGGGAAGGCCGTTGACCTGGATTTCGATCGGTATCGTTATCTGCTGTTCGACCTCCTCCGCAGCCCGACCAGGCCACTGAGTAATGACCTGCACCCAGGTGTTCGCCACATCGGGATACGCTTCGACTGGAAGGCTCCTGAACGCAATGTAGCCGGCGGCGAATATCAACACTGCGATTCCCAGAATGATGAACCGGCTGTTCAGAGCGAAATCGACGACCCGGCGGATCATTAACGTTGCACCGAATTCTGAAATTCCAACGCGTTCGTAACTAGCGTTTGGCCCGGCGAGATTCCCGAGATGATCTCCTGCATGCCTTGCGGGAGCATGTCTCCGCCGACCACCTCGACTCGCCTGAACTGTTTGCCCTGAACGGGCTCGTACACCCAATCGCGATCATGTAAATGCAGGATCGCAACAGCAGGAACAGCTGCGCGGGTTTCCTTCTGAGGACCGTGGAAGGTCGCGGTAACGAACATGCCGAGACGCATGAGCCCGGGATTCTCCACCTCGATTCGAACCTTCGCGGTTCGAATATTGGGGTCGAGTACGGGCCCAATGTTGCTGATCGTGCCGCGCAATACGCGGTTTGGATACGCGTTCAGGCGGATGTCAGCGGTCTCCCCCAGCCTCACTGCACCGAGATCATTTTCGAACACATCGCAGACTATCCAAACATGACTCAGATCGGATATCGTCAATGGATTCTGCGAGCCCAATGCCTGGACGCCTGATGCATTCGTCGCTTGCTGGTCCGTGATAACACCTGAGACCGGGGCTGTGATCTCCACGATTGGGGAAGGATGATCAGGATCGACTCCCAACACACGCAGATGTTCGAGAGTAGTCTTGATCGTCACAGTTGCCTTGGTTTCCGTCGCTTCGGCTACCTCAAGGTCTTTTAGCGCGATGGCGCCCCTGTCGTAGAGCCGCTTCGAGCGATCCATCTGTTTGCGAGCCAAGCCTTCGTCAGCGATCGCTTGTTGATAATCGTTGTAGGCGCCCGAAATATCAGCGCTCTGCACTCTCAAAAGGAGTTGGCCTTTCGTGACGGTATCGCCCAGCCGCGCGTGGATCTCCGTCACGCGGCCGGAAGCAAGCGAAATCACGGGAACGTTTCGTGAAACATCTGGATTGACTGCGCCGGTCACCTGCAACTCAGACGTTGCTGTATGCGGCGCTGCTTTGGTTAGCGGAAACAGCTCGGGATGCTCCACCTCAAATACGTTGCGGTCCTCCACTTTCTGGACCTTGAGGGGCGGTGGAGCTTCTGCTTGTGGGTCACTGGCGGCTTGTTTACAGCTCAATTCCAGCAGAGTCGCCGCAAGGAGTAATGCCACCGTCGCAGCAGCTCTCAGGCCTTTCATTGGATCACCTCTCGTCCTACGGCAAGATTCAGTTGCGCTGCGGCAGTCAAATAAGAGCCCACCAGGTTCAGGTAATTCACACGAACGCTCCTGTACTCTTGCTGCGCCTGGAGAAAATCGAGTAACGAAGCACCGCCCTGCTGATAGGAATAGGAGACAGTATCGCGTACACTGGCGGCTTCATCGAGATAGGTAGCCTTGTAGGGGCGGAGCAAGACGACCGAGTTAGTTAGTGCCGCATATGCGGAATCGACATCGCTGTAGACTTGTGCCGCAGCGGCCTCCTGCAACCTCTGATTGCGGCGGATATCCAACTCGGTCCGCGCCTTCTCGCCCTGGTTTCGATCGAAGATTCGTAGCGGGATGTTGATGCTGAAACCAACGAACACAGGAATGGGAGGATTCTGTACTCCGAGGCTTAGCCCGAACGTGGGATCGGTCGAACCGTTGGAAACAGCCAACTGGTGGTCGGTTCTCGCCTTGTCCACCGACTGCATGGCCGCACGCAAATCCGGCCTGGATTCGAGGGCAAGCCGCCGGAATTCGTCAAGCGGCATAGTGGATTCCGAGAATTCAAACGGCCCCGTGATGTCGAATCGCTCCACGGGGGTACGGTCGTTCAACAAGGCGAGCAGTTGAATCCTCGCGGTCCGGAAATTCACATCCGCTGTCTGGACGTCAGATTCGTACTGCACACGCTGAAGATGCAGCCGCTGCATATCGACGCGTGCGATGTCCCCCTCGGCCAGGCGATCTTGGCTGACGGAAAGTACGCGGTCATAATAGGCGAGATTCTCGCGTGCCAGCGCAAGAATCGCCTTGGCCTGAAGCGCCTGTACGAATGCACCTCGGAGGCTGAAGAGCAGGGTGCGCTCAAGATCATCCTGCTGGGATACCGCGATGGAAGTGCCCTTTTTCGCGCTCTCCAAACGTAGTTCCCGTTTATGCTGCCGTTCATGGAGATAGCTGGTCGCAAAACTCGGCAGCGCGTACTGAAATGGACGGTATGGATTTGGAGTGAAGATATCAAGCTGATCGATACCGGCCGTGAAATCCGGATTCGGACGCAGGAACGCGGTGATTTCCTGTGCGCGCGACTCGTCGATGTTGATCTGCCCCGCCAACAAAGAAGGATTAGAGGACTCGAATTTGTCTCGGAGCTGCGTCCAGGTGAACGCCTGTTGGGCGAAACCGTTCTGTGCCAGGGCACAGGCAATCAACGCCGATGGAATCCAATTCTTCCAGTTCACGGGCCCTCGTACAGCGCAATCGCAGAACCAGCCGAAGGGGCGTAATTGCCGTAGCCCAACGTGCGATTCATCGTTATGAAACCAAAGGCCGCACACTTTATGTACGGAAAGCGTACACTTGATGGAGAAGATTGTCCGGTAGCCGCTGTAGCGCTTGAAGATTTGAGTGGCTACAATCCTGCCCCGCTGATCCCGTGGCGGGGCGGTTGGTCAGCTCGATCATGAGAAGATTTCCCAGAGTCGTCGCCGCCCAGCGCCTTCAGACGCTGCTCCTCTTCACTGCTCTCGTTGCCGTGCTTCTCGGGTGTTTGCTGATGTCGGATCTCGTGCGGAACTTCCGATCAGTGGTGGTTGCGGACGCGACGAAAGGTCTTTCCAATGCGCTTCGCGAACTATCGGCAGCCGAAAAAGACTGGTCAAGGAAGCATCCGGAAATTGCGGCGACGCCGCGTGAAGCGCTGGACGTCCCCTTGCGCCTTGTGTCGTATGAGGTTTTAGCTTCGTATCCCGATGTCGAAGGTGGATATTACCTCGACGATCAGCCGATCGGCCACAGCTTTCCAAGCTATACCGAGCCGGGCAGCGGGCTGAAGCAGCCTTCGATTGAACGGAACGCAGTGTTGGCCTGTCTCGCTGACAGCCGGACGACGGGTCAGGTTGGCCGTCGAGTTTTTGACGACGGCAGGGATCTCGTCGTGGTTTCCGCTGCCATCAAGCCCGGCCAGTCACTCGCCGTTTGGGGGCTCAAGCGCTATATCGATTTCAACGCTTCCAGCCATGTAGTCCATCAGATCGCCTTAGCGGCGCTGATGCTTTTGTCGCTCATTTGCATCGGTGCGGTGTTGAAGCTGAGCTTCAACATGCAGCGCGGGTTCGCGGCGATCCAGTCAGGTTTGGCTCGCCTGCGGAGCGATCTTGATTTTCGGATACCGGACCAGCACGGTGAACTAAGCCCGATGATCGCGGCCATCAATGACATGGCGGCGAGTCGACAGAAGCTCGAAGCTGACTTGCGGCGAGAGGACCGACTGCGGGTCATGGGGCGAGTTGTGGCAGGAATCGCTCACGAGATTCGCAATCCTCTGAACAGCATTCGCCTCACGCTTGAGGTCCTGAAACGGCGGCTCCGAAAACACAACATCGGGGATGAGGAAGTCGCGCGGGTTACTTCCGAAACCGAGCGTCTGGATAAGCTTCTCAATAGCATTCTCGTCTTCGGCGCTGACGAGCCAGGCCGCCTTTGCTGCCAGCCCATTCTCCCGGTACTGGAGCGAACGATGGCCCTGGTCAAACCACAAGTCGAAGAGCGCGGAATAGCGGCAGAGATCACAGCATCCCCGGAAATACAAGCGGCGGTTGATGGCGACCACCTCCAACAGGCGATGATGAACCTCCTGCTGAACGCCATCGATGCCGCCGGACAAGGGGGCCATATCGCGGTCTCAGTCCAACAGAACGATGGGCACATTGACATCGACGTTCGAGACTCAGGACCTGGGCTTAACGATGCGCAGCAAGAGCGTCTGTTCGAAGCCTTTTATACCACCAAGAACGCGGGAACCGGCATGGGACTCGCCGTCACCCGAACGCTGCTCGAAAAAATGGGAGCCAAGATCTGGTACGTCGGGTCGACTCCGGGCGCTCATTTCCGAATCGAACTTCCTATTGGAGCACCACACGATGCCTAAGGTCTTAATCGTCGAAGACGAGTGTGGCGCACTGAATTCGCTCGCGACGCTGCTTAAGGAAGAGGGTTATGAAGCTCTTAAGGCCGGCGATGGTGAGCGAGGCTTGGCCAGAGCACTTATGGAAGAACCTGACCTAGTCCTCTTGGACATCCGTTTGCCCAAAATGGACGGCCTAACGGTCCTTCAAAAAATGCGCCAGGGCCACAATGATGCCGCTGTTCTTATCATGACTGCGGACACGACGAGCAGCAACGCAATTAAGGCTACCCAGTACGGCGCTTTCGATTACATCACCAAGCCGATCAACTTCGACCACCTGCTAATCCTCGTGAAGCGCGCACTGGAATATCGTGATCTGGAGCGGGAGATCCGTAAGTTACGATCTGGGCAGGTCGGTGCCACAGCGTATCCCGCCATGGTTGGCCACAGTCCGGCGATGCAGCAGGTTTACAAGTTGATCGGACGGGTTGCCTCGTCGGATGCGACTGTCTGCGTGGTCGGCGAGTCGGGTACAGGCAAGGAACTGGTCGTAAATGCGATTCACGAGTACAGTTCCCGAGCCGACGGCCCGCTCGTCAAAGTGAACTGTGCGGCGATACCGGAAGCGCTGCTGGAAGCTGAACTATTTGGGCACGAAAGAGGAGCGTTCACGAATGCGATCGCACGGCGTGTTGGCCGTTTCGAGCAGGCGAACCAAGGCACGCTGTTCCTCGACGAGATTGCCGAACTGCCTCTGCCGCTTCAGGCAAAGCTCCTAAGGGCGGTTCAGGAACGAACGATCGAACGGTTGGGTAGTAACCAGCCGATTCAGACGAATTTCCGCCTGATTGTCGCCACAGCTCAGGACCTCGATGATGCCGTCGCTACTGGGCAATTTCGAGAAGATCTCTTTTATCGGCTCAGCGTCGTGAAGATTTCGTTGCCGCCATTGCGAGAACGACGCGAGGATATTCCCCTCCTGATTCAACGATTCCTGGGACGTTCCGAAAAGCCTGTCACCATTCAGCAAGACGCCCTTGACCGAATTATTTCCCATAGCTGGCCTGGCAATGTGCGGGAGCTCGAAAACGTCGTTGCACGCGCCATCGCGATCGCGCCTGGTGGTGTGATCACGACGGAGTGCATTGAGTTTCCCAGACGGCTTGCTCCCGCAGGAAATGGTTGGCTAGGACAGATTCCATATCGCGAAGGGTTCAAGGCTGTGATTCGAATGGTTGAGACGGAACTCCTGAGAGCCGCACTAGCCGATGCCGAGGGGAACAAACTCAAAGCGGCAGCTTTGCTCGGAATCCAACGCCGGCTTCTTTACGAGAAGATGCGGGAACATGGCATGCGATGACCCCCCTCCAGGCCCCTACTTCAGGTATGCGCGCAGAGCGCTCACGAGATCATCGGCGGCTCGCGTCTGTTCGTCGGTAGCGGTGCCATCCTGGGCGAGGACATGATATCGGATGTGCCCCTCGATCACCTCAGCCATCAGCGCGTCCATCGCGCCGCGGCACGCCGAGATGTTGTGAAGGATGTCGGAACATTCCGCCTCCTGATCGAGCGCCTTTTCAATCGCCCCGACCTGTCCCATGATTCTGCGGACGCGATGGAGCAGCTTTTTTTTCTCTTCCAGAGTGTGGGCCATAATGGAGCTTCGCCAAAAATTAATTACAGAAATGACTTTACAAGCATACCCCGGCGGGTATACTCTGTCCATGGGGGATCGTTGAATCGGCCCTCAACCCCAAGAGAAAGGAGGCCCATGTGTCTGACGGCGGTAATAGTCGCTTGCGCGAACAGTTGATCGATACCGACTCAGCGGAGCCTCCGTCTCTGACGGTCGCTGCCCTCTGATTCGATAGCGTCCGCTATCCGCGCTTCTTAACAGGTCCAACTACCAGTTCCTCGCCTAGGTTCCGCGAAAATGCCTCGCGCTGTTCGACGTGTGCCTTAGTCCAGGCCTACTGGTTTGCCGCCGTGTGACCGGGAAAGCCAATGGAGAATACGTTTGCACCCGCTCCCGCCCGATCGATCCGGGTCTCAAACAAGTGGGCCGCGCACGCACTCACCTTTCTGATGGTATTCGGACCGGGCCTCATCGTGATGGAGGCTGACAACGACGCTGGCGCTGTCTCGACGTATGTCCAGGCTGGCGCGCAATACGGGACACATCTTCTGTGGCTGCTGTTGCTGCTGTTGCCAATTTGCTATTTCGTCCAGGAGATGGTCGTCCGGCTCGGGATTGCTACAGGGCAGGGGCATGCGGCAATGATTTATCGGCGCTTCGGAACGTGGTGGGGACGCTTTTCGCTGGCGGATCTGCTGCTTCTCAATTTCCTCACGCTGGTTACCGAATTCGCTGCAATTGCTCTCGTCCTTGGCAAACTCGGCATAGACCCCCGGCTCGGCGTACCTGTCGCGGCCGTTGCGCTCACGGCGCTTGTTTTGACGGGTAGCTATCGGCGCTGGGAGCGGATCGTCGTGTTCCTCTGCCTGGTCGATCTTGCTTGGTTTGGCATTGCATTCCGAGTTCACCCCAGCTCGCGGAATTTGTTGCAGCACACGATTGTTCCTTCGCTTCCGGCGAATGGCTTGACGGCAGGCTGGCTGTTTCTGGTGATCGCCATCGTCGGAACAACGATCGCCCCGTGGCAGCTTTTTTTCCAGCAGAGCTGCGTGGCCGACAAGCGCCTGCGCTTTTCAGACCTGCGGTGGGCAAGGCTCGACACGTTCGTGGGAGCGGTGTTCACGATCGTGGTCGCGGGCTGCATGATGCTGGCGGGCAACGCCGCATTCCAGCATCGGTGGGACTTTAGCGATCCGGCGCAAATGGCCGTGCAGTTGGGCGGCGTCTTTGGACCGTTTTTGAAGAACGCGATTCTTCTTCTGATGATGAATGCAGCGGTTCTCGGTACCACGACGATTTCACTGTCGAGCGCGTGGGCCTATGGCGAAGTCAGGGGATGGCCGCACAGCCTACAGAAGCCGCTTCGGGAAGCGCCGGGCTTCTATTCCATTTACGCGCTCTGCGTATTGGCCGCGGCTGGCCTGGTGCTGATTCCCGGAGCCCCGCTGCAACTGATTATTCTGAGCGTCCAGGTCCTAGCGGGCCTGATGCTCCCGTCGGCAATCATTTTCCTCCAGCTCTTGTTAAACGACAAAGAGGTGCTCGGCGCGCGGTTCGCTAACAAGCGCTGGAACAACATTGTGAACTGGATCATCGTGATCCTATTGTTTCTATTGTCCTTGCTGCTCGCGGCGCAGGTGGCTGTGCCTCGGCTGTTTCCAAATTCATAAGGAGAGAAAAGACATGACCGCGACTACTCAATTCGATGAGTTGGCCCTGGAGGAGAAGACCTTCTTCACGGTGGTGCATCCGCTGGACGATGCGCCTGAGGAAAAGGTCGACACTGAGCATCTTGGTCCGATGCAGATGACTAGAACAGTGCGGATCTGTTTATTCGCGCTACGCGGATATCTGCTTCTAATGTTCGGGCTCTTGGGATTCCGGGTCCTGCAACTGGCTGGCGTAATTCATTCGTAACTTGGTGCGGCGGAAAGGGGGATGGAGTGATGACGGTCTACAAGGTGCTGATCGCAGGCTGCATGCTTTTGACGTTTTCTTTCGCCATCCACGCACAGGAGGCAGCCTCAACCGTCCCCGACACGTCGACTAGGAAGAAAACAATTGGAGAGACGGAATCGGAGCGCTGGAATCTGTACTATCAGGCGACGTCAATCGGCGACTATCACGGTACGTTCACGGCTCCTTACAGCGGCCCCCTAAGCCTGCAGGATAATCCCGAGCGCGATGTGTCCATCACGACGACGCTTTTCTTCACCGCTCGCATGGAACAGAACACGTTTCTGATCTTTAACCCAGAGATTGCAGGCGGCAAAGGATTCAGCGGCGTGAACGGCTTTGGAAATCCGCCGAATGGCGAGATCCCTCGCGTCGCCAGCGCGACGCCCAAGCCGTATGTCGCCCGGCTTTATGTCCAACATGATTTCGGATTCGGCAAGGAGACGGAGCGCCAGGAAAGCGATGAGAATCAGCTCGCTGGTGAGCGGCCGATCAATCGCTATTCCGTCTATGCGGGACGATTCACCATTACGGATTTTTTCGATGACAACAACTACACCCATGATCCGCGGACTCAATTCATGGCCTGGGGCGTGATGTACAACGGCGCTTGGGATTATCCAGCCGATACCCGCGGGTACACCTGGGGCGTTGTGCAAGAGCTGCACACGCGAAACTGGGCATTCCGCTATGGCATCGTAGCTGAACCGAAAATTGCGAACGGCTCTCAATTTGACCGGCGACTGTTCCGTGATCACGGGCAGGTATGGGAAGCGGAGCGGCGCTATTCGCTAAGGAAGCGTGACGGAGCGATTCGCTTAATGGCCTATGACAATCGGTCGCTGGCAGGGACGTATGCAAACGCCTTGAAACTGGCGGCCCAAACGGGAGCGGCACCAGATGTTACCCTTACCAGCCGTGTCGGCACGCTCAAGTACGGCTTCGGCATCAGCTTTGACCAGGCGATCAATTCTGACGTCGGCGTCTTCACTCGCCTAGGGTGGAGCGATGGCAAGACGGAAGCCTGGGCCTTTACCCCAATCGATCGGCTCGCCAGCGCCGGCGTCTCTGTCAAGGGAACACGCTGGCATAGAAAATTTGATGTAGTGGCCACATCGTTCACGACCGGCGGGCTGTCCGCCGTTCATCAAGAGTATCTCGTCGCGGGCGGCCTTGATTTTAATCTTGGCGACGGTCGCCTGAATTATGCTCCTGAATACCTGTGGGAGAGCTTTTACTCCGCGCGTCTCTTCCCTGGCTTCTACGCAACTCTTGACGTGCAACATTACGCGAATCCTGCATACAATCAGGACCGTGGCCCGGTGACTGTCTACAGCGTGCGTCTGCACATGGGTCTCAGCCTGAAACCATGGCAGCGGCAGTGAAAGAGCGGTTGCGATGGACGACTCGGAAATCCGTGGGAAGGAAGCGGAACTCGCAGCGTTGCGCAAGGAGGCTGCAGGGATAGTCGCCACAGCTTCGTCGCAAGGGCGCGAGCTCACAAAAGAAGAGGACACCCACGTGCTAGCGCTGTTGAATCGCGTGCGCTTGCTCGAAGAGGAGATCCATCGCCACGGCAAGCATCGCAGTGCAGGCTAGACCGTTCAGCCAGAACGAGTCCAGTTGGGTCTGCGAGGAAAGAGCTTTCGTCGTAAACAGCTCGTGTTCAGGTGAGGTTGAAAATGCAGATATTCGATTTTTTTCTGCGGCTTGGCGCCGCCGTCCTAATGGGCGCTGTGGTTGGGTTAGAGAGGCAATGGCGGCAGCGCATGGCGGGCACTCGCACAAACGCACTGGTTGCCGCGGGCGCCTCCGCATTCGTAATGTGCGCGTTCATGGTTCGAGACACGTCGCGGAGCGAGGCGCAGATCGTTTCTTACGTGGTATCCGGCGTAGGATTCCTCGGGGCAGGCGTGATCTTCAAAGACAGCGGCAGTGTTCGCGGCCTTAACACTGCGGCGACCCTCTGGTGCTCAGCGGCGATCGGCGCGATTTCCGGGTTGGGGAACCCGCTGCACGCTTTGATTCTCACAGCAATCGTACTGGGCACGAACATTGTTCTTCGTCCGCTCGCGTATCGCCTCTATCCTGCTCAAGCATCGAGTGAAGAACAGGAGGTCACCTACGGGTTCGAATTGCACTGTCGGCCCGAGGACGAGGCGCACATACGGGCGCTCATGCTGCAAGCGATGTCGCAAAGTCCGCTGACGTTGACCGCGCTACGAAGTGAAGACATCGAGGGAACCAACAAGATGAAAGTCACTGCCCGCATCAGGGGGCTGGGCCGCCAGGATCAGTCGTTGGAACAACTGGTGGTGAGGCTGTCATTGGAAGCTGGCGTCAGTTCCGTAAGCTGGGCCGTGCAGTCCGAAGTGCCGGAGTAAAATGCGTGCGGCCAAGGCCGCCGGATCCGTCCATCCAACTAACTGCCGCATCTGCCCGAGCACGTCGGCTTGCTCGACAATGAGGGCCCGCCTGCCCTTGAGCTGATCGAAAGGTTTCCCGGTTCGAATCCAAGCGGGGTCGGGCGGGACCGCCTGAGTGTCGACCAGGAGATCAAAACGCGTCAAACGAATCTGGGCCCGAGTTTGTCGGGGTTTTACCGGCAGCGCCACAAAGAGCCAATGCTCTCGCTTACCAAATTGGCGACCCAGAATTTGTACGCAGCATTCTGGTCTACCAAGCGCGGGAAAACGGTTTTACAAATTTTCCGGCACTTCGCACTACAGCATCAGCTGCGCGTCAGGACTGCCGAGAGCACACCCAGTCGGTTTTCGCGGAGGTTCCGAGCGAGATTGCCGGTCATGGCCGAAAAGTCCGGCCCCATCACCAGTCCCAGGTTTGGTTCGCTGGAAGGCTGGGCGCCAATGATGGTCTTGAACCAGTCGAGCGCCACTTGAGTGTCATCGCGCCACAAGACCGTCTTATAACCGGCCTCGTCAAGGGCTGTTCGTGTATGGTTCTCGGTCAGCAGGAAACTCGCAGAGGCGTCGCGTGCCCATGGCACCGGATACAGAACATCCCCATTGCGAAGCACCAGATCGTAGGTGACGAATCTCCCGGCCGGCGCCAGGATTCGTCGCACTTCGGCATAGAGTGCGTCGCGATCTTCAATATTCATCGCGACGTGCTGCAAAAACACCGCATCGAAGGCCGCTTCTTCGGACGGGAGATGCAAAGCGTTCCCGACCTGAAACGTCACACGATCGGACAGGCCGCAGCGCGCCGTCAGCCAGGTAGCCGCATCGATGAAGGCTGGGCTCAAGTCGATTCCTGTCACCCTGCACCCGAAAGTCGCGGCGAGATAGCGCGCCGGGCCGCCGATGCCGCAACCAAGATCCAGCACCCTGGTGGATGCATCGAGCCGGGCGGCGCCACCCACCAGGAACGGGAACTGATCCCGGTAGGCCTTATAGATGTGACCGAAATCGAGCCGATCGCCTTGCGCTTTGTGATCGGCCACGAAGCCTGCCGCGGCGGCGAGGTAGAA
>DATJWZ010000452.1:0-10892 GCA_035500795.1 Candidatus Eiseniibacteriota bacterium | reverse complement strand
ACACTTCGCTTTGATCCTTGGCTGTCTCCGTCCAGGCAAGGAAAACCCGACCGGTCGTACCAGCCAGTACCTCAGGTTGATGAACAGAATTGTCCGAATGCGTTACCTGAATTGGCCGACCGGCGTTGTCACCTTTGATCTCTAAAAGGTATGCCTGATTCGACCTCCAGGTCGTCGTGTCGTGGAGGGGACGACCCTGAAATACAAGGAGAACACGGCCGTCTTCCGACACTGACAACCGCGGATGGTTAGCATCTAGAACGTCACCCGAGACAATCTGTGCCGGTGCAAAACTGGCGCCGTTATCGTGTGAGATCGCCAAACGAATGCCGGCCTTCTCCCGTCCCTCCGAGTACCACGCAACGTAGAGAACGCCATCGTTGACGGCGATCGCAGGGCCCACATCGGGACAAGCGTGCAACACCCAATTGTCGACTGCGACGCGCACTGGCTGCGAGAACATTTTGCCACCGTCATTTGAGCGCGCTATCACCATGTCTCGAACATCGCCATTGAATACCTTCCGCCAAGCGAGGTAGATTTCGCCATTAGGCGCGACATACAGTTGCGGACGACAGCAAGGACAAGCAACCGGTGCGATCTTCAGGTTTCGGCTGAATGTCGCACCACGATCCGTTGAGCGAGCGAAATAGACTGACGAACTACCCTCGGGTTGAGGGTGATCTCGTTCGTCGAGCCAGGCAACGTAGACGCTCCCTTTGTGCGACGCAGCAATCGTCGGGAACCCGGCGTAGCCGTCTAATTTGCGATCAACATCGATGACGTTCACCGGCTTTTCGAAGCTGTGGCCGAAGTCTTTGGATCCACTGACCATCAGTTGAGCTGCGCCCGCGTCCGAATTTTGGAACCATGCGGCGAAGATGTCACCTTGTGTATCGGTGAACATTACAGGACTGTTCTCGCCTCCAACCCTGACGCTCGCGCCAGGCTCACTCACTTGAACCGGTTTTTCAAACGTATCGCCACCATCTTCGGAAACCTGAAATTGGATCTTTGATTGTGATCCGCCTCCTCCGACCGTAAGAGCGAGAAGCGTGTTGGGCACCCACATTCCAAGGCGAGGCGATGAAGCAGATGCTGACTCGAACGGGCGCGCGGCGCTTTCCATCTCGACTTGCACCTTATTGCGTTGGCATCCGAGGGCGGACATAACGAGCGCCATAACCATCAAGCGTGATGTAGTGCGTCCCATTTTCTAAGGTGCTCCTGTTCAAAGCTTCTGAGTGGTCACAATTGCGCGGCTGACTTCAGAATCTCACCTCTAGCCGACTCCAAACATCAACCGGCGAACCCGGAAATATAACGTTGGGCGTATTGCCCGATTCGAAGTACTTGCGATCGGTTACGTTTTGCACATTGACGCTCAGCTTGAAAGGCTTCTCGTCATTGTGTATGTGGCCAAACGCGTAACTGGCCATGGCGTCCAACCTGCCGTATCCCGGTAAGACGACACTGTTGGCGGGATCAACAAACCGATAGGTGAGGGCCCGAAAACCGCCTCCGAAGCTCAGGCCGCGCAGGGGCCCTCGTTGCAGTTCGTAGACGGTCCACAGACTACCGCTATGCCGTGGAGCGTTTTGAAAAACGTTACCAACCGGGTATACGGGATCTTCGATGATATTTGACTGGTTGTAGGCGTAAGCGAAGGTCACGTCCCAGCCGGGGAGAATGCGCCCAGAAGTGTCAAATTCGATGCCCTTGGATTCCGCAGTGCCGATCTGAATCGATGCCAGCGGATTGCCAGGATTGGTAATGAGCAGATTAGAAGCGCGAATACGATAAAGCGACAAACTCGACGACAGCCTACCGTGAAATCCCGTGGTACGCACGCCGGCTTCGTACTGATGGCCACGCTCGGGCTGAAACGGTTCGCCACCGGGTGTGAACTGGGCAGCTAGCGTGGGACTGAAGCTGCGGCTATAGCTAGCATAGAAAGTTAGTGGCTGAATCGGTTGATAGGTGATGCCGATGCGCGGAAGCGCTGCAAGATTGTCTTGTCGATTGTGCGTGCCGTAGACGATCTCGTCGTAGCGCTGTGTGAAGCCCTCGAACCTTGCTCCGGCCAGAACCTTCAGGCCCGCAAGTAGCGTGATCTGATCCTCAATGTAGCCGCCATGTGTAAACAGTTTGGTTGTTCCATTGAGAGGGAAATAGTCCGGGGACGATGGATTGAAAAAGTTTTCGATTAAGGTCGCATTGTCGGGCCGAGTCCGACTGAAAGCAACGGGATCGTACAGGTCGATCGGCGGCGCGTCGCTAAATATGGCATCCTGCACAACTTGTTGCCTACCGTACTCGAATCCAATCAGCACGTTGTGCTCTATGGGGCCCGTCTTGAAGATTCCGGTCAAGTCTGTTTGCCAGTCATAAAACCGGAGCGGGTATGCTGCATCTTCAGAGAAGCGCTCGATGGTTCGATTGTCAGAATCGATGAAGCCAGTGCTTACGTCCAAATAATCCCAATTCGTTAGTGCCGCGCGGAAGCGGCTGCGTATCGTCCATCGCCGAGCAAAGGTGTGGGAGATGTCCACACTGCCCGTCCGGTTTTGCAACAGCGAATATTGCCAGGGCTCTCCGTAGAAGTTGCTGATCGGAACCGGTGCCGGACGGTCTCCGAGTGCAGGAATGCCGTAGTCGGTAGTATTCCGGCCGTGCAGATATTCGAACTGAAGGCGGATGGTTGTCGCTTGCTCCGGCTTCCAAGTCAGTGCAGGTGCAAGAAAGTAGCGACGATCATGGAAGGCATCACGAAAATTTGAGTAATCGGCGAACTCCGCGTTTACTCGGTAGAACAGGTTGTTACTGCTGCCAATTGGCCCAGTGATATCGAACGTTGGACGCACGCTGCCATAGCGGTCGCCCTGGAATGAAAATACGCCGTGCGTGGCCGGCAGCGGTTCCTTGGTAATCAGATTGACGATTCCACCCGAGGCCGCTCTCCCGTACAAGACTGAAGACGGCCCCTTCAGTACTTCCACGCGGTCCACATTCGTATTGTCTGAAGGCACCATGCCGTCGAACACAAATCCGTCACGGTAATAGTTGCTGAAGACGCCCAGCGGTAAGCCGCGAATGGTAAGTGCGTCGCCCACGCTGCCGGCAGCCAACACGTCGCGGTTTACGCCGCTGATGTTCTGTGCTGCGTCGGCGAATCGGATGTCTTGCTGACTTTGAATTAGAGCTTCATTCGCGACCCCAATTCCTTGAGGTATTTCGTTGAGAGGGATGTTGGTCTTGGTTGCAGTAGAGGATTCCTCGGGACGAAAGGAGTCCACTTCCGCAGTTACGTTCACCTGCTGACCAGGACCAACCACCCTCATCTCGATGGATACTCGTGACGGCTCCGAATCAACTGAGATTTTTGTGTCCGATTGAGCAAAGCCTGCTCTTTGAACCTCAATCACATATTTCCCAGCGGGCACACTGTAAAACGTAAACTCTCCCCTTGGCCCTGATCTTGTTTGCTGCAGCCGGACGGCCTGGCTGAGCAGAAGCACCGTGGCATCGGGCAGCACCGCTCCCTGCTGATCGGCGACCACACCGGTGATTTCTGCCTTCGCAGCTGCAGCAGTATTGGTCGCCTGGGCGATGCACAATTCCCCGAAAACACCTGTTACGAGTACCAGAACTAACAACCTGCATAAGAGAAGCTTGCGCGTCATGTGTTTTTCTCCGACAGCCTCGTGTGGCGTGCTTTTACCGCATAGAACTCGTGTCCGCAGGACACCTACGTGATGTGCCCGGCATGGAAGGACCATGCGCATAGGCGCGCATTCAGATTTAGGTGCGGGTGGTTACGAGAGCGCGGTAATCGGAGGGCCGCGCTTCTGATGCGAGCGCACGAGCGATACGCGGTAGTTACTTAGCGTTTGCGGAGAAATTGCTGGGTGCGAAATGATCTCGGCATAAACGGCAGCGGAGACGCCTAACCCAATTTGACCGTGGACCGTTGGGCCCATCATCTGGGGGAATTGTGGGCACCTCACCTGGGTGCGCGATATCGATGGGGCCGAACCGCTTTCGATCGCAGAGTCGGCAGATGTCATGCAATGGTGCTTGCCATTCCGGCGGCAACAAGCGGGCACGTTCGGCGCTCCAGATGCAAATAGAGGCGCGGTGACGGGCAATGCCATCACAGTGCACACCACGATAGCGGAGATACTCCTCACCCAGAACCCCGAGACTTTCAGCAGTTTAACACAGCGGTATCACGCTTCTTTGATCTCGGGCAAGGAACTCCCTTTCCGTAGACGATGAACCGCCACTTGAAAACCATGTTCTGACGCAATTGGAATGAACGTGGAGATTTTCCGAGGGAAACGCATCCATCCGGTGCCGGTTATGATGTAGCCGTTCTCACATTTGCTGTGCAGAACAAGCGAGTTGCTTCCGTGCGGGCAGCAAGGAGGAAACTCGTGAAGCTGTTTAAGAAGCCCAAGTGCAGTTCCATTGGTATGACTTCACGGTGCGAGGCCGTCGCTACCGTGCGTCAACCCAGGAAACGAAGTCAGTTAGGGCACTGCAAATTGCGAGCCTGAAACTGGCTTCAGTGATGGAAAGATCCGACCCACTTCCAACCAAACCCGCTGTTCTCCAGGAGTTTGCTGACCGCTTCCTTGATCGGGTGAACCATAGCAGGCTCGAAGAGAAAACCAGCAAGTTTTACCGCACCGGCTGGCGGCTGCTGAAGTCGACATCTGTTGCGATATTGAGGGTCGACAAGATTACAAGTGATTGTGCCGAGCAATTGAAGTTTCCTGGCTCAGCTGCAAATGCCAACTGCGCTTTGCGAACATTGCGACGAATGCTGCACAAAGCGGAGGAGTGGAAGGTGATTGGCCACGCTCCGAAAATCAAAATGATGAAAGAACATGGACGACACCTTCGGCTTGACGATGAAGCGGAGAGGAAACTGATGGCAGGGGCTCTAGCTTGCAGCTGGCGCCCACGAACTCGTGAACTCTTCAGGGACATCGTCATCTTGATGCGCGACACCGGGATGAGGAACGAACGAGAACTCTTCCGGATGCGTATCGAAAACCTGGATTGGCAAAACCGCCTGATCTTTGTGCCAGACAGTAAGACCGAAGAAGGGCGGCGACTTGTTCCAAATGAGCGGGCGAGTCCTCGAGATTCTACGGGTCAGGTGCGATGCGAGGCAGGAGGGATGGGTATTTCCGTCGAAGCGCTCCGGTGCAGGGCATCTAAGGTCAATTTGCAATCTCTTTCGACAAGCGCGCAACAGGGCGGGTCTTCCGAAAGAACTGGTTCTTTACTGTGCGCGACATGACTACGGTACGCGAGTTCTGATGCGAAGCGGCAACCTTGCGGCCGTTATGAAGACGATGGGGCATTGCGATACCAAGACCGCGATGCACTATCAGCACCCAGAACTGGAAATCGTTCGCGCTGCGCTCGATTATCGTCTACCAACCTCTGAAGCAGCGGCATAGCAAACGGAGTTACGAAACCTTTTGCGACACAGCCAAAAACCACAATCTCGGCAAGTCATTGAACGCTTGGTAAGTCGCGGAACATCAGATCTATTCGCCGGATAATCGGCCGTAAGTTGTCCGATGCCACTGCAGAATCATCCAGACTCGCAGAAGTCGGCTAACTTCAGACCTTATCTGAATTCCAGTGAGCGGCACTCAAGTCCGCGTTCCTACTCGGTAAACACAGGACGTTGGACCGCAGGTTGCAACGTTTGAACGGGACAGGCAAGATGAAGGCAATCTTGCTTTGACCACAATGAAATGCATCTTCCGCTGCGCTGCAACTGTGATCATTGCGGTTTTGTTGGCCTCGCTATTCTCTGAAAGTCGCGTTGTCACCTCGAATAATTCGTGTCTTTACACGCACACCGTGCATGCGGACACACACGGGATGAATGGTGTGCCACTGCTGGTTCTCTGGGCGTGGGAGCGGCCGGAGGATCTGCGCTTTCTTGACCCGACCAGGGTAGGAGTGGCCTTTCTGGCGGCAACGGTACGGTTGGGGCTAAAGGGAATGAGTTACCGTCCCCGGATGCAGCCGCTTCAGGTGGCTCAGGAGACGAGTCTGGTTGCTGTCGTGCGTATCGAAACGGTGGCCGGGGCCACGCTCGACCCCGAGACCGCCATGCGAGTGGCGGGAGAGATTGCACGAGCAGGCCGACTGCCCGGGGTGGTTGCGCTGCAAGTGGACTTCGATGCGACCACATCCGAGCGCTCGTTCTATCGCAAACTGCTGGTGGAACTCAGGCAGCGGTTGCCTCTATCGATGCCGATTTCGATCACTGCACTCACTTCTTGGTGCATCGGCGACCGATGGATGACAGGGCTGCCGATTGATGAGGCGGTACCAATGCTGTTCCGCATGGGAGCTGGTCAGGCCGAGGTCACGAACTGGATGCGGTCGGGGCGCGACTTCCGGGAAGCCGCCTGCCGTACCAGCCTTGGAGTTTCGCTGGACGAGCCGAGGCCGGACCTGCCATCGGGGCGACGGACCTACGCTTTTTCTCCTACTCCGTGGACGGAACGATCCTTGCAGAAGCTTCTTCGGGAGATGCGATGATGGCGATGAAACCTGGCGTTTCGCTTCGTGCGCGGAGGTGGTTCATTGCAGGCGTTGCCATGGTTGTGCTTTGTACGCCTGCGATCTATGGTTGCGGGCCCTGGTTTGACGAGGCGGTCTTTGTTCCCGGCGGAACGCCGCAAACGTCGCAGTCGGAGTTTGCTTCCGGAAAGTTGGGAATCGTGCTGCCCACGATGCGGCGATCCTATTTGATCGTGGCTTATCGTTATTTGAACGGCATGAAGCTGAGTACGGAGCAGCAGCACGACGCGATGGATGTTTGGAACCGAAACATGGGGCCGACTCCGCCTCCGTTTGCCGAGGAGCATCCCGTTGCTGAGGGGTGGTTGAAGGCGCGGGAACGGGTCGGGGTGGCAAGGCTCGAAACTGTCGCCGCGTACGCGCCCGTCGTTAAGGAGCAGCCGTACCAGGTGTTTCTGAATTGTCCGGCCGACGCGTTCCGGATGGCCGAGCGGACGCTGGAGGCGCTGGCTGCGAAGTATGGAGGGGGAAGCGCGGCGGTGAAGGAGTGGGTTGCGGCTCAGGATCAGGTGTTCGCAAGTTGCGACGGAACGGCGCTGGGCATTCCGCAGACGCTTGCGTCGGGCGATCCGGTGCTGCTTGCACATCGGGATTATCAGATCGCGGCGGCGCTGTTTTATCAGCGGCGGTTTGACGAAGCGGCTGTGGCATTTGAGGCGATTGCGAAGGATCCCTCATCGCCGCTAGCTGGGTATGGCGAATATCTTGCCGCGCGGGCGATGGTACGCCAGGCGACGCTGAGCACGGCGGATTACGGGAAAGTCGATAAGGACCGGCTGCGAGCGGCGCAGGCGAAGCTGGAGGCCGTGCTGCGCGATCCAAAGATGGAGCCGTCGCACGCGGCGGCGCAACGCTTGCTGGACTATGTACGTTTTCGTACGGAACCGGAGAAGCGAGTGGCCGAATTGGAGCAAACGATGGCGAAGTCGGATCCGGGGCCGGATTTCAAGCAGCATCTGTGGGACTACATGCTGCTGGTATCGCACGGCGAGCAGGCCGGGGACTTGAGTGACTGGATCAAGACGTTCTATACGGATCGAACCTACGAGAATCCGCTGGGAGCGCCTCGTCCTGCAGCGCAGGAGGACGCCAAACGTGCATTGGAGCGGTGGCGCGAAGAGAAGTCTGTGGCATGGCTGATTGCGGCTCTGGATCTTGCCGACCCGAAGGACGCGAGCACTGAGGAACTGCTGAAGGCGGCGGAGCATGTGGCAAGCACGTCTCCTGCATACACGAGCGTGCGCTACTACGCGCTGCGATTGATGGCACGCGGGAAAGATCAGGTGGCCGCGCGGAAGGAGCTGGATATGTGGCTCAGTTGCCCGGACGATGAGCTGGCGCACGGGACGCGCAATCTCTTTAATGATGAGCGGCAGAGGTTGAGCACCAGTATCGCGGATTTTCTCAGCCATGCGGACGAGGTTCCGGCGCAAATCGGCTTGGATATGGGCGATGGCCTTCCCGATGGAGACGAAGAGCAAGAGCTGACGGAGCGCGGCAAGCGGGATAAGGAGAAGGCGTTCTTCAACGACTATTCGGCGGAAATTTTCGCGCAGCGAATGCCTCTTGAGTTGCTAGTCGAGTCGGCGAAGTCGGAATCTCTGCCGGCGCCGCTGCGGCGGGAACTGGCCCGCAGCACCTGGACGCGGGCGACGGTGCTGGAAAACATGGCGGCGGCGGAACAGCTGCAGCCCCTGATTGAGGAACTGGACAAGCCGTTGTGGACGACGATGGAGCCGTTCCGGTCGGCAAAGACGAACGAACAAAAGCGCTTTGCGGCGGCCTTTCTAACGTTGCGGAATCCGGGGCTGAGCCCGTATGTGCGGACGGGACTCTTGCGGTCCGCGACCTTGGGCGAGATCGACAATTTCCGCGACAACTGGTGGTGTGAGCCATTGAAAGATGGGGGCGGCCGTATTCGGGCTGATCGCGATCCGAGCGTACCGGCTCCGGCATATCTTTCGGGGACCGAGGTTGCGCAGCTCAAGGAGGAAACCGCGAGGCTAGCCGGCGTTGCCGTTGCGCCCAACGTCCTAGCTGCCGAGGTGCTCGCGTATGCCAAATTGCACCCGGACGACGAGCGAGTGCCCGAGGCCCTCCACCTTGTGGTGCGCTCCACGCGATTCGGGTGCACGGACGCGGAGACGACGAAATGGTCGGAGAAGGCGTTCCTGTTATTGCATGAGCATTACCCGAAGAGTGAATGGACAATGAAGACGAAGTATTACTACTAGAGAACACTTCACAAAGTCGAAGCGGTGATCGGCCGTTAATCGTCCATCCGCGTTGACCCTTTGTCCGAATTGCACCACCAATGTGTTGCTTGGATATTGTCTGGATGATCGTCCCTCCAGGCTCCGCCCATTCCTTTTGGATTCTTGTGATCTGGGACGATATCGTAGTCGGTGAACTCTTCCTGGCAGATCCCGCAGATGCCGCCTTGTTCTCGGACCTTCCGGTTCATCAATTTTCGGCATTTCCGCGGGGGATCGCAGTTCCCGATGTCCTCGCGGGTGGTGCGGATCTTCGACCCGCTGAACTCCTAGTCTTACGAGCCGGGGATTGGGAAGGGTCTCCCGTCCGCAGCAGGAAAGCGATTTATGAATTGGGCAGAATTCGTTGGAACGGAGTCTCATGGCAGGTCTCCTCCGGTGGTGGGTGAACGTGCGAAGGGGTTCAGCTCGCAGGGCGGAGCGAAAGCAGAAACAATCCATATTTCTGCGTTTTCCACAATTCCATTCACAGATATTTCGTTTCCACGCTGAGAATTGCATTGACACCGATGAGGCAACTGTTTAGTTTGGTCGGCGTCGACGGCTGAAAGGATTGACGAAATAAACCTTGTCAGTCCGAAGTAGGCTGAGTGATCTGCCCGGCAGGGCAACCTGAAGAGCAGCCAGACCCGAAAAAACCGACTG
Organism: Candidatus Eiseniibacteriota bacterium; assembly: GCA_035500795.1. Lineage (GTDB taxonomy): Bacteria > Acidobacteriota > Terriglobia > Terriglobales > Acidobacteriaceae > Sulfotelmatobacter. The sequence continues at coordinate 1,356 of DATJWZ010000452.1, read as the reverse complement.
TTTCTGCGAGGAGCAGTTGGGGTTTGGAACTGCGAAAGCAGTGATCGCATCAAGGGCTGCGACGGTGCATGCATCCACGCGGTTGGCTCTCTCGCAGGAGCTGGCGGCTGGAGCATAACCAATGTCGCAGCCTTTACCATTTTCGCTACAGCTGGGACGCGGATGTCGCCTTTGCGGACGTGAATCCCTCAGGCTACGCGGCCTTGGTGATCCCGGCGGGAGGTCGGGCGCCAGAATACATTCGCAATGATTCAGCCTGCCAGAAGATCGTCCGGCATTTCTTTGAGAACCAGAAACCTGTCGCTCAGCTTTGCCATGCTGGACTGGTATTGGCCGCATGCGGGGTATTGAAGGGTAGGCGAACGGCTGCCTATCCAGCGCTGGAACCGGGCATCAAAGCGGCAGGTGCGGAATTCGTCAATACCGAAGCGGTGGTCGACGGGACAATGGTCTCGGCACGAGCTTGGCCTGATCATCCGGCGTGGATGCGGGAATTTGTCCGCATCTTGAAGCAGAAGGCGCCCGTTCGTGAACTTGAGACCGCCGCGTAGATCCAGGATGGAGGTGCAGCCGCTGGCCCAGGGAAGGACTTAGAAAAGATCACGATCCTGCATCACGCCCACTTCGTCCGCGCACCAGGCTCGACCGCCGTCCTGGATCGGGTTCAGGTTCAAACTCAACACCAGCTTGCACCTGAGTCGGCCAGCTTGGAAACTGAACCTGCTTCATTCGTTCTTTGAAGACCGTCCTCGCCAATTGCATTTGAGTGACAGTTTTGCTTCTCCGAGCCCTGTGGTTGGTTTGCCCCTCCAGAGGTCTACTTGGGCCATGGGAGCCGACATTGTTTGTGGAATCATTTCGCTCGTGCCCACCGCGAGAATAATTCCTGACTGCATTTCTCTTTGGGCTGATTCTTTGACCTTCGACTACTCCGAAATTTGACGACTGCCCTTGCCAGCCAGGCTAGCCCAGATGTTTGCGTCACAATCGCGGATCACATTCTAGTAGTACTGACAGTTCTCCGGGACGGGGCGGTGTTCGACATTTTATTGGAGGCATCCTGTGCTCTGCCGTCCCAGCAAGGGCTTCAAGTGGCTTCATTAAGAGACTCTCTGCATTTATTAACTTTGAACCGAGCGTGCGGTTCCAATGAATTCCTGTCGTGAATCAGGAAAAGAGAAAGGCAATGAAAAATCCTTTGCAGATAATCGGTAATCCCAAAGATTCATGCGGCTCGTGCAGTACCGGAGGCTGCTCGACTTGCGGCCCAAGTACTCCCAAAGTCGAATCCCCAACCGTTGTAAGCAGGCGTCAGTTTGGCTACACGGCACTGGCCGCATCTGCTGCCGCGATCCT
>DATJWZ010000451.1:0-1830 GCA_035500795.1 Candidatus Eiseniibacteriota bacterium | reverse complement strand
GAATTCTCAACCAGTGCGGCTTGGGTCGACTATGATCGCGACGGGAAACTTGATCTGGTCGTTGCGAACTACGTGCAGTGGACGACAGAGAGCGATCTGTACTGCACGCTCGATGGCGCGCACAAGTCGTACTGCACTCCGGAGTCGTACAAGGGAACATCCGTGCGCCTGTGGCACAACCTTGGCGGCGGGAAGTTCGAAGACGCCACCCAGAAAGCGGGGCTCGGTGACCCGACGTCGAAAAGTTTGGGAGTGACAATTCTCGACTACAACGACGACGGCTGGCCCGACATCCTGATCGCCAACGATACGCAGCCCAACAAGCTCTACGTCAACAAGAAGAACGGAACGTTCGAAGAACGTGGCGTGGCTGCCGGAATTGGCTTCAGTGAAGACGGCGTGGCGCGTGCCGGCATGGGCACCGACGCTGCCGACTACGACCGCAGCGGATATGCCAGCATCATCATCAGCAATTTCGCCAACCAGATGTTGTCGCTCTATCACAACGAAGGCAATGGACTTTTTGTAGACGAAGCCCCGCAATCGGAAATCGGGCGCGACACGCTGGTCACGCTTGGTTTCGCGTGCTTCTTCTTCGATTATGACAACGATGGTTGGCCCGACATCTTCGTTGCCGACGGCCACATCGAGAACGAGATTGAACGCGTACAGAAACGAGTGAGCTATGCCGAACCGCCGCATCTATTCCGGAATCTCGGCAGTGGCAAATTTACTGAAGTCACCGAACAGATGGGCAAATCGCTGGCGACGCCGAAAGTCGCGCGCTCCGCGGCATATGGCGACATTGACAACGATGGTTTTCCCGATATTTTGCTGACCACCAACGCCGGACCGGCATATCTCTACCACAACGAAGGTGGGACGAATCACAGCCTTCGCATCAAGTTGGTCGGAACGAAGTCGAACCGCGACGGTATTGGCGCGATCGTGCGCCTTTATTCTGGCAATGACCGGCAATGGAAGATGCTCCGCTCGGGATCGAGCTATCTCGCGGCTCACGAGTTGGTCTTAACATTCGGCCTGGCCGCGCACGCGAAGGCTGATCAACTGGAAATTCAGTGGCCCAGCGGACAAATCGACAAACTATCGAACGTCAACGCCGGGCAGACCATCACACTGCAGGAAGGGAAGGGCATTACTGGAAACCGGCATTACTCGACTCAATCAGCAAAAAACGAGGACCACGCAGTTGCACGAAAGTAAAAGAGCTTGCGATTGCAGTCTTTCCTTCGTGAACCTTAGTGCCCTTTGTGGTTAAATCTCTAACGGAATGATTCCGAAAATCTCCGCCGCCCTTCTCACCGCAATTCTAGCGGCCCTCAGCCTGTTTCCGTTTGCCGCAAAGCCCGACCCGGTTGAAGCCTCTCGCCTCAACAATCTCGGCGTTGCGTACATGAATCAGCAATTGTTCGAGAAGGCCTTGAAAGAGTTTCAGGAAGCGAGTCAGGCGGACCCGAAGTTGACAATCGCGCGGCTGAATCAAGGCGTCGCGTACCTGAATCTGCAAAAAATCGACGAAGCGAAAGCGGCGCTCGAAGATGCTCTCAAAGCCGATCCGAAGATTCCAAACGCGTGGTACAGCCTCGGCCTGCTGGCGAAGAATACGGGCGACGCGCAAGCCGCCATCGAAGCATTCAAGAAAGTTATCGAGATCGATCCCAACGACGCGGATACCTGGTACTTCCTCGGCACGTCGTATGCACAGGCGAAGCAGTTTACCGAAGCGATCGAGGCCTTCGAGCACGCGCTAAAGATCAACAAACTGCACGCGTCGGCGGAGTTCGGATTGTCCCGCGCCTACCAGCAATC
>DATJWZ010000450.1:0-4940 GCA_035500795.1 Candidatus Eiseniibacteriota bacterium | reverse complement strand
GTGGGCTTGAAATGCATGTGGATATTCAAACCGGGCACCGCATCCTGCTTGAAGCGAAGCGAAGGGACGAAGAGATCGTGGATGACATCCACCGAGCGCAGACTGAGATCAACCTCGCGATTCACCGGTAGATACATCGTTCCTGCAACTACATCATCCTTCGCAGCAGGGTCGGAGGTGTTAAGGCCGACCGCGGCTTCGCCGCCGGATGAAGGATCCATCAGCTTCGGGCTGGTCGCGCCGTACTTGCCATCTGGGCCCGGATAGCGAAAGTACCAGGCAAATTGCATCCCGGTTGCTTCGACTTGCACCGCTCCCGTTTCCGCAGGGTCGAATCGTTGACTTGCCCACACGCTGCTGCCCATGAGATTCAGACCGACGAACAGGATGGTGGTCAGCGTCGTCCACAAGATCTCAAGCTTCGTATTTCCATGCGAGTACTGTACGGGAGGCGAGGACGGAGTCTGACGGTATTTCCAGACGATGTATCCGAGCGACAGTTGAGCCGCTACGAACACAACGCCCATAATGATGAAGGTGAGCTTGAACTGACCGTCGATCCATCCCGCGGCAGCGGAGGCGCCAACCGGCAGCCACCAGGTTTTGGCGACGAAGAAGTATGTGCTGATCAGGGTGATCAGCCAGATCAAAACCAGTAACGCGAGGCCCATTCCCCAGTACCCCCGACGGAGACAAGAAGGATTTCCCCACGGCGATTGCTGCGCCCCACAGCGCAAGCAATAGTCGGCGGCGAGTGTAACACAGTGTCACTCATGCAATGCAAGCGAGTTATTCAAGAAATTGCGACCGAAGATGCCTTTTGATGATCACTTTACATTCGCAGCGTGAAATGTTGAGAAATACAACGACGCTGGTCTAGTGAAAGGAGCGTTGTGTCTGCAGCCGAAGCTAAATCCGTGATGATCCTGATTGCTGGGCCTTACCGGTCTGGCACGAATGACGATGCGGTTTTAATCCAGAAGAATGTTGAATGATGGAGTCGCACGCTCTGGCCATTTTCCGCGCCGGTCACATTCCGCTACTTGGGGAATGGGTTGCGCTCCCGCTCGTGAAGCTCGCGGGCTCTACAAGGATCGGCGATGAAGTCTTCAACGAAATCTTCCATCCCATTGCGGTCCGGCTTCTGAAGAAATGCGACGCTGTTTCGAGGGTTGGGGGTGCATCTGAGGGCGCGGACGCAATGGTACCACTGGGCAGAGAACTCGGTCTGAAGATTTACAACAATCCCGCAGATATACCGAATGCGGATCAATCTTAATCCGCGAAATCCGCGTTCATCAGCGGAAAAGAAGTTGGTATCTGCCGCACAGCCCGGAACCCGCTCTGGGAGCCAAGTTTCGGCCCATCTGCCACTTATGGTGGTAACCACCAGGGGTGACTAACGTACGTTGCAGCCTCTCGCAAGTAGATTTAATGTGCTGCGAACGACATGAGCTTCAAACATTCTCATCCCCACGCCAAACCACATCCCACTCATATCGCTGCGGCAGCCCTAAATCGCTTGCAAGCTTCAAAGCGACGCAGCAGCCGGATGGCCCTGAACGCCTCGGTTGGTATGACAGGCGAGGACAAGTTGAAAGTCAATTTCACCATGCCAGCCAAGGCGACAAGCCTGAATCGGCATGGAGCCGCGGTGCAATTGAGCCGGGACCTGCCGGTCGGGTCAGTCGTGACATTGAAGAATCAGCGCGGCGCAGAAGTATCTGCCCGAATCGTCTCAGTCATCGCGGCGAAGCAGGGAATTTCCACCTACGGCGTCGAGTTCGTCGAAAAGGACGAGAAGTCGACGCAATTCTGGGGCATCAGCTTCCCGACAAACTCGTAGTTCCTATGTGGCGCGCGCGCCCCGCGCGCGAACTGCCGAGAGCGATACGGATGCCTTAGGCCAAAGTTCGATGGCAGCCGCGCCGGAACCTTCTTCCTTGTTCGCTACTTGACACCAACTGATCCGCAAACAAATCTTCGTCAGCGGAATCGGAATTTCATTTCTCCGACCACTCCGGCACCCGCCCCGGAGTCCAAGGAGCGCCGGCAGTCTCCATATCCTTCTCGAGTTTCGCAAGCTCAACATCGACCAGCGTATGCAGTTTTGCTAGTTGTTCCGCAAACTCGCCAGCAGCGATTCCATAGGAATCAACATCAGATTGCGTCGGTTTCGCCATCGAGAAACGTTCACCTTCGATGATCGTGTTGACGCGATCGCCAATCGAAGAAGGAATCGGTTCATTCCTCTTCGCGATCTCGATATCGCCTCGCAACGCGCGCAGAATCTCGCGATTATGTTGCTCCAACGCATCGGCTGTGGGGCCGAGTTGTTTCTCAATTGCCGGAGTTTCCTTGAGAGCCTCGCGGATTTGCTTAAGTCGCGAGGAAACATCGTCGGCGGTGCGCGTGGCGCCGTAGACTGCACCATAGAGCCGCGACGCTTTCCGGAGGAACGCTTCTTGTGCTGCCCGGTCGGCCGGTGTCATGGAAGCGGATTGCTCGGTTGTGACCTTGAAGGTTTGTGGTCCGCCCAATTCGGTTATGGTGCTATCGATTTTCTGGAACATGCGTACTGAGTAGGTTCCGGCGACGACAAGTGGCCCCTGATCGGTGGCATCGCGGAAATCGCCGTCACCCTCGTCGTCATCATGGTGCTGCACTACTTTCGATGCCGGGTAGCGCAGGTCCCAAGCCGTGCGATGGAATCCCGCATCGGACGAGCCTTCGACTTGGCGAAGAGGCGCGCCGCTGTCATCGTAAATCATAAAATAGACTTCGGGCTTCGGTTCCTCCGCTTCCGCACGAAGTTCATCATTCGATGGGTAAGGGAGCGTTTCGTTTTTCTTGCCCGCATCTTTTTCTGCGTCTTGACGCTTCTCTGTTTTCGTTCTGAGTTTCTCTTTCAAGTACGAGGTAAAGACGGCGCCATACGGCGGATTATCGGCGGTGAAGAATGCGTCGCCCTGAAATCCCTTGTGCGGCCCTCCGAGCGGATGGCGCTCGACATACATCAGCGCATCTTTTACGGGATACAAGGCAGCAGCCTGTTGGATTGCGTCAGCTCTCATCTGCCGCAGAGGCGTAACGTCATCGAGTACATAGAATCCGCGTCCGAATGTCGCGACCACTAGATCGCCCTCGCGCGGATGGATCAGCATGTCTCGCACCGCAATCGTCGGCAGGCCGCCCTTCAGCCGCACCCAGTGTCCGCCGCCGTCAATGCTGAAGTAGGCACCGAATTCGGTTCCAGCGAATAAAAGATTCGCGTTCACCGGATCTTCTGCGAAGGCGAGCACGGGGCCGTTTTCGGGTAGGTCGCTAGCGATCGACGTCCAGCTTTTGCCATTGTCGATCGATTTCAATAGATACGGCTTGAAGTCTTCGTTCTTGTGGTTCTCGAACGCGGCGTAAACGGTGTTGACATCGTGCGATGAGGCCGTCAGGCGGCACACATATGTCATTTCGGGAACGCCCGGGAATTTCTCATACTTCGTCCACGAACCGCCGCCGTCTTGCGTGGCCTGAATCAAGCCGTCATCGGTGCCGACATAAATCAAACCTTCCTTCTTTGGCGATTCGGCAAGAGCTACGATGTTTCCATAGAAGGAAGTCGAGGCGTTCTTCGCTACGGCGTCGGGTCCCCAGACTTTTCCCATGACTGGCAGCTTGTTGCGATCGAGTTGGCGAGTTAGATCGCCGGAGATTGGCTTCCACGTATCGCCGCGATCATCGCTACGGAACAATCGATTAGCTCCGAAGTACAGTCGTGTGTGCGAATGCGGAGAAATGATGATCGGGGAATCCCAGTTCCACCGCAGCGGAGGCTCGCCTTTGCCTTCTTTCGGCTGCAGGAGAAGTTCCTGCCCGGTCGGCTTGTCGTAGCGAATCAGAACACCGTACTGCGATTCGGCATAAGTCGTGTTCGGGTCTTGCGGATCGACCGCCGAACGGAATCCATCTCCGCCAGTGGTGACGAACCAGTCGCTGTTCATAATGCCGTTGACGTTGCGCGTATGCGTGGGCCCGCACCAGGAGAAGTAATCCTGCGTACCGCCGCACACGTTGTAAAAAGGAAGCGAATTATCCAATGCAAGATCGTAGAACTGCATGGTGGGCAGATTGGATTTGAACTGCCATGATTTCGCGTCGTCCCACGTCTCATACATGCCACCATCGGAGCCGAGCAGCCAGTGCTTGGTGTCGTCGGGATCGATCCACATGGCGTGGTTATCCCCGTGATGGTTGACTTCGTTTACCTTCTGCAATGTCTTGCCGCCATCGGTCGACTCGCGCAGTTCCACGTTCATGATGAAAATGCGGTCGACATTCTTGGGGTCGGGCACGATGCGCGCGTAGTACATCGCGCCGGAGTCGAATTCATTTCGCCGTTCCCAGTTCGCGCCTTTATCGCTCGAACGGAAGATTCCGCCTTTGCCGTCGGCGGCTTCAACAGCGGCATACACAACATTCGGATCTGCTGGCGAAACCGCCAGTCCAATTCGTCCCATATCGACCGAAGGCAGCCCGGACGAAACTTTGTTCCACGTCGCACCCGCGTCGGTCGACTTGTAGATGGCGCTCTCCGGGCCGCCGTCGATCAGCGTGAAGACATGGCGGCGCCGCTGATATGCGGACGCGTAAAGAATGTCAGGATTGGAAGGGTCCAGGACTACATCGTTAACGCCTGTGTTCTCGCTGACGGTCAGCACGGCCTTCCAGGTCTTGCCTCCGTCCGTCGTCTTGTAGAGACCGCGGTCGCCACCTGGTCCCCAGAGAGGTCCCGGAGCCGCCACGTACACGACTTTCGAGTCACGCGGGTCTACGACTACGCGGCCGATGTGCTCCGACTTCTTCAGCCCAAGATTTTTCCAACTCTTTCCTCCGTCATCCGAGCGATAGATTCCATCGCCGTAGCCGACGCTGCGCTGCGAATT